>NZ_LBKA01000227.1:0-71850 GCF_028128955.1 Bradyrhizobium sp. CCBAU 11386
CTCGGAATGGTGGGCGACATCAAATCGGAACGGTGGGCGAGATCATTCCGGAATGGTGGGCGACATCGAGCGGAATCAGCACGAGGAATACGCTTTGCCCCAAAAGCGGTCAATTTTGCGCGGCGATGCAATATGTTGCGATGGGCCAACAGTTGCCGTCGGCCAAGTTCAAATTCTTGATGCTTGATCCAAAAAAAAGACCGCCTCGCGGCGGTCTTTCCGAATTCGATCAGCTGCTTTGTTCAAGTGGTTGGGCGATAGCAGCGGTGCTATTCCGCCTTACGGCGGCGCTTAATCATCCAATAAACACCGTAGCCGACCGCAAGGATGGGGAGACCGGCTCCAGCGACAGGCACGGGCGCGCCGCGAACACCACCACCATTTTGACCCTGGTTATTGTTATTTTGACCTTGGTTATTTTGGGCCTTGGCCAAATTCGGGATACCGAACACCAGAGCCCCGGCCAGCGCGAATAGGGCAGTAATTTGTGCTAATTTCATCATGGCGGACCTCCAGATGAAACGAACAATAAGCAACTCGCTTAATGCGTCAATTTAAATCGACGAATTAAATTATTAAATTTAGCCGCCAAGCAGGTCAACTTGTCGCGGATCGACATTCCGCCGATGCCGTTCTGTACATCCCACTGAGACGACAATGGTCACAATCTCGCTCTCATGGCGTCTCGCGACGAACGTCTATGTCCGCGATGGGTCATTTTCGACCAAAAGCGCCCGGTTAGCAGGTGCCTTTACGTCCGCTTTTGACCGAAAGCGTCAGACTGGCCCCGCGGGCCTGATCCATCCTTCGTGGCTCCGCACCAGTTTTCACCAAAAAGGAACAGTGATGAGAGGAACGATCCGCCGTGTTGCGGATGCGGCCGGACTAGATCAGGCAACCGTGCGGCGAGCCGTCCAGTCGGCCGGGCTTGATCCCAAAACCGTCAGCTTCGAGGAAGGCTTGAACCTGGCTCGCTCGATTGCCGATCCGGCCCGCGTCATTGGACATGCTGCAAACCGCAGAGGCGAGGGCGGGCACAGTGCCGTAACCGACACCCTGGCTGAAGCTAAGGCCCATGCTGAGCGACTGAGAGCCCGAAAGATTGAGCTTCTGAACGCCAAACTCGAAGGGTCGCTCATACCCCGGGAGGCCGTGACGGCTACAGGCGCTCGCATTCTGTCGGAGGCGCGAACAGCTCTGCTTTCGCTGGGCCATCGCGTCGCTGTCAAGGTGGCGGGCAAGACTGATACGCGTGAGATCGCGCGCATCGTTGAAAACGAAGTTCGTGATGTGCTCGGGGCGCTCGCGAATGACGAGAGATTTTTCGTAGAGTTGCGCTCGGACATCTCCTTCAGCCAATCGTACTGATAGGTCGCGTCGCGCTCCAAAATGAAATGGTCAGCCTCGGCAAAGCTGCGGGCGACATGTTCCGGGCTGAACGTATCTCGGAAAGGGAGGAAGTAGCTCTTAGGTGCCCTGCCAAGGGCCACAAGAACGAGCCAATCGTGGTCGGACAATAGCAACATGCGACCATCGCGCGGCACGACCTTGTTGACCAGATCGATATCGCTGCTATCGAGCGAGATCCGAACCTCTCCCGCCCCTCGTCCCAATTTCAGTCTGGCGATGCTTGGATATTGCAAGTACGACTGCAGCCCGATCGGCACGTTCTGTTGCCTGTCCTGCGCGCTCAGCAGCACCACAACCGAGATCGCTGCTGTTGCCGCCGACGATAACGCGGGGGCGAGTTGCGAAGTCGTTTGGCCGAGGACGACGCGGAATGCAGATCGACACCACCAAGCGCAAACCGCAAGATAAGCAAAGGCGTTTTGCTGCCACACCGCGTCAAGTGACCGATTCATCCACTTCGCCATGAACACCAGCGCGACGAGAGACAGTACAAGAAGATACGCGCGCTCGATGCTACGCCAGTTGGCCCACGTTGCGGCAACGCTAACAGTTGTTCCGATGGCCATCGCCGGCAAGATCAATTGGTAAATCGTCCCAAATCCGGGACGCCAGTTCATCGTCACCCCCACCCAATTCGAGACGCTGTGCAGCCCGATTGGCGCGAGAAAGGCATGCAGGAAGTCCATCGAAAGTACGGCCGGACCGAAGGCCGCGACGAACAACGCGATCAGGATCGCGATAGACAGTCCGGTGAATGCCGCGACCTCCCAAGGCCAGCGCTTCTCGAACAGCCGCACTGACAACGCCGCGCAGCCCACGGCCCATGTATAGATCCCCGTCTCGGTGTTCCAGAAGATCGAGCCGGCACAGACGGCGGACATCGCCACCAATAACCGACCTGAAGGTTGCGCCAGGTAATGCGCAAGGATGCCAGAGGCAACGAACACGAACATGTACCGCATGGCGAGAGCAGACGGTGCGCTGAGCGCTTCGCCGTCGCCAAATTGACAGACTACAAGAAACGTGACCGCCAGGAGAAACGGCAGTGCTCTGCTCTGGAAGAAGTCGCGCAGCACCCAATAAGCCGACAGGTGATAGATCGCGAGACATGCAGCAACGAAGCCAATGTAACGTAAGTATAGAACGTTTGTGTCAGCGCGGAGCAGTTGACCAAATAAGTAGGACGGTCCGTATCCGTAGAAGGACAGGAAGTCGCGGCCAGGCACCAGGCCATCAGTAAATTGATAGAGCGCCGGCCCAACCAGAAAAGATACGGCGTGAGCGTTGGCCGCGGCCATCCCAGCCAAGCGTTGCACGCTCGCAGGTAGGGTAAGGGCGAGCAATGCCGTGATCAGCACGGCGTCAATCCATCCAAACTCAAAAAATTTGATCGACTGGAGCGCCGGGGTGCCTTTGATGCTGATTTGGGCCCGGAAGCGTGTCACGAAGGGAATGAAGATCGCTGCGACCGAGACGGCCAGCGCGATCATCTGAGGTTTTTGCTGGAATGCAGCCTGGAGAAATGCCTCGAGTGCCAAGACAATTGCCAGCGCCGAGACGGCGAACAGGATCAGCGAACGGCCTTCAAAGAATTTCCTGAGCCTGAGCGCTGCGAAGCCTGAGGCGATGCCGAACACGTAGAACAAGACATAGAAGATTTTCTCGGCACGCTTGACTGCTGCACTGTCCGAGAAATTCAATTGGACGACCGGGAAGTCCTGCGCGAGATTTGCGCCTAGGTCCAGCTTGGTGGCGTTCAAGATCAGATAGGCAAATATGCCAGCCGCAATAGCGCCGACACATGCCCCCCACGCCGCAAAACTCTGAAACCTCCAAAGGCTGAGCTCTGATTCTGTCGCTGGCTTGATAAGACGCGAAATCCTGATCGCGGGACCTCCCGCCATTGTTCTTGCTTTCATTTCGGTGCCCCAACCCGATGTTGTCGGGCGTCAGGATAGCTCGCCCCGCTGCCGGGTCGCTACCCTTTTCCGACGGCTCCTGGAACTCGGAAGCAGCGGCATAACATTGCCCCCCATGGAATCCGCCGAACATTGCTCGGTGCTCTGAGCACCAACCGATGTCAAGCTTGTCCCCACATATCGTCGCGAAGACTGCTGCCGCACTACCGCTTATTCGGCCGTTTGATTGGTCGCGCGCGGCTGGCGGCGTCAGCTTGCCGGAAGCCTGATCTGCCGGCCCCGCGCCAGCGTGTCTGAGGGCGCCTCGTGGAAGGTGGCACGGTAGGCCGCGGCAAACTCGCCCATGTGGTGGAAACCCTGGGCGCGCGCGCAGGTGGCAACGGTGGCGCCTCCGCCTTTGAGCAGCCGGGCGCGTGTCGCCCACAATCTCTTCAGGCGGATGTACTGGTGCAGGCTCATGCCGCGCACCTTGCTGACGGCGCCGCTGAGCGTCCGGATCGAGACGCCGAACTCACCGGCGAGGTCGGCCGTGTAGATCGGAGCGGTCGGATAGGCCGTGACGTAATCGTCGATCCGCTGCACGAGCTTGGTCGACCGCCCGCCCTGGACCGAGGTGCTCCGATCCGGGCGCGCATCGATCCGAAACAAATCGTCGAGCGCGAGCAGCAGGCCTTCCTGGAGATGGGCGGCGACCTCGGTGGTCTCGAACAGGAGCGGCTGCACCGACGCGGTTCGCAGGATGTCGAGCAGGAGTTGCCGTGTGTGCAGCAGCGCGGGCCGGTTCGCGACATAGGCCCGCAAATCGTCGGCATGATCGAACCAGCCCCGGTCTTTCAGGCCCGGAGAGAAGATGATCATCGCGTGATAATTGGTTTGGGGTTCGACGAAATGGCATTCATCGTTGCCGCGGAGCGCAACGAAGAAGCGCGCGTCGAGATCCATTCCCTTGGAATTGACCTGAAGGTCGTCGGTCATCGGCAGGATCACCATCCCGCCCGGCATGCGATAGGCGGTGTCGAGGATGCGCGCGAAGGATCTCATCACGATGATGCGGCACGCCGGCAGAGAGACGACGGCGCGGGCGGCCGCGAAGTTCGGGACGTCGAGCGGAATGCTTCGGGCATCCTCCATCGACTCGATCGGCCGAAAGGCATCAACATCGGCAAAGCCGATCAGTTGAAGCGCGGAGGACGGGGCGAGGGCGTCGAACATGCGTCTGGCCGGCTGCTGCAATGTGACAATCAAATGAACGTCGGTACATCGCCATCAATGGCGAAACATCGAGCTTCAGTAAACGGGATTCCGGGCCGTAGTATTGCGGACATCATGCCATGACGTCCGTCAGATCATTGTCACCGTCAACGTTCTCGGCTCATCGGTTGGCCGGAGGCGAGGTCGATGAAATGCACGCGCGTGCAGGCAGGACAGGCGAAGGACTCCGCCCCTCCGGTCTCTGCTGCTTCTCCAGATGGGTCTGCACATTCATGCCCGTCTGGGGGCATCGAAAAACAATCAAATCGGCCATCGCCGTAGAATGACGGCGCGGCGAATTTTCCTCTTTGATCTGGATCAGTTTTGGAATTGCTCCAGACCGGCCGGACAGGCGCGTGGGCAATCCGCGATCTCGCAAAAGCGAAGGGGCCCCGAGGGCCCCTTCGAATGTTACCAGCGGCGATAGCCGTAATAACCATAGCGCGGGCCGTAGCCGCCGTAGTAGCGCGGCGGTCCATAATATCGGGGGCCGTAGTACGGCCGCGGGCCGTAATAGCCATAATAGTTCGGACGCCAGAAACAGCGCCCCCAGGCATCGCAGACCATGCGGACCTGCTCGACGTCGGAGACCTGCGGGACGGCAGGTGCAGGCGCGATGGGCATGGCGGACGCCGCCGGTGATGCCGCGAGGGCACCGAACATTGACGCGGCGACGAGGCCAATCTTGAGATTCATGATGTCTTCCTCCGCTTACGCAATACAGGATATCGAAGTTGTTCTGATCAAATTGTGGCGGAACCGAAATGTAATGCTGATGAACAAATCTTCAGTTGTCCCGCCCCGGGCCTGATCCAGCTCCGCCAGACTACGCCAGCTCCGCGCTTCTGGCCATGCCGTGCTCGCCTCGCGGCCGCATCGCGGGACATCGCCATCATCCTTGATCCTGCGCAATTCGCCCTTGATGCTTCCTCCCTAGTGTTGTCGCCGTGGGCCGTCCTTCGCGGAATACGAAGGGCGTCGGCCGGTCGTCGGCATCGGTCGCCCACTGTTTGTTTGGAGCTGTGCAATGGACAAGATGAGAATCGACAAGGGTGACTGGCTGGTCGTGTGCGACGGGCGCAAGGCGCTCATTCTGGAAAACCTCGGCGACGAGATGTTTCCGAACCTCCACACCAGGGAGGTGCACGAGCAGCCCAATCCCCCGACGAGCGCGCAAGGAAGCGACGCGCCGGGCCGATTGCATGGCGCTGCCGGGGGTGCGCGCAGCTCGGTCGAGCAGACCGATTGGCACGATGAGGCCGAGCGCGCCTTCCTGCGCGGCCTGGCCAGCCGGCTCGACGCCGCGGTCAGCTCGGGCGAGACGTCGGCCCTGACCATGGTGGCCTCACCGCGTGCGCTCGGCATGATCCGGGCCGATTATTCGGACGTCGTGCGCAAGGCGCTTCAGGGCGAGGTGGGCAAGGACCTCGTCAAGCTGCCGGTCTACGAGATCGAGAAGCAATTGCTGCTGTCGGGCGTCGCCCGATAGGGACGCCCGCAGCGGACGCGCCAGCGCCCCTCAGTAGCAGGGGTGCCGGCGGCGGTCCTGGCCGACATAGGCGGCCGCGCTCTGGTAGCAGTGGTTGGTCGAGGGGCCGTCGTAATAGGCGAAGGTGCCGGGGGTGATGCCGGGGCCGTAATTGTGCAGATAGCTGATCGGGTAGGGCAGCGGGTTGGCGTAGGAGCGGTGGTAGCGGTGATGTCCCCGCGCCTCCGCGAGGCCAGGGGCTAGGATTGCGGCCGACAGGGCAGCAACCGCGGCTACAAGCTTCAACTTGCTCATCTCGATTCTCCGGAACCCGCGCGAATAGGTCAGCCGGTTATAGCCATTTCAGGCCGCCAGGACACCCGTCCGGCGGCCGGAAAACGGGGCCAATCCCGCAGATTTCCGGGTGGGTGTGACAGAATTGCCGGAAGTGCGGCCGGATCCTGCCCATTTTTGGCCTTTTCGGGATGCTTAACGAATTCCCCACACAAGTATGACCAAAGAGAATTCGGATAAGAATCCTGTTGCCGGCCCTTTGGGGGTCCTTCGAGGCCGGTCCCATTCCTGAAGGCTGTCGTCGTCCGCCGCCATGCGCATCACGCTTTTGAGCCTGCTGTTGCTCTGCCTCGCCGCCGCCACGCCAGCGCGGGCCGAGCTGCACATCACCCGCGACCATGGCGGCTATGTCGAGGAGTACAAGGCCAAGTACAAGCGCGTCCGCGAGAAGGGCGAGCGCGTCATCATCGACGGCATCTGCAACTCGGCCTGCACGCTCGTGCTCGGCATCGTGCCGATGAACAAGATCTGCGTGACGCCACGCGCCAGCCTCGGCTTCCATCAGGCCTATTATGACAAGGCCTTCACCTTCGGCATCAAGGTCACCAGCGCGGAAGGGACGTCCGACCTGATGTCCTACTATCCTGACACGGTGAAGGACTGGATCCGCCGCAATGGCGGGCTCACCACCGACATGAAGAAGATCAAGAACGGCGTCGAGCTCTGGAAGATCATCGACCCCTGTCCGGAAGAATGGTGAGCGGCTGATCCGAGCCGCTGCGGTCCGTCGCAGCGCAGCATCGCTCAGGTCGAAATTCGCATTGCCGCATAGGCCCCCATCGGGCAATGAGGGCGGCAATGAACCATAATCAAGAAGCCCTGACCGCCCGCGCCGCGCCGATCCTGTTCGTCCTGCTCTGGAGCACCGGATTCATCGGCACCAAATACGTCATCAACAATGCCGATCCCTTGACCTATCTCGCCATCCGCATGGCGATCGTGGTCGGCCTGATGGCGATCATCGCAGGCATCGCGCGGCCGAAATGGCCGGACCGAATCGGCATCGCGCATAGCGCGGTTGCCGGCATCCTCGTCCACGGCTTCTATCTTGGCGGCACCGCGATCGCGATCGCGCATTCGATTCCGGCCGGGCTCTCCGCGCTGATTCCGGGCCTGCAGCCGATCCTGACCTCGACCATCGCCAACCGCTGGCTGGGCGAGAAGGTGACGCCGGTGCAATGGGCGGGGCTCGTGCTCGGCCTCGGCGGCGTGGTGCTGATCCTGCACAACCGCCCCATGACCGGCGAAGCCGGGCTCGGCTGGCTTGCCTCGGTGGTCTCGCTGGTCAGCATCACGCTCGGCACGCTCTATCAGCGCCGCTACTGCAACCACATCGACTGGCGCGCCGGCAATTTCGTGCAATATGTGGCCGTCACCATCTTCTTCGCGATCGGCGCCTTCCTGTTCGAGGAACGCGTGGTGCACTGGACGCGGGAGTTCGTGCTTGCGCTCGGCTGGCTCACTGTGGCGCTCTCGATCGGATCAATCGGGCTGTTGTACTGGCTGATCCGCCACGCCGCGGCGACGTCGGTCGCGAGCCTGTTCTATCTCGTGCCCGCCGTGACCGCGCTGATGGCTTACGCACTGTTCGACGAGAAGCTCGATGCGCTGGCGATTGCCGGCATGGCGATGTGCGCAGCCGCGGTGTTCGTGGTCAACCGGCGCGTCTAGGCTGACGGGGCGAGGCGATAGCATACATCCCTGACGTGCGCGGCGCGCCGTGTTAGGCTGGCGGCATTTCAGCTTCCCTTTCACGCGGTGATTTCCATGAAGAAGGCGAGACGTGCGCTGCTCGGCCGGTCCCTGAAGCCGGTCCGGATTGCCTGCATCAACTACGCGGAGGAGTCGATCAGCGGCCGCATCATGAGCCAGCTCACCGCCGCGCTCCAGAAGTGTTACGACAAGCATTTCCTGCCGGTGTGGGGCTATCCGGTCGATCTCTACGTCACGAAGAAGCCGAAGCCTGCCGATTGGCAGCTCGTCTATTTTGACGACGCCTCGCATGAAGGGATGCTCGGGCGCCATGAGCTGACGCATCGCGGCCAGCCGATCTCGAAGATCTTCGTCAAGGCGCTGGACGGGGAGCCCGTCAGCGTCGCGGCCTCGCACGAGCTGTTCGAGATGGTGCTCGACCCCATGGCCAATCTCTGGGCCGACAAGAACAGGAACACGCAATATGCCTATGAGGTCTGCGACGCCGTGGAGGAGGACTCCTTCTTCGTCGACGGCTTCGAGATGTCGAACTTCGTCTACCCATCCTGGTTCGAGCCGTTCGAGCATCCCCGCGGCACCAAGTTCGACCACAAGGGAACGCTGAAGGAGCCGTTCTCGATGACCGAGGGCGGCTACGTCATCAAGAAGGTCAACGGCAGGCGGGTGATCAAGCAGTTCGGCTCGCCTGAGAAACGGCGGCGCTTTGCCAGGGAGGACCGGCGCGGCCATCGCAGCGAATTTCGCGATCCGCAAGGGGTCCATCACCCGGGCCGGCGCGCAGCCAAGCGGCGAGGATAGGCTATTGCCGGGAGAAGCCTCCGGGCGCGTCCGCACCCGGAGGACTGTTCGTGTCTGTTTTCGGGAGCGCGATCAGCGCTTGGACTTCTTGGCCTTCTTCTTTTTGGCGGCCTTCTTCGCGGATTTCTTCACTGCCTTCTTCGCGGTCTTCTTGGCCGCTTTTTTTTTCGACGACTTCTTTGCGGCCTTCTTGGCCTTCTTCTTGGAAGCCTTCTTGGCCTTCTTCGGCGCTACTTTCTTCGCGACCTTCTTGGCGGCTTTCCTGGGCTTCTTGACGGCAGTGACTGCGGCGTCCTTGGTCACATCCACGGCGGTGGTGACCGTCTCCATTGGCTGTTCGGTGATCGGCTTGTCGTCGTCCATATCGTCCCCCACGGTTTGTATGGAGCGATGACGATAGCGGGTTTCAAAATTGTGTCAAAGCAACCCTCAACCTTTGCGGATCTTTGCGTAGGCGGAGAGCGCACGCTCGCGTCCCCTGGTGTGATCGACGAGCGGCTGCGGATAGGTCTTGCCGAGCATGACGCCGGTGCTCGCCAGCTCGATCGGCGTCGCCTGCCAGGGCTGGTGGATCAGCTTCGCCGGCAGTCCTTCCAGCTCCGGCACCCAGCGCCGCTTCGAGCTGCCGCTCGACCGCCTGATGCGGCGCCTGGGCGATCCCATTCCAGTAGACGGCGCCGGCGCCGCTCTCGCGCGCCACCTCGGGGATCACCGCGGCCGCGGGGCCCTTGCGCAGGATCAGCAATCCGCCGCGCGCGGCGATCTCGGCAGCGAGCGCCCGCAGCGGCTGCGCCAGCCACCAGCGCACCGCGCCGCCCGGTGCTCGCCCGGCGGTTTGGCCCAGCACGTAGAGGCAGATCACCGGCGCGCCGGTCTTCGCGGTGGCGTGGAGGGCGGGGTGGTCGGACAGGCGGAGGTCATCGCGAAACCACACGATGATGGGCGGCGCGCTCGGCGTGGTCAGGTGTGTCCTCGTTTACGATTTGGAAAGCATGCCGCGTGCGGCGGCGGGAACCGTCGTTAATGCGACCGTAAGCCCCTTGCACGATTATGCAGGAATTACGGGGGTCATTCCATTCATGTCCAGCCTTTCGACGGCGAAGTATCTGCCGCAGTTCAAGCTTGGTACCAAGGCCGTCCTGTGCGCCGTGCTGCTGATCGCCGTGAACACGGCGCTGGTGGTCGGCGCCGGCTATTGGTCGCTCACGTCCGCCTTCAATGATCGCGCGCTGCGCGACATCGAGGTCAATCTGCGCACGCTGGCGCTGGCCTTTGCCGAGACCGTTCCGGACGCCAGGATCACGGTGAGGGATGGCGCGGTCGCGCGCGCCGAGATCCCCAAGATGCCCGAGTTCAAGGATCACGCCATCGTCGATCGCGCGGTGTCCTATGTCGGGGGCAACGCGACCCTGTTCGCGTTCGACGAGGCGAGCGGGCAGTTCGTCCGCCGCTCGACCAATGTGAAGAAGGAGAATGGCGACCGCGCCGTCGGCACCCAGCTTGCCGCCGATCATCCGGCCCAGGCCCTGCTGCGCCGTGGCGAGGCCTACAAGGGCCCGGCCGTTCTGTTCGGCAAGTCCTTCATGACCGCCTATTTCCCGGTCGCGGACGCGACCGGCAAGGTCGCCGGCATTCTCTACGTCGGCATCCCGATGGCCCAGTTCGAGAGCATGCTGACCCAGGCGATCGAGAGCATGGCGGCCGCCGCCGGGCTCGCCGCGCTGCTGGTCCTGGTCCTTACCCTGCTGATCGTCCGCCGTGTCACCCGGCCGCTCACCTCGGTCACGCGCTCGCTCACCGCGCTGGCGAACGGCCAGAGCGACGTCGAGATCGACTGCGAGGATCGCGCCGACGAGATTGGCGAGATCGCCCGCACCGTCGCCGTGTTCAAGAGCAATTCGCTGGAGCGAGCCCGCATGCGCAGCGAGCAGGCGGCGGCTTCGGCTGCCGCAGTCGAGCAGCGCAAAGCCGACCTGCGCAACTTCGTCGAGCAGTTCCGCGGCAGCGTCGGCGGCATCCTCGACAAGGTGTTGACGTCGTCAGGCGAGTTCGAGCGGGTGGCGCGGCAATTGACCGACACCGCACGCTCGACCGCCGATCTGTCGGCGCAGTCGGCCGGGGCGTCCGAGGACGCCTCCGAGCACGTGCGTTCGGCGGCGTCAGCCTCCGACGAGCTGTCCCAGTCGATCTCCGAGATCACGCGGCGCGTGCAGGAATCGAACGAGATCTCCGCCGAGGCGGTGAGGCAGGCCGAGGCCACCGACCAGCGCATCGCGCAGCTCTCCGAGGCCGGCGCGCGCATCGGCGACGTCGTCAAGCTGATCACCTCGATCGCCGAGCAGACCAACCTCCTGGCGCTGAACGCCACCATCGAGGCCGCGCGTGCCGGCGATGCCGGCCGCGGTTTTGCGGTCGTGGCTCAGGAGGTCAAGACGCTCGCCGGCCAGACCGCCAAGGCGACCGACGAGATCTCGAACCAGATCGCCAGCATGCAGCTCGCGACCGAGGAATCGGTCGCCGCCATCAGGGCGATCAGCCAGACCATCGAGCGCATCAGCGGCATCGCCGGCTCGATCTCGGCTGCGGTCGAGCAGCAGAAGAGCGCGACCCACAACATCGTGGCCAGCGTTCGCGCCGCGGTCTCCGGTACGGCCGAGGTCGCCGTCAACGTCCGTCACGCCGCCAAGGGCGCGAGCGAGACCGGCGAGACCTCGAGCCGGATGTTTGCCTCGGCGCAGGCGCTGTCGGGCGAGAGCCTGCATCTGAAGGCCGAGGTCGATGGCTTCCTCGAGCGTGTTCACGCGGCGTAATTCAACGTCGTCATCCCGGGATGGTCCGAAGGACCAGACCCGGGATCTCGAGATTCCGGGTTCGGTCCTGCGGACCGCCCCGGAATGACTGTTGGTTATTTCGGCTGCGGCACGATCCGGATGTAGGGCTTCGGCTCTTTCCAGCCCTGCGGATAGATCGTCTTGGCCTCGTCGTTGGAGACCGAGCCTGCGATGATCACGTCCTCGCCCTGCGTCCAGTCGGCCGGGGTTGCGACGCGATGCTTGGCGGTGAGCTGGAGCGAGTCGATGACGCGCAGGATTTCCTGGAAGTTCCGGCCCGTGGTCATCGGATAGACCAGCACCAGCTTGATCTTCTTGTCCGGCCCGATGATGAAGACGTTGCGGACGGTCTGGTTGTCGGCCGGCGTGCGGGTGAGGGGATCGCCCGAGGTCGAGGCCGGCAGCATCTCGTAGAGCTTGGAGACGTTGAAGTCGGTGTCGCCGATCATCGGGTAGTTGGGGGCGGCGCCTTGCGTCTCCCTGATGTCCTCGGACCACTTCGAGTGGCGGTCGACCGGGTCGACCGAGAGGCCCATCAGCTTGACGCCGCGCTTGTCGAATTCCGGCTTCAGCTTGGCCAGCGCGCCGAGCTCGGTCGTACAAACCGGCGTGAAGTCCTTGGGGTGCGAGAACAACAGCGCCCAACTATTGCCGATCCAGTCGTGGAACTTGATCTTCCCTTCGGTGGTCTCGGCTTCGAAGTCGGGGGCGGTGGCGCCGATCGGAAGTGTCATGGTTCTACCTCATCACATTGAATTTGCTTGTGAATTTGTCACTGGCCGTCACCGTCAGTATAGGGACTTGCGAAGGCTAAGTGAACGCCAAGTGAACCGCTTCAAGTAAAATGTGAATTCCTTCTCTGAAGAGCCGATTTCCTAGCACCTTTCTGTTACAGCGGCACCTGCGGCGAAACATCTCCATCGGAGCCTCACGGTTTCGATTGCCCCGATAAAGCCTTTTATGACCCGCATCACGCTCGCCCGACGCTCTCCGGAACCGGAATGGTCCTCACAGCGACTAATCGGCAACCATTGAGAAAAGTCGCGATCCCCGTATCCAATCATTAACCACCCCTTTACGCCCGCATGAAAATGCTGGTCGGTCAGAAGAAATCTGGAAGTGAACTATGTCTGCCGCAGTGCCGAAGTCAGTTGAGTCGCCGTCCCTCGAACCGTCCTGCCGCGATACCGCGGCTCATGCACTCACCATCGTGCGCGATGGCGTGATCACGGGCGAAGGCCCGACCACCAAGGGCCGGGTCCACTTCTCCCGCTCACTCGATGCCGATGACACCGCCTGGTGCATGCGCATCCTGACCGCCACCGCCGTCAACGACCAGCCGGTCAGCCGCGCCGAAGCCGAGGCGCTGTTCGAGATCAACGAGGCCGCGACCGAGCGCACCGATGGCGGCCGGTTCGACGACCTGCTTGCCAAGGCCGTGGCTCACTACGCCGCGAGCGCCTCGGGCCTGAAGGTGCCGCCGCGCAGCGTCGCGCTGTCGGCCGACACCGACATCGAGAGCTGGGCGCCGTCCTATGCCTCCAAGGTCAACAGCGAGATGCTGGAGTGGATCGCCGGCCAGATGCGCGGCAAGCGCCAGAACAACCGTCGCCTGATGGCGATGGTGGCGACCTTCCTGGGCGCCACCGCGCTGCCTCTGGCGGGCCAATTGCCGAACGTGTTCGACATCGGCATGTAGATTTGCGTCTCTTGAGGACGCGAAGGAGCGGCGGGGTTACTTCCCCGCCGTTTTTTGTTTGCCGGTGTCCGGCTCGAGGCCGAGCGTGCGGCCCGGGAAGCCGGCGGCGTCGAAATAGCGCTGGCTGCCGACGCGCTGGACGTTGAGCACGGTCTGAAGGCCGTTCTCGGACATCTTCGACTTCTCGACGCCCTTGAATGCCTTCGGCACGACGCCGTTGGGCAGGGCCTCCGACATCACGCGGCCGATCAGGCCGCCATTGTGTGCGCCGCGCAGGCCCATCAGCTGGGCGGCGGTCATGCCGACGTCGGCATTGCTGACCGGGATCTCGTCGACATAGCCGGCTTTGAAGTCCGGACCGATCGCCGCCATGAAGTTCATGGTGTCGCCGCGGCTGAAGCTGCCGTGCATGCCCTGGCCCTGGCGCAGCACGGTGTCGGCGACCTGCACCGAGCAATTGGTCGGCGCCTCGCCGCAATCGCTGGCATAGGAGCGGAAGTTGACGACGATCGAGGGCGTCGGCGTCGCGGCCTTGCCGCGCAGATTGATGCGCGACAGCGGCAGCGTGCCGGGGAAGCGGCCGAGCGAGTCGTCGACGAACAGGCCGGAGACGTAATCCTGCTCGAGCAGGGCCTTGATCGTCTTCGCCACCAGCTTCTTGTCCTTGCTCGGCAGGTAGACCAGGTCCGAGCCGCCATTGGTGGCGACGACGAGATCGGGCTTTTCCGGATCCTTGCCGAGCACGCCGTTGCCGGCCTTGGGATGCTTGTTGCCGTCGATCTTCGCGTTCTTGTCGTTGGGGTCGAACAGCGGCAGGTCGAGCGCCTTGGCAAGGTCGAGCGCCAAAAAGCCCATCGGCAGGAAATCCTTCGGCGTGTCGTCATAGCTGACCTTGGCCGAGGGGCTGGTCTTGCTTTCCTTGGAGATGGTCGAGAAGCCGTGATCGGCGGAGACGATGATGTTGGTCGAGGCGGCGAGCCCGAGCTCGTCCAGCGCCTTGCGGAGCTGGGCGAGGTTGTTGTCGGCGTTCCTGATGCCGGCCATCGAGGTCGGCCCGTTGATGCCGGGCAGGATCTGGTTGAGGCTGTCGCCGGTGTTGTGCTGGCTGCCATCAGGATCGCGCGACCAGAACACCAGGACGAACGGCTTGTTGCGCGCCTTGAACATCGGCAGCACCACCTTGGCGGCGACGTCGGCGAAATAGGCCTGCTGCGCGACGTTGGCGACGGTGGTGCCGGGCGTCTTGGCATCGCCGGCCTTGCTGTTGTCGCCGCGCGGCGGCGTGGCGAGGGGCAGGCCCGCCTTGGTCAGCGCCGCCTTCACCTCGTCCGACAGCGCCACGCCGTTCTTGCCGCCGGTGGAGTCGTCGAACACGACCGAATGCAGGCCGGGCTTTTCGGGCTTGTCAGTGTGGTCGAACTGGTAGGTCGGACCGACCTTGCCGATCGCCGCCGTGCTCAGCCCCTTGTCGCGGGCCATCTTCAGAATGGTCTCTTCGTTGAGATAGTCGCCCTTGAAATGCTCGTCGATGTCGCCGAGCACGGCGTCGTTCTCGATGAAGGGGACCACGGTGTCGCCGGCGGGAGCGGAGGTGTAGTTGGTCCAGATCGTGTTGGAGAACACGCCGGTGTCGCCGAGATAGTGGCCGGTCGACATCGCCGAGCCGTTGGCCATCGTGAAGGTCGGGAAGAGGGAGTGCGGGTTCTTGAAGTTGACGCCCTTGTCGCGGACCTCGGCCATCGCGGGGGTCGTTTCAGGGGTGACCTTCAGCGCGCGCAGCCCGTCGGGGATAAACAGGATGAGGTTGCGGGGGGTGTTGTTTTGGGCGGAGGCAAGTCCAGTGGAAAGTCCGGTGGACAGCACTGTCAGTCCGGCGGACAGCAACACCAGTGAACGGCGCATCAAATCTCTCCTAACGGTGAGGCGGCATGGCCGCGACCGCGACCCTGCCATCGTTTAGTTTTGCTGCGTGACAGTTTTGTTACAAGACCCGTTGCCGATGCAAGAGGGCTGGGGAGGGTGACGCCATTGTCACTCTCGTGTCCCGGACGCGCTGCAACGCCCTTGGCGTTGCTGCGCAGAGCCGGGACCCAGGAGGGCGCACAAGCCGCAGTTGCATCATGGGCCCCGGCTCTGCAGCGCACCGCCGAAGAGGCGCTGCGCTGCGTCCGGGGCACGAGATCGAGGGTTCGGTGCATACTGCATCAACCTCGTCATTGCGAGCGCAGCGAAGCAATCCAGAATCCCACCGCGCGAAGACTCTGGATTGCTTCGCTGCGCTTGCAATGACGGAGTGTGGGTGACGGCGCCGCTCTTTCAATTCGCATCTCTTTTGCAGACACACTTCCGCATCCTCGCGGCTTGTTTCGCCCGAGTTTTGCTTTGTCGCCTCACCCTCATCAATGAAAGAGGGCGCAGGGAAGGCCGGGAGCCGGCTGGCTCCCATGGCCACCTGTGCGCAAGATAGGCTGCGTGTGCAGCACAGGCGGAAACACCACAGGGCAACCGGAAACATCCCGGCCTTCCCTGCGCGGATGGTTGGAACGGCTTATGTCGTGCTCTCCCCGGGGAGCGATGCACTATTGCCCCCGTCGCCTTGCGGATGGCTGATGCGCATGGTCCGGTCGGACCACACCCATCACCGCAAGACTTGGCGCACAGACCCCGGGCGCCAGGACGACACGATTTGGCCGTACGCCGATCACACCGGTCGTGCGCGCGATGCTTTCGCTCACGGTTGCCCGCCCTGCGATGCCTTTCGCGCCGATGTGACCCACGTCCACCGCCGCCCGGCCCGCGTTCGTGACGATCGCGATGCGCCCCTCTTCCTTGGGCCGGAGTGAATAATGTCTAACAAAAATCCGAATTCGAATAAATAGAATTATTTCGATGCTGGTCGCTTGACCCCGGTCTTGGGTGTCTTGCCCGACGGGCTGCCAAGGGATTGTGGCCGGGGCGGTCATTCCGGCGCCGTCGGCACCCGCGGAGCCTGCGCGAGGGCCGGTGCCGGCTTGACGGCTGCCGGGGTGGCGGCGCTCCTGGTCCGATCGCGCCGCAGCGAAAGCGGGCGGCGGATTCCGATTTCCCGCGTGCGCTCGGTGACCGAGACGATCATGACATTCATGATGCTGATGCCGCCGACGAGCAGCGAGACCGAGGCGATGGCGACGAGCAGAAGCGCCAAGGTGCGGATCGCGCCCTGCTGCGCTTCCATAGCGGCGGCCGGATCCTGGACCTTGAAATCGTCCTCCTGGCCGACAGGGATACGGTGGCGCTGCCGCAGCAGGCTTTCGATCTCCGATCGCGCGCCCGCCATCTGACCGTCCGCGGCCACCTTGGCGATGATGTAGGCGCGCCGGCGCAAAAAGGCCGTCGTCCGTGACAGGACGACGGGCCTCGTTGCAAAGCCGGCGCTACCAGCTGCGATATCGGCCAGTCAGCGTGCCGTTGTTGTTGCCGTCCGGGCCGACATCGCCCTGTGAGGAGCTCGGTGTCGGATGGTTGGCACCGTTCATCGCGCCATACGGCCCCGCGGCATCCGGATAGTACGCGCGCGGCTCAACCGGTTCGTAGGCGGGGGCGGTGCGGTCCCAGCCTGCCCGCGGTCCGTTCCAGTCGTAGCCCTGCGCGGACGCGGCTGCAGTGCCGGCGACGAGCGATACCGTGATCAGTCCGAGGAGTTTTGACGTGTTTTGCATGCGAGATGCTCCCTGCTTCTTGTCGGGGCCAACGACTGCAATGTGGGAGCGTTCCGGACGCAGACAGCCTTAGCCGATCAACTCCGATCAACTGCTTATGAATCGGCGTCCTGGAACGAAGGGCTTGAAGCAAGCCGGGAATTCCGGGCGTTCTGCCGCACCGGGTTCCCCGTTAATCCCGTATCTTAACCAATAATTAATTATACGTTTGCGGGTGGGCGACAGCCCGGCCTAGCGTGCGGTGGGGAGCCGCCGAAGCCAAACGAGTTGGTGCGTATCATGATGTCCGGATCACATGGCAGATCATTTGGGGCGCTGCTCGCCTCGCTCAGCGCAGCCGCGCTGCTCCTTTCTTCCAGCGACAGTTTTTCAAGGCCCGGCGGCGCCGCTCCGCATGGGCTTGCTGCGGCGCCGCCGGCCGCGGCAATGCGTCCGCCGATCGCGCCGGGTGCGCGGTTCCGCGGCCGCAACACGCCGTGGGTCTATTGGCCGGGCGGAGGCGGGTTCTTCTACGACGGCGCAGGCTATGGCCAGCCCTTCGCCGATGCCGGGCAGCCGCTCTCCACCGACGTGCGCTATACCTATACCTATGACGTTCCCTGGGACTGGACGCATCGCTTCCCGCCCAACGTGGTGCCGTCCGACCGGCCCTATGTGCCGAGCTGCCCGACGGAGCAGGTGACGGTGCCCGGCCGCGGTGGCGGCGAGCACACCGTCAACATCATGCGCTGCTACTGAGCGGCGCGTTGCGCTAACCCAGCTCGAAGCTGGTCACGCCGAAGACACGGTCGAGCCGCAGCGGCGGGATCGGCCCGGTGTACATTCGCGCCGTCTCGAACACCGGCTTGAGGCCGAGCTGTTCCGCGAGTGCGATGGCCTCGCGATTGACGGCGGGGACATCGAGGAAGACTTCGCCGCCGTCCGCGCTCGCCAGCAAGGCCTGCACGACCGCTTCGGCCGCCGCGCGATCGTCGGCGACGAGCGGGCCGATCTTGCGGCCGTTCCGGCACGGGCGGATCACGCCCCATGCGGCGAGCTTGCCGTCGCGCAGCAGCGCGCGGCCGACATGGCCTGATGTCTTGATCCAGGCGCGCAGGAAGGCGCTACGCGGCGCGGGGAAGACCGTGGCATCGTCGGCTTCAACGAGCGCGAACGGGATGGTGTCGAGCGCGACGACGTCGGCGGGCGACCTCAGTGGTGCGGCGACGATGCCGCCATAGCGGATATTGGCGTAGGCAAGCTGGAAGCCGGACTTTCTGTAATTGTCCTGCTGCGCGACGACGCCGTCGAGGCCGATCACGCGGGGGCGCGCATGCGCGATCGCCGCGTTCCAGATGCGCAGGCCGTGGCCGGAGCCGCGAAAACTCTCGCGCACGATGTAGAAGCCGAGAAACGCGAAGCGGTCATCGTAGTTGACGCAGGAGACGGTCGCGACCGGCTCGCCGCCGATCTCGCCGACGAAGAAGCCTTGCGCGTCGGGGATCGCGAAGCAGGCGGCGTCGGACAGGCCCGGATTCCAGCCCTCGGCCGCGGCCCAGTCGACGGCGATGGAGATCTCCTCGGGGCGCAAATTGCGGATCTGCAAATCGCTCATGACGGATGCCTTCGACGGTGGACCTGCCGGCAAGTCTGGCGGTAGAAGGCCTCATGATAGGCCGGGCTCGCGGCTCGCCTCAAGACAGGGATGATCGGTCATGGCAGCAGAGAAAGTCGCACTCGTCACCGCCGGCGGCAGCGGCATGGGGGCAGGGGCCGCGCGGCGGCTTGCGGCCGACGGCTTTCGCGTCGCGATCCTGTCGTCCTCCGGCAAGGGCGAGGCACTGGCGGCCGAGCTCGGCGGGCTTGGCGTCACCGGCTCCAACAAGTCGAATGACGATCTGAAGCGTCTTGTCGGCGGCGCGATGGCGAAGTGGGGGCGCATCGACGTGCTCGTCAACAGTGCGGGCCATGGACCCCGCGCGCCGATCACGGAGATTACCGACGAGCAGTGGCACACCGGACTCGATACGTATCTCCTCAACGTGATCCGGCCGACGCGGCTGGTGACGCCGGTGATGCAGGCGCAGAAGAGCGGCACCATCATCAACATCTCGACCGCCTGGGCATTCGAGCCGAGCGCGATGTTTCCGACATCGGCGGTGTTCCGCGCAGGCCTTGCCGCCTTCACCAAGATCTTCACCGACACCCATGCCGCCGACAACATCCGCATGAACAACGTACTGCCGGGCTGGATCGACAGCCTGCCGCAGCTAGATGCGCGCCGCGACAGCGTGCCGATGAAGCGCTACGGCAAGGTCGAGGAGATCGCGGCGACGATCTCGTTCCTGGCGTCCGACGGTGCAGCCTATATCACCGGCCAGAACATCCGTGTGGACGGTGGGCTGACGCGCTCGGTCTGACGCCGGCGGATTCGCATCACGTTCGCGCGGGCCTTGTCGTGATGCGACACGGCCGCACGCTGCGCGCCGCCGATGAAGGATGAGGCGTGGCTGCTGGGTTACACTCCTCATCCGTTCGCGCGACGTGGCGCGCACACTACGTCACAGTCCCTATGAACTTCGTTGCAGCCCAAGACGGCATGGGGCCGGCAGCCTATGCCCGATCTGCGCCGGATGCCTCCCGCCCGCGCGCATTTGAAACGCGAACTGGTCGCGTGGGCAAGGAGACTGGAATGAAGAAGTTTTTGCTGGCGGTCGCTTCGGTTGTTTTGGGCACCGCATCCGTGCAGGCGGCCGACCTCGCGGCGCATTACACCAAGGCGCCGATGATCGCGCCGGCCTACAACTGGACCGGATTTTACGTCGGCGGCAATGTCGGCGGGCAGTGGGGCAGCTCCGATCCCAGCACCTCGACCGTGTTTTCTCCGACCGGCTATTTCGCCACCAGCAGCGTTCCTGCCGTCAACACGGTCGGCGCCCAGGGCATCAACAGCTCCAGCGTGACCGGCGGCTTCACCGCCGGCTACAACTGGCAGGTTAACAACGCAGTGCTTGGCCTCGAAGGCGACATCAACTATTTCGGCTTCAAGGGCAGTGCGACCGGCTCGGCGCTTTATCCCTGCTGCGCGCCGAGCGGCTTTACGGTGTCATCGTCGGTCTCGGCCGACTGGCTCGCGACCATCCGCGGCCGCATCGGCTTCCTGGCCGCTCCGACCTGGCTGCTCTACGCCACGGGCGGCGCTGCGATCGCGGAGGTCAAGGGCAATTTCAACTTCACCGACACGTTTGCGGCGGCGACCGAGTCGAGCGCGATCCGCGACACGCGCCTCGGCTGGACCGCGGGCGTGGGCAGCGAATATGCGTTCGGCGGCGGCTGGTCGCTCAAGGCCGAATATCTCTATGTCGATCTCGGGCGCGCCAGCGCGACCAGCACGAACCTTGCTGCATTCGCGCCGGCCATCGCATTCCCGAGCAACGTCTACACCCACTCGGTGGACATCAAGTCGAACATCGTGCGCGTCGGCGTGAACTACAAGTTCGGCGGACCGGTCGTCGCCAGATACTGAGCTTCATCCCGTTCCGAATCTGGCGTGGAAAGCCCCGGCTCAGCCGGGGCTTTCTGTTTCGAGGGCCGGGTTCAGCGCGAGGAGGCCACGAGCTTCGCCAGCGCCGGCAGGATCCTGTAGCGCGCGATCTCGTGCGGATATTCGCCGCGATTGGCCAGCAGCACGATGCCGATCCGCCGCGACGGCACGAGGCCGATATAGCCGGAGGCATTGTTGAGGCCGCCCGGCTTGTCGACGACGGTGGCCTCGGGAAGATGCACCGTCTCCCAGGCCATGCCTTGCCCGAATTTCTCGTCGACGCGGAAGGCCTCGTGCTGCGTCATCCGCAATGCCTCGCGCAAGTGCGGTTCGACCGAGCGGCCATCGACGCAGGCCGCAACGAAGGTCGAAAGATCCCGCGGCGAAGAGAACACCTGGCCGGTGCCGGGAAAGTCGAAATAGCTCTGCTGGTTGCCGGGCGGGCCGATCGCCATGCCCTGATCCGAATAGCCCTGGACGACCCGCTGCATCCACGCTGCATCCATGACGGCGCGGTTGTCCTCGCCGCGTTCGGGCACCGAGGTCGCGGTCATGCCCAGCGGCTTGAAGATGCGCTGTTCGAACTGGGTTGCGATCGGCGCGCCGTAGCAGCGTTCGAGCACGAGCTGGAGCAGCACGTAGCCGGCATGGCTGTAGATGCGCTGCTTGCCGGGCGCCTCGCCAGCCCGCGGTCTCCATGTGTTGAGCATCTCGATGAACTGCGCGCGCGAGAACTGCTCGTTGGGCCAGGGCGGATGGTCGGTCGGCAGCAGCAATCCCGACGTGTGCGTGACGAGCTCGCCGACGGTGACGCGGCGGATGGTGTCGCCGGTGAGCTCGGGCAGGTATTTCGGCAGGGGATCGTCGAGCCGCAGCTCGCCGCGAAGCGTGCCGAGCGCGACCAGCGTCGCCTCGAACGGCTTGCGCAGCGAGCCGAGGTTGAACAACGTGTCCGATGTCACCGGCCGTCGCGTCGTGTCGTCGGCAAAGCCGTAGTTGAAAAACTCGACATGGCGGCCGGCATAGAGCGCGGCGGCGAGGCCGCCCGGCTGGTCCGGCGTCGCGGTCGGCGCGAGCTCGTTGGCGACGATGTCGCGCATTTGCGCGATCATGTCGGAATCCGCGGCCGCCTCGCGCGGCCTGATGAGGCTGATTGCGAGCGGAAGCAGGGCCGCCTTGGCGAAGCCACGCCGGCTGACCGAAAGAGGTCGTGAGGTGACAAGTGGGGACACGCGCTTGATGAACAGATTGCCGACGCCCCCGGCGCCAGTCGTACCTGCAAACCGCGTCCCGCCTCAATTCACAATCGCGCGTTGGAAGTTCCGCAGCGGACCTTCTAGCCGCCGCCGAGCTTGTAGTTCACGCCGACGCGAATGACGTCGTTGCGCACGGTGGATTGGGTCCCCATGGTCGGGAAACCGGGATCGGGGGTCGCGAACGTGTGGTTGATGTTGCCGAGATCGAAATGGAGATATTCGATCTTCCCGGTCCAGTTGCCGAACAGCCAGGCCTCGATGCCGCCGCCGGCGACCCAGCCGCCCTTGGTCTGCTTGAAGGTCGAGGTGTAGACGGCCGCGCCGGAGAACACGTCGGTCTCCTCGACCTCGGCCCACGCGCCACCCGCCGTGACGAACAGCAGATAGCCGCGGTCGGCATAGCCGAGCCGGCCGCGCACGGTCGCGAGCCAGTTGAAGCGCTGCGACACCGTCTCGATGGGACCGCCGGCCGTGAAGCAGCTCATGGCGCAGGCGGTGTCCTTCTGGCCGCTCCATTGCGCATCGCCCTCGACGCCGAGCACGACATGGCCGGTCTGCCAGTTGTAGCCGAACTGCCCGCCGGCGATCGCGCCCTGTGGCGACACCTTCTGCGGCGCGAAGGAGGAGATGTAATGGGTGAGCTCGCCGGCAAGCGGAGGCGCGGCCGGGTCGAAATACTTGAACTCCCGGAACGAGGTGTTGCCGACGCCGTAGCCGCCGTTGAGACCGCCATAGACGCCGGTCCAGCGCCACGCATTCGCGGCCGGGTCGACCGGCAGGGGAGCGAAGGCTTGCGTATTCCACAGCCGGTAGTTCAGTCCGACGCGGACGATGTTGTCGGTGACGTGGCTGCGCACGGTGTTCGTCTCGTCGAAGGGCAAGAGGCCTCCGGTCGTGGCAATGCGCGTCGTCGTGGTCGTCGGCCTGAAGTCGAGATGCAGATACTCGACCTTGACAGTCCAGTTCTGCCACAACCGTCCCTCGATGCCGCCGCCGAACGCCCATCCGGCGACGGTGTTCCTCACCGTGGACGAGGCGACAGAGTCGTCGAACTGGAGCGTCGCCGTTTCGCGTACGCCGGCCCAGGCGCCGCCACCGGTGACGTAAAGCAGGTAACCTGCATTGGCGAGGCCCAGCCGGGCGCGTGCGGTCGCAAACCATTCGAGCTCGTGATGGACGCGCGCGGCGCCGACTTCGGCATTGTAGTTCTGGATGCACTCGAAGCCGCCGCAACCCGGGTCGCGCTGGCCGGTCCATTGGGCGTCGCCCTCGAGCCCCAGTACCCAGCGTCCGGCCTGCCAATTGTATCCGAGCTGACCGCCGAACACGCCGCCGGTCGGCAGCACCCTGCCTGACGCCTGCTGCTCGCGGCCGGGCGGAATGCCTGCGAGAGACTGGTCAAACGTGTCGCGGCCAAAGCTGTAGCCGGCGTTGACGCCGCCATACAGGCCGCTCCAGCTCCAGGGATCGGGCGGCGGCGCCTTGTACTTGACGGGAAGGTCGGCAGCCGACGCGCCGAACGCCGACGCTGCCAGGATCGCTGCTCCCACGCCAATCCGGTTCAATCGCATTGCCATTCCAAATCGGGCTGAAAATGAATCGAAAATGGTCCTGTGTCATTTCAGCACAAGGACCTGCTTTTCGGCTGTAACCCGGCCGCCACAATCGCAGGTATTTCAGCTGGCGGGCCTGCGTCGCGGGGCCTCGCAGAGCCGGCGGGCCGCATCACTTAGCCGATGGGCTAACAATTGTTGACGCCGGTGCGGGTGGCGGCTATAGTTAGCTACATGGCTAACCAATTATCCCGGCTCGACCAGATCTTCGCGGCCCTTGCCGACCCGACACGGCGGGCGATCGTGATGCGGCTCTGCGTCGGCGAAGCATCCGTCGGCGAGCTCGCAGATCCCTTCGACATGGCGCTGCCGAGCTTCATGAAACACATCCATGTGCTGGAGACGAGCGGGCTCGTTCTGTCGGAGAAATCCGGCCGCGTGCGCACCTGCCGCCTCAGCCCGGACGCGCTTCTCGGTGCGGAAGACTGGTTCCAGCAACAGCGCGCGATCTGGGAGGCGCGCCTCGACCGGTTCGAGGCCTATGTGATGCAGCTCAAGAAAGAGAAGGAGAGGGCGGCCGCCAAGCGGCCGTCCCGCACAACCAAACGGAAAGGTGCCTGACGATGACGAATTCTGCCAACCCCGCCTTGTCGCAATGGTCGCTCGACCGCGAGATCGTGATGTCGCGCGTGATCGACGCGCCGCGCGAGCTGGTGTTCGAGGCCTGGTCCGACCCGAAGCATCTGCCGCAATGGTTCGGGCCGAAGGGTTTCAAGGTCGAGACCTTCGAGATCGACGTGCGGGTCGGCGGCGTCTGGCGCTTCAACATGATCGGCCCTGACGGGACGGTCTATCCGAACCGCATGCGCTTCCGCCGTATCGAGCGGCCGTCCTTGATGGAGATGGATCACGGCACCGACCAGGACGACGATCCCGGCATGTTTCGCTTCACCGTCACCTTCGCCGAGCAGAGCAACGGCAAGACCGTGTTGATGATGCGGCAACTGGCCTCGAGCACGGAGCAGCGCGACGGCATGATCGGGTTCGGCGCCGTCGAATACGGCTACCAGACGCTGGATAAGCTCGCGGCCTATGTGAGCGGGCTGAAGAAATAGAACGCCGGCGTGATACCGGGGGCCTCGAAGTAGCGCCCCCGGAATCAAACTCGGAAAACGCCCGGAGACGCCGTCGGCTTCGCGAATATGACAACGCGCGGGCCAATTATGACAGCGGCGTCACGCAGATTCTTGTCGCGCCGTGCTGCATATTTATGACAGAATTGCTACCGTTGGATGTCAAGATGACTACAGCGGAGCGATTCATGTTGCAGTGGCAGGCGCGGTCAAATCCCCTCGCGTGGTGGTGGGGATCACTGACGCTCGTGAGCAGCGCCAATATTCTGGTCTGGTTCATGCTGTATCGCGAGTTCTACCCGACGGTCGCCGGCAGCGTCGGCGGCGGCTCCGACATCGGGCTGATGTTCCTGCTCTGCGCGGGATATGTGTTCGGCTGCGCCTTCCGCTCGTTCCTGCCGCGCGCCGACGTGCAGCGCATCTGCCTGTTCGACACCTGGCTGTCGAGCGTCTTCGTCGGCCGCTCGGTCGCGACGGTGGCCGAAGTCTGCTTCGCCGCGCAATGGGCCATCATCCTGCATCAGCTAGGTCACATGACGGGTGCGGAGACCGCGGTGAACATCGCGCTCGTGATTGTGCCTATCATCATCATCGCGGAGTGTTTCTCCTGGTACGCGGTGGTGACGACCAACTTCCTCTACAACGCGATCGAGAATTCACTGTGGGCAGTCACCTTCTTCCTCGCCGGCATCGCTTTGTGCCGGCTGATGCCGGAATTCCAGGGCGTGGTGCGCTGGGCGCTGATCGCCGGCATCGTCGGCATCGCCTGCTTCCTCGCGTTCCTGGTCACGGTGGACGTGCCGATGTATCTCAGCCGCTGGCGGGCAGGGCATGCCGAGGGCGGCAGGTTCCTGGGCTTCCTCGAAGGCCTGCATGACGTCTCGACGCGCTGGGTTGTGACCCACGACATCGCGCACTGGAAGGGCGAGCTGACCTGGATGTTCCTGTATTTCAGCGCGGCGGTGTGGTCGAGCCTGGCGCTCTGCGCACTCTACGCCATGGAAGGCTATCTGACGCGTTATCTGGCCTGAGCGTTACTTGCCGACCAGGCTGCACTTGCTGCGGTCGAGCGGGCGGAAGGCCTGGTCGGGCGGGATCGTCGCGACCAGCTTGACGAAATCCCACGGGCCTTTTGACTCTTCCGGCGTCTTGACCTGGACCAGATAGAGATCGTGCACCATGCGCTGGTCCTCGCGGATGCGGCCGTTGGTGGTGTAGGCATCCGACACCGGCGTCGCCTTCATCTTGGCCATCACGATCGCGCTGTCGTCCGTATCGGTGTCCTTGATGGCCTGCAGATAGTGGCGTACGGCGGAATAGATCCCTGCCTGGATCTGCGAGGGCATCGCCTTGCGGCGCGCATGGAACGCATCGGAAAATTTCCGCGCCGCCGGCGAGACATCCTCGAAGAACGAGGTCACGATAAGGTCGCCGCGCGTCGCCTTCAGGCCGACCGCTTCGATGTCGACATTCTGGAACGACATCGGCACGATCTTCATGCCCTGCGCGGCGAGCCCGAATTCTTCGGCCTGCTTGATCGCGGTGGCGTTGTCGCCGGCGACGTTGATTGCGAGAATCTTTGCACCCGAGGACTGCGCCTGCAGCAGGAACGAGCTGTAGTCGGGCGTGCCGAGCTGGGCTTTCACGCTGCCGGCAACCTTGCCGCCGAGCTCGGTGATGCGGGCGCGCGCGGTCGCCTCGATCGAATGGCCGAAGGCGTAGTCGCCGGTGATGAAGAACCACGGCTCCTTGCTGGTCTGCATGATGCCGGAGACCACGGCAGTCGCGGTGGAGTAGGCGTCCTGGGTCCATTGCACGCTGGTTGGCGCGCAGGCCTCATCGGTGAGCTGGTTGGCGCCTGCGCCGGAGACGAGGAAGATCCTGCCGTTGCCGCGCACCAGCTCCTGCACCGCGAGCGCCGCGCCTGAGCTGCCACCGTCCGCGATCGCCTGCACGCCGTCGCTGAACCACTTTCGCGCGAGTGAGGCTGCGAGGTCCGGCTTGTTCTGATGGTCCGCCTGCAGGATCTCGATGGGCTTGCCATTGATCTTGCCGCCGAACTCCTCCGCAGCCATGCGCGCGGCCTCGACCGAGCCCGGGCCCATGGCAGTGGCGAAGATCCCGTTCATGTCGGTGAGGACGCCGATCCGGATGGCTTCGCCTTTGATTTCGGCGCGTGCGCCGGTGCCTGCGAGCGCCAGCATGATCAGCAGGATGGCGGAGGTCGTGTGGTGAATGGCCATGGCGTTTCCTGATTTGTTATCGTTTTGATTTGATCGAAGGCAGAGGTCACTCCGGTTCGGCGATGACCTTGTTGCGCAAGACACCAATGCCGGAGATCTCGACCTCGACGGTGTCGCCGGGGCGCATCCACAAAGGCGGCGTGCGCTTTGCGCCGACGCCGCCGGGCGTGCCCGTGACGATGACGTCGCCGGGGACCAGTGGGCAGATCGTCGAGATGTAGGCGATCAGCCCGGGGATGGCGGTGATCAGGAGATCGGTGGTGGTGTCCTGCACCACCGTGCCGTTGAGCCGGGTCTGAAGGGTGAGCTTCGACGGATCGGGGATCTCGTCCGCCGTCACCAGCCACGGGCCGAAGCTGCCGCTCTCTGCAAAGGTCTTGCCGGAAAGGAACTGGCTGGTGTGGCGCTGCCAGTCGCGGATGCTGCCTTCATTGTAGCAGGAATAGCCGGCGATGTGGTCGAGCGCGCGGTGTGCGGGGATGTGGCGGCCTTCCTTGCCGATGACGAGCGCAAGCTCACCCTCATAGTCGAAATCGTCGCTGACTTTTGGCTTCACGATCGGCTGGAGATGGCCGACCTGGCTACAGGGAAAGCGCACGAACAGCGCCGGCTTCTCGGTGACGGTACGGCCGGTTTCGGCGACATGGTCGCGATAGTTCAGGCCGACGCAGATGATCTTGCCCGGGTCAGGGATGACGGGTGCGAAGCTGATCTTGTCGAGGGCATGATCGGGCGCCGTGGACGCGACGAGCTTTGCCGCCTCGGCGACGCGATCGGCTTCGAGCAGCTGCCTCAATGTCTTGAGGCCTGCCATGCGCGCGCCGAGATCGACCACGCCGTCGTCCTTGACGGCGCCGAAGGAGGCGCGACCGTCGGCGATGAAAGAGAGCAGCTTCATGAGATATCCTTGGAAAGCGGGTTCGGTCAGGCCGCGGACGGCACGTGGGTTGGAGGAGTGACGGCGGCGACGAGCCGCTCGAGCTCGGAATCGTTGCGGGCAGTGCCGCGCACATAGCGGTCTGGACGGACCAGCGCGGCGATGATGCCGTGCTCACACAGCCAGTGCCCGACGCCTTCGGCGTCGTCGCCGGTCAGGATTGCGATCCCGGCCTGCGACAGGGGGAGACGCGTTGGCCGCGCGGCCGCGCTCTCGACGAGCAGCACATGGTTATACCCGGTCCGGTCGTCGCTGCTGCGTCCGTCTCTCAACTCGAACTGCGGTGCGAGATGCCCGGCCAATGGCAGGCCGTCGAGCGCAAGCCCGGGGCCGAGCAGGGGCTTTTTCACCTCGAGCTTGACCGGCGCATTCGCGCGGGCTTTGCCGACCGCCAGGCCCGCTTCGATCGCCTTCGTGTTGATGACACCGCCAAGGCGGATGGCGAGCTCGATGAACTCGCGCACATGCGGTTGGCGCTCGCTCTGATAGGTGTCGAGCAATTCAGGCGCGGCGCCGTCGCGAATGATCGCGCCGAGTTTCCAGGCGACGTTGGCCGCATCACGGATCCCTGCGCACATGCCCTGTCCGAGGAAGGGCGGGGTCTGGTGTGCGGAATCGCCCGCGAGCAGCAGCCGTTCGCTCCGCCACTGCTGCGCGATGACGGAATGAAAAGTATAGACCGCGGCGCGCTCGATCTCGGCGTCATCGGGCGTGATCCAGCGCGACAGCAGCTCCCAGACCTTGGCCGGCTGCGCCACATCCTGCGAATCCTCGTCCGGGAGGACCGTGATCTCCCAGCGCCGCCGGGTGCCGGTGCCTCGGACATAGGTTGCCGGCCGCCGGGGATCGCAGTGCTGGATGCTGAAGTCGCCGAGGTCGCCGCGGTCGCGCTTGAGCAGCACGTCGATCACCAGCCAGCGCTCGTGAAAGCCGAGATCGTCCATGCCGGAGCCGATGAAGCGGCGCACCAGAGAGCGGGCACCGTCGCAGCCGATGACATAGCCGGCGCGGACCTCGCTGAGCTGTCCGTTGGAGAGATCCTCGTAGCGGACGCGCACGCCGGTCTCGTCCTGATCCAGTGCGAACACGTCGCAGCGGCTGCGCAAGGTGACGTGCGGCCAGCGCGCAAGGCCGCTGATCAGCACGTCCTCCAGATCAGGCTGGTGGAAGCGGTAGCTGAGATTCCAGCCCATCGGCGTGAGCGTCTGCGGGCGCGACCAGTCCAGCAGCATCCTGCCGCCGGCGTCGAGAAAGAGCATCCCGGGGCTGAGGATGACATGCGGCAGGATCGCGTCGGCGAGGCCGATGGTCTGGAACACGCGCATGCATTCGTCGTCGAAATGCACCGCGCGGGGCAGGTGATAGGTCCGCGCCTCGCGGTCCAGCACCAGCGTCCGGACGCCGCACAGGCCGAGCAGATTGGCAAGTGTCGCGCCGACCGGGCCACGGCCGACGATCACGACATCGAACTCTTCGGGGGCGGATTTATCCTGCATGGGGCTATCTCTTCCCCAAGCCGCGCCGCGGCATCAATGCCGCTGCGCCAAGTGTCCGCCCAGCGGACGGACCCGCTAGACCTCGACCGGGATGGCCGACGCCGTCTCCTGAAGCTGTCCTGCAAACTGCGCCACCGCCTCTTCGATCCCGAGAGCCGAGCGAATCCAGATGATGGAGATGCAGCCGAATACGACGCCGTTCCGAACGATGGGCACGGCGATCGAGGCGGTCTTGGGGTTGTATTCGCCCTCGCTGCGGATCGCGTAGCCGCGCGCGGCGATCTCCGCGATCATGCGGTCGAGGCGGGCTTCGTCGAGGAAGGGGCGATCGTCGGCCTCGTCGATGCGGCGGAGATGATTGACGATCAGGTCGCGCTCGCGCACCGGACAGGCGGCGAGATAGGCGCGGCCCGCGGACGTCCGCAGCATCGGCAGGCGCTTGCCGATCATGCCGCGGTCGATCGAGAGCGGACTGCGGGAATGAGTGGTTTCCTGTACCACCATCGCCGCGTTCTCATATGTAGAGAGATCGACCGGCCAGACCAGGTTCTTGCTCAACTCAGCCAGATAGGGCGCCGCCACCTGGCAGATCACCACGCCGGGATCGTAGCCGTCGCCGAGACTGAGCGCGCGCCGGGTCACGCGAAAGCGGTCGTCGCTGGCGCTGCGGGCGACATAGCCGAGTTCCTCCAGCGTCTCGAGCAGGCGGTAGACCGTCGGGCGAGGCAGGTCGAGTGCGCGGGCAACGTCGCCCGCGCGGATGCCACCGGACCGGTTGACCTCGTGCAGCACGTCCAGACCACGCTTGAAGGCGCGGACGCCCTCCGACTGCCGCGGCGCTCCGGTCCGCGTCCGCTCCTTGGACACTTCGCATTTCCTCCCTTGTGCCGCTTCGCTCCGCGACTATCGTCATTGCAAACGCGAAGCGATCGCGGACGCCACCGTAGGATCGTGCGCGGCCGGTATCAAGTTCGCCGCAGTGCGGCGGGTGCGATGCCCTCGGGAGGACGTCGATGGAAATCACCGCGCTTGGTTATGTCGGGATCAATTCGTCGCAGATCGACCAGTGGAGCCGGATGGCGACAAGGCTGCTCGGCATGCAGCAGGTCGACCGCGGCGGCAAGATGCGGGCCTTCCGCATGGACGACCGCAAGCAGCGGCTGATCGTCGACGGCAGCAGCGATGCCGGGCTGGCGGTGATGGGCTGGGAAGTTCCCTCAGCCGCCGAGCTCGACGGGCTTGCCGGCCGGCTGGAGGGCCACGGCGTAAGAGTGACGCGCGGATCGCGCGCACTCGCCGACGAACGGCATGTGGCCGAGCTGATCACGTTCGCGGACCCTGCCGGCAACCGGCTTGAGGCCTTCTGCAAGCCCGAGCTTGCGACCGAGCCGTTCAAGCCGGGGCGGCCGATCTCGGGCTTTCGCACCGGCGCGCTCGGCATGGGGCACGTGGTGCTGAACGTCGAGGACGTCGAGCCGCTGTTGCCGTTCTACCGCGACGTGCTCGGCTTCCACGTCTCCGATTTCGGGCTCAAGCCCTATGGGCTCTATTTCTTCCACGTCAACGGCCGCCACCACAGCTTTGCGATGGTTGGTTCGGGACGTCGGGCGCTGCATCATTTCATGGTCGAACTCGGGAGCCTCGACGATGTCGGGCAGGGCTACGACCTCGCGCAGCTGGATGACGGCCGTATTGCCTATACGCTGGGGCGGCACACCAACGACCACATGACCTCGTTCTACGTGAATACGCCCTCGGGCTTCTTCATCGAATATGGCTGGGGCGGTCGCATCATCGATCCCGAGACCTGGCAGCCGCACGAGACCTTTGACGGCCCGTCGTTATGGGGCCACGAGCGGCTCAACATGCCGGAGGAGCAGCGCAAGCGCTTGCGGGACATGAGGCTGGACGCCGCGGCCCGCGGCGTGCGCGTCGCCGACCCGCATGTGCCGCCGCTGAACTGCGCATGGCTGGACGCGGTGGTCGCGCGCGAATGATCGGCGGCCAAGCGGGGTAGCGCGGGCTGCGATCAGGCCTCGCCGAGATCGACCTGCGTCAAGATTCCCTGGCGCAGTGCCAGGCGGACCAGCTCGATGTCGGAGTCGACGCCGAGCTTGTCCTTGATCAGTGAATGCAGGTTCGCCACCGTCTTCGGACTGACGTGGAGCGTCTCGGCGATCTCCTCCGTCGTCTTCTCGGCCAGCAGCAGCCGCAGCACCTCGAACTCGCGCGGCGTGAGGACGTCGGCAGCCGAGCTCTCGCCGCTGATGCGGCTCAGTGCGAGCTCGTGGTCGATGTCGGGACTGATGGCGATCTTGCCGGCGAGAACGTCCATCACCGCGCGCACCAGCGTTTCCGGCGGGCTCATCTTGGTGACATAGCCCCTCGCACCGGCGCGGATCGCCTGCACGGCGAAGCCCGCATTCTGGTGCATGGTGAAGACGAGGATTCTTGCGCCCTTGTCCCACTGCCTGATCCGCCTGATGGCCTCGATGCCGCCGATGCCCGGCATGCTCAAATCCATGATGACGAGGTCGGGTGCCTCGGATTTGTAGAGACGATAGGCCTCAGCGCCGTCGGCGGCTTCGGCGACGACGCGCAGGCCCGGTTGCTTCTGGAGCACCGAGCGATAGCCTTCGCGGACGACGGAATGGTCGTCAACCAGCAGGATGGTCGCGTCGGCCGCGCTCATGCCGCGTGCTCCAGCACCGGCCGATCGGCGGCGACAGGGATGGTGACGCGTAGCGCAGTGCCGCCATGCGGGCCGGCCTCGAAGCTCAATTTGCCACGCAGAGCCGCGACGCGCTCACGCATGCCGAGCAGGCCCATTCCGGATTTCGCGGCGGGATCGCTCGACCGTCCGTCGTCGTCGATCGCAAGTGCGATCTCGTCGGTCCGCATCGTCAATTCCAGGCTCACCTTGGTTGCGCCGGCATGCTTGGCGGCGTTGGTGAGAGCCTCCTGCACGATGCGATAGAGGCTGGCGCTGATCGCGGCCGGGAGGGTCTCGAAGGCGCCGTCGAACCGGATCGCAAAACGCGTCTCGCCGCGGCTGCGTCCGTTCCAGCCGGCGACCAGGCCTTCGAGGCTGGCGACCAGCCCGAGCTCTTCGACATCGGGCGGGCGTAGCCTGAACAGCGTGCCGCGCAGCATCTCCATCATGCCGGTTGCGGTCCGTGCGATGCCGTCGCATTCGGACAGCAGGGAAGGGCAGTCCTGCACGGCGGTCTGGCGGGCGGATGAAGCGAGCGCGCGGATGGCGGCCAGAGACTGGCCGAACTCGTCGTGCAGCTCGCGCGCAAGATGGCGGCGCTCCTCGTCCTGGAGCGCGATCAGCTTTCGCGTCAGTTCGCTGCGCTCGGCAAGCGCGGTGTCGAGGCTTTCGGCGAGATGGTTGAAGACGTCGCGGATGGCGGAGAGCTCGGCGAGGTCGAACGGCGGCAGCCGTGCGGTGAGGTCATTGGCGGCGATCCGCTCGAGGCCGGTGCGGATCATTCGGGTGGGGCGCAGCGCCCGCGCCAGTGCCGCATAGACCAGTGCGCAGAGCAGCGGCAGTGCGATCGCAAGCGCGATCATCAGCCGGCCGGCCTCGTGCCAGGCCTCCGCCGTCTGCACGGCCGGATCGACCGAGACCACGGTCTCGCCGAGCTTCGCTCCGCGTACGATCACTGGCCGCGCCGCCTCGCGGCCGGGGTCGAACAGGCTGCGATAGAACGCCGCGAAGACCTGCGGCGGCGGGTTTGCCGGGGTCGGCGCGCCACTACAGAATCGCTGGAGTATGTCGCCGCTCGTGCCACGGAATGCCAGACACAGGCCGGGCGTCATCACGTAGGCCGATACGGGGTCAAGGTTGGGGAAGTCCGAGCGCGGGCTCGCCACCCACTGGACCTTGCCCTGTTGCAGCTCCAGCGACTTCGCCACGATGGCGGCGATACCGTCGATGCGCGCATGCGCCTCGCGGTCAGCCGTGACAAGGAAATAGGCTGATATCACGGCGAAGCAGGCGGCCGATATTGCGGCCACGCGCAACGTCAGACGGACCTTGAGATCGGATCTCGGGCGGTTCCACATCGGCGGGCACCTGGCGCGAACGGGTTTGTCGCCTGCGCATTAAACGGCAGAACGCAAGCGGCGGAAAGCGCTGCGCTTACCGCAGTGCAACGTCGTGAAATTTTCCCGGCACTCGCCGGGACGGATACGGGTGCATGGCCTGAGGCGACCATCCAGTTTTTCGGGCCGCTCCGTCACACGAGGCCCGCTCATGCACCTGTCCCGGCTGATCTTCTCTGCTTTTCTCCTTGTCGTCCTTCCGGCGGCCCATTCGCCAGCCGGTGCCGAGGCCGCCATCGGCGTTGCCATGGACGACTTCAGCTATACCGACACGTCGGCCGAGCCGGCCAACCAGACCGCCGCCCATGAGCGGCGGTTGTCGGCGTTCATGGCCGCGCTCAGGCGGGATATCAGTGCGGACGGCCGCTACCGGCCAGTGCCGTCGGCGCAGGGCGGCGCGGCCTTCAAGGTCATCGGCGGCATTCAGAAGACGAGCACGCTGGTGCAATGGGCCAAGGTCGCCGTGATCGACGTCGGTGCCAAGAAGATCGTGATGGACAAGCTCTACACCTTCCGCGGCGACAATGATGAATCATGGGAGCGCGCCGAGATCTTCGTGTCGCGTGAGGTCATGGCCGCGCTCGGCACGCAAGCGCCGGTCGCGCTGGCGGTGTTCGAGTTCGAGCTCGAGGACATGACCGCGGCGTCGATGGGCGCCTCGGCCAGTTCGGATGCGTCGTACCTGGCTGAGGTCACCGGCAGCGTGCGCGAGGCGCTGGGGCAATCTGGTCGCTACCGCCTCGTAGAAGTCAGTGGTGCGGACGAACAAGCTGTGAAGGCGCACGCCTTGCGCGACTGCAACGGCTGCGAGGCGGCGATTGCGCAAAAGCTCGGCGCGGACCAATCGCTGATCGGCGTGGTGCGGAGGGTCAGCCGCACCGAGTACACGCTCGGCTTCCAGGTCCGCGATGCCAGGACCGGCGCCGTGGTGTCACGCGGCGACAGCGGACTGCGCCTGGGCGCGGACTATTCGTGGAAACGGGGCGCGGTGCGGCTGGTCAGCGACCGGCTGATCGAGGGCCAATAGCGCTGGCTTCACCTCTCCCTACGGGAGAGGTGAACTAAGTCGCATCGCGTTTCTAAAACGTCAACTGCACCTTCATCGACTGCGCGCGGTCGCTGGCAAGCTCGAACGCGGCGACCGCGTTCTCGAACGGCATGGTGGCCGTGATCAGCGGCTTGACGTCGATCAGCCCTTCGCCCATCAGCCGCACCGCGAGCTCGAACTCGGGATCGAAGCGGAAGGTGCCGCGGAGCTGCAATTCCTTGGCGACGATGGAGTTGATCGGCAGCGTCATCTCGCCGCCGAGGCCGAGCTGCACCAGCGTCGCGCCGGGCCGCAGCACATCGAGCGCGGTGCGGAGCGCCGCCTGATTGCCCGAGGCCTCGAACAGCGTGTCGAACACGCCCTTGCCGGCGCGCCAGGGATCGAGCGCAGTGGCATGGGTCGCGACGTTGATGGCGTGGGTGGCGCCGAGCTTCTTGGCGACCGCCAGCGGCGCATCGGCGACATCCGTCACCACGATCTCGGCGGCGCCGCCGAAACGCGAGACCAGGATCATCAGTGCACCGATCGGGCCGCAGCCGGTGATCAGCACGCGCTTGCCGAGGAGGGGACCGGCCTGCTTGCCGGCATGCAGGCATACCGCGAGCGGTTCGGCGACCGCGGCTTCCGCGAGCGACAGCTTGTCGGAGATCGGCACGGCCTGCGTCGCATCGACCGTGAGGAACTCACGGAAACCGCCTTGCACATGGGGAAAGCGCATCGCGCTGCCGAGGAAGCGCATGTCGAGGCACTGGTTGCGCATGCCTTCCTGGCAATGCAGGCACTGGCCGCACGGCTTGCTCGGATTGACCGCGACGCGCGTGCCGGGCTTCACGCTGGTCACGCCGTCACCGACGGCCGCGATCACGCCGGCGATCTCATGGCCCAGCGCCATCGGCTGCTGGATGCGCACGACGCCGAAGCCGCCGTGATGGTAGTAATGCAGGTCGGAGCCGCAGATGCCGCCATTGGCAATCTTGACGCGGACCTCGCCCGGGCCGGGTGCCGGATCGGGGTAGCTGTCGATCCGCAGGTCTTTCGGGGCGTGAATGACGACAGCGCGCATGGGCTCGCTCCTCAATATTCTTCGCGGATCACATCGCGGCGATCATGCCGCCATCGACATAGATGATCTGGCCGTTGACGTAAGTGGAGGCGTCCGACGCCAGGAAGATCGCCGCGCCCACCAGTTCGTCCGGCCGGCCCCAGCGCTTCGAGGGAATGCGGCCCATCAACCAGTTGTTGAAATCGGTGTTGTTGACCAGGGCCTCGTTCATGTCGGTGAGCATGTAGCCGGGGCCGATCGCATTGGCCTGGATGCCGTGCTGGGCCCATTCCACCGCCATCGAACGGGTCAGGTTCTTGATGCCGCCCTTGGCGGCGGTGTAGGGCGCGATGGTGGGACGCGCGAGCTCGCTGCCGAGCGAGCCGATATTGATGATCTTGCCGTGCTTGCGCGGGATCATGCGCTTGGCGGCCTCGCGGCCGATCACGAAGGCGCTGGTGAGGTTGGTCTCGATCACCTTGCGCCATTCGTCGGTGGTGAACTCGACCAGCGGCTTGCGGTGCTGGATGCCGGCATTGTTGACGACGATATCGACGGCAATGCCTTGCCTGTCGAAATCGTTGAAGGCGGCGACGATCGCCGGCTCGTCCGTCACGTTGAAGGCCGCGCCTTCGGCCTGATGCCCGGCGGCGCGAAACTCGGCGACGGCCTGCTCGACGCGCTTGGGATCGACGCCGTTGATGATCAGCCTGGCGCCGGCCTTGGCCATGCCCTCGGCGATGGCGCGGCCGAGCCCGCGGGAGGAGCCGGTCACGAGCGCGGTGTGGCCGGAAAGGTCGAAAAGGGCGGTGCTCATCTCAAGAAATCCTCAGACGTTGGAGCGGCGCACGGTGAGATCGCTGCGGTCGAATACCGCAGGCAAGAGGTCGACGCCAAGGCCGGGGCCTTCCATCGGGAAGACATAGCCGTCCTTGATTGTCGGCATTGTGGTGACGAGCTCATTGTACCAGCCCTTGTAGAAGGCGCGCACCGATTCCTGGATCAGCGTGTTGGGCTGGCTGAACGACATGTGGATGGCGGCGATGAAGCCGATCGGGCCGATGCAATCATGGGGAGCAAACGGCCGGTGATAGGTTTCCGCCATCGCCGCGATCTTGCGGCCCTCGGTGAGGCCGCCGGTCCAGCACAGATCCGCCATCACCACATGCATGGCGTCGCGGTCGAGCATGTCCTTGTAGGGGAAGCGCGAGCCCAGCGTCTCGCTGGCGCAGACCCAGACGTCGGTCGAGCGCGCATATTCGGCGAGCGCCTGCGGCGAGTTCATGCGGATCGGGTCTTCGTACCAGGTCGGCTTGTAGGGCTCGAGCGCGCGCGCGATCTGCTTGGCGGTCGGCAGGTTCCAGAGCGAATGGAGCTCGACCATGATCTCCATCTTGTCGCCGACGGCTTTCCGGATCTTCTCGAACGGCTCGATCGCCCGCTTCATTTGCGCCGCGGTGATGTAGAGGCCCTTGTTCTCCTGTGCCGCCGGATCGAACGGCCAGATCTTCATCGCTGAGATGCCGCTCTCCAGAAGGCTTTCGGCGAGCGCGTCGGCGTGGTGCATGAAGCCGTCGAGGTCCTCATAGGGCCCCTTGGAGGCGCCGAGATTCCAGTTGGCGACCGGGCTGATATTGGTGGAGCGGACATATTGCGTGCCGGCGCAGGTGTTGTAGATGCGCTGCTTGTCGCGGCAGAGGCCGCCGAGCATCTGGTGCACCGGCTGATTGCAGACCTTGCCGAACAGGTCCCACAGCGCGATGTCGATCGCGGACGCCGCGCGGTATTCGACGCCGGTCGAGGACTGCGCCATCGGCAGGTTCAGCATGTCGCGGTGGATCGCCTCGATGTGCAGGGGATTACGGCCGAGCAGGCGTCCGGCAAATGTGTCGTGGATCTGCGCTTCGACCGCGCCCGCACCATAGAAGGTTTCGCCGAGACCGATCACGCCCGTGTCCGTGTGGACGCGCACCCAGATGACGTTGGAGAATTCCTCGGTGCGCAAGGTCTCGATCGACGTGATCTTCACCAGCTTTCCTCCCATCACAGGCGCCTCGCGCCGTCTTGTTATTTCGCACTGCAACATGCAGCGCGGCACGCGGAAGTCTTACGCCCGCTTGTAATATATCACAACATGTTTTAAGGCTCTCACAAATAAGGCACCGCCGTGCGGGGGGTAACGCAAGGCCGACGGGGAGGACAACATGGCACGGCGCAAGCGCGCGCTCGCGGTGGTGAGAAACGAGGACGACGGCGAGGGCAAGCCCTCCCGGCGCAACCGTCTCAACTTCTTCGAGCTTGCCTACCAGAGGATCGAGGAACTGCTGGTTCATTGCGAGCTCAAGCCCGGCCAGTTCATGACGATGCTGGAATTGCAGCAGATCACCGGCTTCGGCCGCACGCCGGTGCATCACGCCGTCAATCGTCTCTCCGCAGATACGCTCATCATCATCCGCCCGCGGCACGGTCTGCACATCGCGCCGATTGACCTCGCGCGTGAACGCATGCTGCTCGGCCTGCGCCGCGACATGGAGCGCTTCGTGATCCGCCTTGCCGCCGATCGCGCCAGCCTGTCGCACCGCAATCAGGCGCTGCACATCGAGCGCCTGCTGCGCGAGCGCCGCGCCAGCCTGACCCTCGACGAGTTCAACCACATCGACCGCCGCATCGATGCGCTGGTGCTGGAGGCGGCCGGCGAGCCGTTCCTGGTGCACACGATGCGGCCGCTGCACACGCTGTACCGGCGCATAGGCTACATCCACCACCGCTTCATGCCGGGCCAGGCCGATCTTTCCGGCACGATCGACCATCATCTCGCCATTCTCGCTGCCGTCGCCAGCCGCCGCGTCGATGACGCCGTGAAGGCGAGCGATGCGCTGATCGACTACATGGGCGAGATGTTCACGGGCATGGAGGCGGGGATCGACCCGCGCCTGCTCGATTGCAGCATCGAGCCGCTGCTCGGCGCGTAAAAGAGTTTTGAAGAGAGGACCAAACATGTCGACGATGGCCATGCCACAACCGACCGCGAGCGAAGCCGCGGTCCGCTACCTGATCACGAATTACAGTCCCAAGGGTAACAAGGTCGGCTGGCTGATGATGGCCTCGATCCTGGTCGAGGCCTGGGATCTCTATTCGATCGCCTTCGTGCTGATCTTCATCAAGGAGCAATACAATCCCGATCCGCTGATGCTGGGCCTCGCTGCGGCCGGCACGCAGGGCGGCGCCCTGATCGGCGCGTTGCTCGGCGGCTGGCTCTCCGACAAGATCGGCCGCCGCGTCATGTTCCTGGTGACGATGGTGCTGTTCATCGTGCTGGCGCTGGCGCAGGCCTTCGTGCCGAACGTCACCTGGCTCATCGTGATCCGCTTCCTGCTCGGTATTCCGCTCGGCTCGGATATCTCGACCGGCTACACCTACATCATGGAATCCATGGCCAAGGGCGAGCGCGAGGTCATGGGCAACCGCTGGCAGTTCATGTTCGCGGTCGGCGAGGTCCTCACCATCGGCGTCATCGTGATCTTCCTGCTGATCGACATGCAGCACGAGATGCTGTGGCGCGTGACGCTCGGCCTCGGCGCGGTGCCGGCGCTGATCATTCTGATCATGCGTCACGACGTGCCGGAGACGGCGGTATGGCTGGTGCAGAAGGGACGCTACCGCGAGGCCAAGCAGGTCGCGCGCGAGATGTTCAACGACGATCTTGCCATGCTGCCGGATCACGATGTCAAAGTGCCGAAGGTCAGCACCCGCGCCTTCCTCGCCGACCTCAAGCAGGATCCGATCCGCTGGCGCGCAACGATCTACGGCTGGATCGCCTGCTTTGCGCAAGGCAGCGAGTTCTCGACCTTTGCGTTCTACCTGCCGGTGCTCTTTGTCATGGTCGGCGTGTCGAGCGTGCTCGGCATCAACCTGGTGACGATGGCGCTGTTCTGCTTCGCCGCCCTGTCCGGCTGGGTCGGCCCGCTGCTGACGCCGAAGATCGGCCATCGCGGCATCTCGATCGCCGGTTTCAGCATCGTGCTGGCGTCGTTGCTGGTTGCGGCCTTTGCGCTCCATACCGACAACAAGATCCTGCTGCCGTTCGCGGCCGCCGCCATGCTGTGGGGCCATTATTGGGACGCGTCGAACTGCATGACGATCCCGACCATGGTCGCCAAGCCGAAGTACCGCGGCACCGCCAGCGGCTTCGCCTACATGTTCGTGAAGCTGCCGTCGTTCCTGGCGATCTTCCTGTTCCCGACGGTGTTCGCTGCGATCGGGCAGGCGAATGCCACGCTGATGGTCGCAATCTTCCCGCTGATCGGATTGCTCGCTGCGATCTTCATCCTGCCGGAAGTCTACGGCTACGAGAACGACTGAGGATGCACTGCCCGGTCGCGGCCATTACGGCCGCGATCGGGCTTTTCCCGCTACGGGCTCAGGAAGACGGGATCGATCCCGGTCCCCTGGCTGAGCAGGCCGATCGCCTGAAGCTGGGCGGAGTGCAGGTCGATTTCCACGATGGCGAACAGGGCCAGCAGCGCCACGACGGAGAAGATGAGCAGGGGATGGGATGTCTCCCCTCGGCCTTCAGCGGGCGCGATGAAGCTCTGGATTTCGCGACGCAGGGAAAAGCTCTGCGGCAGCGCCTTTGATCGAATCTGCATGATGAACCTTCCTTCCCGCGGCATGCTTGAATCACGCGACAAGTGAACTCTAGCCGCGGTAGCCCCGCCGGCATTGATGCACCGCAAACAACTGCACCTAATTGGCCGGCGCGTTCGGCCGCGGCTACCTGACCGCCACAGCCAGCGCGGTGACCAAAGCGGGCGGCGTCACCAGCAGACCGAGCTTGAGGAACGGCCAGGCGCCGACCTCGATCTTCTCCCGCCGCAGCGCGACCAGCCAGAGGATGGTGGCAAGCGACCCCGTTACCGACAGATTGGGGCCGAGGTCGACGCCGATCAGGATGGCGCTGACGACGGGCGCGGGCAAATGATCGCTGGCAGCGACCGAGCCCGCGACGAGGCCGACCGGAAGGTTGTTGGCAATGTTGGTGGCGATTGCGGTTGCGATGCCGACGCTCCAGGCCGCCTTGGGCACCGATTGCGCGACGGCTTGATGTAGCAGCGCGCTGAGCTGCCCGATCACGCCTGTCTTCACCAGTGCTTCCACCATCACGAAGAGCCCGCCGACCAGCGGCAGCACGCTCCACGACACGCCCCTCAGCACGGGCAGCGGCGATTGCCGGCTCAGCAGCAGCACGATCGCGGCCGTCGCCACGCCGCAGATGAAGGTCGGCAGGCCCAGTGGCTTGTCCAGCGCCGAGGCCGTGACCAGCACGACTCCGATCGCGACGATGCCCGCGGCCGTGAGCTTACCGCCGCGGCCGAGTTTCGGATGCGGCACGCTGCGCGCGATGGTCTCTTCCTTCAGCGCGCGATGCTGGGTCAGGCGCAGCACGACATAGGTGAGCAGGATCGATGCCGCCGAGGGCAGGGCGAACAGGCGGAGCCATTCGGTCAGGTGCGGCGTGCGCGCGCCGAACACGACGAGATTGGCCGGATTGGAGATCGGCAGCACGAAGCTTGCGGCATTCGCGATGAAGGCGCAGACGAACAGGTAGGGCAGCGGCTGGGCGCCGGCCGCGCGCGTCGCGGCATAGACGGCAGGCGTCAGCACGATCGCGGTGGCATCGTTCGAGAGCAGCACGGTGACAAGCGTGCCGACGAGATAGATCAGCAGGAACAGCCGCTGCGGCGATCCGTCTGCATATTCCACCGCGAGCGCGGCGAGATAGTCGAACAGGCCCTCGAGCCGCGCCAGTTCGGCGATCAGCATCATGCCGATCAGGAAGAGATAGACGTCGACGCCTTTCTCGATGCCAACAAGCGCATCCTGCCACGGCAGGAGGCCGAGCAGCACGAGCGCGCCAGCGCCGATCACGGCCCAGACCGCCTCGGGCAGGGAAAGGGGCCGGACGATGACGCCTGCGGTCGCGGCGACGATGATGCTCCAGGCCCAGATGGCCTCATGCGGCGCGGTCGGCACGTTCAATCCTTGAGGTGGAATGGGTTCATTCGGCAGCGATAACCGATGTCGGCGGCGCTGTCTTCCCCTGCGGCCGCAGGGTTCCATGCCGCGTCTCGGGCAAGGCGACAAGGCAGACGATCGCGCCGACCAGCATCGCGAACGGCACCATCACCACTTGGGCTGCGACGATGCAGGCCGACATCAGGCTGGTGCCCATGTTCTTGTCCTGGAGCGCGAGCTTCTGGCCGACCAGCGGCAGCATCGCCGCGTTGGAGAGATGGAAGAGCAGGACGCAGATCGCGAAGACGAGCAGGGGGCGACAGGTGAGGAGCACCGCGAGCCCTGACGGCTGTTCGCTCCGTGTATCGGCGTCGTGCAGCCCGCCGGCGAGGTCGTGGTCGATGGCCCCGGCAGCTTTGTTCCGCTTCAAAACTTGACCGCGAGCAGCACCGCGCCGGCGCCGATCATGGCAATCCCGGCCCAGCCCTGCGCCGTCGGCCGCTCGCCGAGAAAGGCGAACGCGAAGAGAGCAACCAGAACGACACTGAGCTTGTCGATCGGCGCCACCAACGTGGCGGGGCCAAGCTTCAGCGCGCGAAAATAGCACAGCCAGGATGCGCCGGTCGCGAGCCCCGACAGCACCAGGAACAGCCAGGTCTTGGACGAGATCGCCGAGGGCACGGCGAATTGCCCGGTGAAGAACAGCAGCACCGAAAAAGCGAGCAGCACCACGATGGTGCGGATGAAGGTCGCCAGATCCGGATTGATGTTCTCGACGCCGACCTTGGCGAAGATCGCGGTCAGCGCGGCGAAGCAAGCGGACAGCAGCGCCCAGGTCTGCCAGGCGGAGAGGAGGGCGGGTTTCATGTCATCAAGTTCCGTTACTTTAGGACGGCGCTCCAGCGCCGTCATTGCGAGCGCAGCGAAGCAATCCAGAGTCTTTCCGCGGAGGCAGTCTGGATTGCTTCGCTGCGCTCGCAATGACGGAGTCTGTGGGAGCTTCGTGCAACTATAACACTCACCGCGCCACCGACAGCTTCTCGGTGATCGCCTTGCGCAGGATTCGCGACAGCGATTCCACCGAATACGGCTTCTGGATCAGCTCGAAGCCGCGATGGGCGTTCTCGGCGAGCACGTTGCTGTAGCCGCTGGTGAGCACGACGGGCAGGCCCGGATAGCGCTCGCGGATGATGCCGGCGAGCTCGACGCCGTTCATGCCGGGCATGATGACGTCGGAGAAGACGAGATCGACGGCAAACTCGTTCTCGCCGAGGATGGCAAGCGCCGCACGGGCATTGGCGACGCGCCGGACGACATAGCCGAGGTCCTCCAGCAGCTCGGTCGAGAACTGGCCGACGTCGTCATTGTCCTCGACCACGAGCACGCGGTAGCCGCGCCCGGTGATCGCGGCCTCGCTGGTCAGCGCTGCGGCTTCGCTCTCGGTGGCCGGGCTCTGCGCCTGCGGAAGGTAGATCGTGAAGGTCGCGCCTTTGCCAGGCGTGCTCGTCACCGCGATGTCGCCCTCGGACTGTTTGGCGAAACCGAACGCCTGGCTGAGGCCGAGGCCGGTGCCCTTGCCGACCTCCTTGGTCGTGAAGAACGGCTCGAAGACGGCGTCGATGTTCTCAGGCGCGATGCCGCTGCCGGTATCCGCGACCGAGATCGCGACATAGTCGCCGCCACGCGCCGATTGCGCGCGCAGGCTCGGGATGCCATGCACCTTGCGCACCGCGATGGTGAGGCGGCCTTCGCCGTCCATGGCGTCGCGGGCGTTAATGGCGAGGTTGATCAATGCCGTCTCGAATTGCGCGACGTCGGCGATGGTGAAACAATCCGTATCCTGAACCTCGACGCTGATCTCGATGCGGCCGCCGACCAGCGGACGGACCAGTTGCGCCACGCCCTCGACCTGGCTGCCGACATTGAAGATCTGCGGCTTCAGCGGCTGCCGTCGCGCGAAGGCCAGAAGCTGCGCGGTCAGCTTCGAGGCGCGCTCGACGGTGTCGGAGATGGCGTCGACATAGCGGCGGCGGCGCTCCTCCGGCAGCTCGCGCCGGCGCAGGAAGTCGGTCGCCGAGCGGATGATGGTCAGGAGGTTGTTGAAGTCGTGCGCGACACCGCCGGTGAGCTGCCCGATCGCCTCCATCTTCTGCGACTGCCGCAGCGCCTCCTCGCCGAGGCGCCGCTCGGTGATGTCGACGGCCTCGGGCACTGCGCCGGTGATGTTGCCGTGGCGGTCGAGCACGGGGCGCATGCCGAACTCGAAATCGCGCTCACCGGCCGGCAAGCGCAGCCGCATCTCCATCCGCACCGCTTCGCCCCTCAGCACCGTCTCGAAGGCCTCGCGCGCGACGTCGCTCATGCCCGGGGTCCCCGTGAACCACGGCGTGTCCCAGAACGGCTGGCCGATGACATCCCGCGCCTCGGCGCCGATGCCGGCGAGCGTGGTCTTGTTGGCGTAGAGCAATTCGCCCTTGAGATTGACCAGCCCCTGATACTGGTTGCTGGTTTCCAGGATCGCGCGCAGCCGGGCCTCGTTGGATTCGAGCTCGGCGGTGCGCTCGACGATGCGCTCTTCCAGCGTCTCGTTGAGCCGCCGGAGCTCGATCTCGGCCTGCTTGGCGGCGGTGATGTCGTGGGCGACGCCGATGAAGCCGATATGCTTGCCGGTCGGATCCCAGCGCGGCTGGGATTCGGAGCGCAGCCAGCGCCATTCGCCGCTGGCGTTCTTGTAACGCGCTTCCAGCACGAAGGGTTTTAGCGACGCCTCACCCTGGACGGATTGCTGGAGCACATGCGGCAGGTCGTCCGGATGCAGCACCTTGCGCCAGTCGAAATCGATGGCCTCCTCGTAGGGCAGGCCGACGAAGTCGACATAGGCCTGGTTGGCGAAGGAGCGCTTGCGGTCGAGTTTTGTGACCCAGATCGGCACCGGCGCGCTGTCGGCGATCAGCCGAAACCGCTCCTCGCTCTCGCGCAGCGTCTCACGGGCGAGCATCTGGTCGGTGATGTCGATGTGGGCGCCGACGAGCCGGATGGCGCGCCCGTCGCGGTCACGCGCGATCTTGGCGACGACGCGGATCCAGCGGGTCTCGCCGTCGCTCGGACGGATGATGCGGTATTCGGCGGTATAATCCTCACTGGTCCCGGCCAGCACATCGAAGAAGTGTTTCACCGCGGCGTCGCGGTCATCGGGATGGATGCGGCCGACCCAGTCTTCGTGCGATTCGTCGGCGGCCTCGGGAGGCAGGCCGTGGATCATCAGATATTCCGGCGAGCGACGGTTCTTGAAGCCCTCGCGGAAGTCGACCTCGAGGCCGCCGACCTTGCCGATGCGCTGGATGCGCGCGAGCTCGGCCTCGCGCTCCTGGAGCGCGCGATAGGCATTGTCGCGCTCGCGCGCGACGTCTTCGAGGTGCTGGCGCAGCCTTTCGGCGGCGATGGTCTCTGGCAAAGGATCGTTCAAGGCGTCGGCCGTTGTGATGCATGTGCGCACGTGCCGGACCAATATTCACACAGACAAGGCGTGATAGCCATTGCTCAAAGGGGATAGATTGTCGGAAAGGCCCGGGGCCAGCCTGAACGCGGAAAAGTCGGGCCGGCTAACGGCGGGGCTGGCTATTTGTTCCGAAGATTGGAACGATGCGTCCGCGGAGGCGTCTTTGCGAGGCGCCACGATTCTCATTCATAAGACCCCGTTTTCGACGAGGCTAAATCTTGAAGCTTTTTGTCTGCCAGTCCTGCGGCAACGTCCTCTATTTCGAGAACCGCGCCTGCGAACGTTGCGGTCACCGCGTCGCCTTCCTCCCGGAGAAGGAGACGATGTCGGCGCTCGAGCCCGACGGCGAGGCTCAGGCCGTGTCCTGGACGACGCTGGCCGACAAGGGCAGGGGACGCATGCTGTGCCGCAATGCCGAGTACGATGCCTGCAACTGGCTGACGGATCCGGGCGATACCAACGGATATTGTCGCGCCTGCCGCCACAACGGCATGGTGCCGGACCTCTCCGATCCGGCTCAGCTCGCCGGCTGGCGCGAGCTTGAGGTGGCAAAACACCGGCTGTTCTATTCCCTGATCCGCTGGAAGCTGCCGCTCCAGAACCGGCAGGACAATCCCGAGCACGGCCTGATCTTCAACTTCCTCGCCGACGATCCGAACAGCGGGCAGAGGGTCATGACCGGGCATGACGACGGCCTGATCACGATCGCGCTCACCGAAACCGACGGCATCGAGCGCGAGCGGCGCAGGCTGGAGATGGGCGAGCCCTACCGGACGCTGCTCGGGCATTTCCGCCACGAGGTCGGACATTATTTCTGGGATGTGCTGGTCCGCCAGGGCGGCAAGCTCGACGAATGCCGCGCTGTTTTCGGCGACGATTCGGCCGATTACGGCCAGGCCTTGCAGCGCCATTATGCCGAAGGCGCGCCACCGGACTGGCAGCAGAACTATGTCTCTGCCTACGCCACGACGCACCCCTGGGAAGATTTCGCCGAAACCTGGGCGCACTACCTCCATATCGTCGACACCTTGGAGATGGCCTCCGAGTTCGGTATGGAGGTGCGGCCGCGGGTCGACCGCGACGGAGAGTTGTCGACGCGGCTCCGGTTCAACCCCTACGAGGCGCGGGACGTCCAGACGCTGGTCGACGCATGGCTGCCCTTCACCTTCGCCATGAACAGCGTCAACCGCGCCATGGGCATGCGCGATCTCTATCCGTTCATCCTGTCGCAGGCGGTGGTCGCCAAACTGGACTTCATTCACGCCCTGGTGCGGGGCGTGGCCAAGGCAGCGAAGCGGTAGGCCGTCCCGGGGGCGCGCCAAGCCCGTTGCCCAAGTCCATATGCCCAAGTCCATTTTGGTCTTGCGCTGGTACGCCAGAGGGGCCGGATTTAGACCGTTGCCTCCGGCCTATTTTGATGTACCACGGGGTCACACGGCCCGTCCCAGAGGCCCAACGGTCGGGGAAGGGTCCCGCCCAAGGTCGAGACTCAAGAAAAGCATGTTCAAACGCATCCTGATCGCCAATCGCGGCGAAATCGCCTGCCGGGTCATCAAGACTGCCCGCCGGATGGGAATTGAAACGGTCGCGGTCTATTCCGAGGCCGACCGCGATGCCCTCCATGTCGAGATGGCCGACGAGGCGGTGCTGATCGGCCCGCCGGCCGCCGCCGAGAGCTATCTGGTGATCGAGAAGATCGTGGACGCCTGCCGCAAGACGGGCGCCGAGGCGGTGCATCCCGGCTACGGCTTCCTGTCCGAGCGCGAGGCCTTTCCGCGCGCGCTGGAAGCGGCCGGCATCGTCTTCATCGGCCCGAACCCGGGCGCGATCGCCGCGATGGGCGACAAGATCGAATCCAAGAAGGCGGCCGCCAAGGCCAAGGTCTCGACCGTGCCGGGCTATCTCGGCGTCATCGAGGACGACAAGCACGCAGTCCGCATCGCCGACGAGATCGGCTACCCCGTGATGATCAAGGCCTCCGCCGGTGGCGGCGGCAAGGGCATGCGCATCGCGCATTCGAAGAGCGAGGTCGCCGAAGGCTTCAACCTCGCCAAGGCCGAGGCCAAGGCCTCGTTCGGCGACGACCGCGTCTTCGTCGAGAAGTTCATCGTCGATCCCCGCCACATCGAGATCCAGGTGCTGGGCGACAAGCACGGCAACGTCATCTATCTCGGCGAACGCGAATGCTCGATCCAGCGCCGCAACCAGAAGGTCATCGAGGAAGCGCCGTCGCCGCTGCTCGACGAGGCCACCCGCCGCAAGATGGGCGAGCAGGCGGTCGCGCTGGCCAAGGCTGTGAACTATGATTCCGCCGGCACCGTCGAGTTCGTCGCCGGCCAGGACAAGAGCTTCTACTTCCTGGAGATGAACACGCGCCTCCAGGTCGAGCATCCCGTCACCGAGCTCGTGACCGGCATCGACCTCGTCGAGCAGATGATCCGCGTTGCCGCCGGCGAGAAGCTCGGTCTCGCGCAGAAGGACGTCACGCTCACCGGGTGGGCCGTGGAATCCCGCCTCTACGCCGAAGACCCGTTCCGCAACTTCCTGCCCTCGATCGGACGCCTGGTGAAGTATCGTCCGCCGGCGGAAGCCAGCCAGGACGGCATCACGATCCGCAACGACACCGGCGTGCAGGAGGGCGGCGAGATCTCGATCCATTACGATCCGATGATCGCCAAGCTCGTCACCCACGCCCCCTCGCGCGCGGCAGCGATCGAGGCGCAGGCAACGGCGCTGGATTCGTTCTATGTCGACGGCATCAGGCACAACATCCCGTTCCTGTCGGCGCTGATGCATCATCCGCGCTGGCGCGAGGGGCGGCTCTCGACCGGCTTCATCGCCGAGGAATTCCCCAAGGGCTTCGCGGTGCGCGTGCCCGAAGGCGAGGTCGCCCGGCGGATCGCCGCGGTCGGCGCCGCCATCGATCACGTGCTCGGCGAGCGCAAGCGCCAGATCTCGGGCCAGATGGGCGGCCGGATCGTGCAGCGCGAGCGCCGCCGCGCGGTCTGGCTCGATCGCCAGGAGATTGGGCTCGAGGTCGCGCGCGAGGGCGAGGCGATCGCGATCCGCTTCGTCGATGCCGACGGCAAGGCCGGCAACGCGCATCTGTTGCAGTCGCCGTGGAAGCCGGGCGATCCGGTCTGGCAGGGCACAATCGACGGCCACTTCGTCGCGGTGCAGACGCGCCCGATCGCCAACGGCATCCGTCTTGCGCATCAGGGCGTCGAGGTGCCGGTCTATGTCTGGACCGAAGCCGAAGCGACCTCGGCGCGGCTGATGCCGGTGACCACGGCTTCCGACACCGGCAAGAAGCTGCTCTGCCCGATGCCCGGGCTGATCGTCTCGATCGCGGTGAGCGAGGGGCAGGAGGTCAAGGCCGGCGAGACGCTCGCGGTGGTCGAAGCCATGAAGATGCAGAATGTGCTCCGCGCCGAGCAGGACGGCACGGTGAAGAAGATCCACGCCAGCGCCGGTGCGACGCTCGCCGTGGATGCACTGATTTTGGAGTTTGCGTAAGGACCCCGATGTCGTCCTGGACAAGTGAGCCCTGGCAACGCGTAGCGTTGTCCAGGAGCGAGCGCTGATCCAGGACCCATTACCCCAGGGAGTAGTTGTTGACGGAGATGGTGGCCGTCATCGTCTCCAACAACATGCAGTTGGGGTAATGGGTTCCTGGCTTTCGCCAGGACGACGGCGGGGATGTACTCGGACTGATTGAGAGACAGCGCCATGGCCTTCCGTTCCCGCCGCGAAAAATTGCGATCGATCCTGTCGGGTCCGGCCTGCATCCATCCCGGCTCGGTCTATGACGCCATTTCGATCCGCATCGCCGAGGATCTCGGCTTTCCGCTCGGCATGTTCGGCGGTTCAGTGGCCTCGCTCGCCGTGCTCGGCGATCCCGATATCACGCTGATCACGCTCACCGAGCTCGCCGAGCAGATGCGGCGGATGTCGCGCGCCTCCGCGCTGCCGGTGCTGGTCGATGCCGATCACGGCTATGGCAATGCGCTCAACGTGCGCCGCACCGTGCAGGAGCTGGAGACGGCGGGGGCGGCCGGCCTCACCATCGAGGACACGCTGCTGCCGGCCGCCTTCGGTGAAGCGAAGACGCAACTGATCTCGCTGGAGGAGGGCGTCGGCAAGATGAAGGCGGCGCTCAGCGGCCGCAGCGATCCCTCGCTGGTCATCATGGGCCGCACTGGAGCTGCCTCGATCACCTCGCTCGAAGATGCCATTCGGCGCGCCAGGGCCTATGAGGCGACCGGCGTCGACGCGCTGTTCTTCACCGGCATCAAGTCGCGTGCCGAGCTCGAAGCGGTCGCGGCCGCGACGCAGCTGCCGATCGTGCTCGGTGGTGCGCCGGAAGAATTGAATGCGCCCGATTATCTCGTCTCCCAGCGCGTGCGCGTCGCGCTCCAGGGCCACGCGCCGATCGCGGCGGCGACGCAGGCCGTCTACGACACGCTGAAGGCGCTGCACGAAGGCTCGCCGCCCAAAGCGCTCAAGGGATTGGCGTCCGCGGAATTGACCAACCGTGTCATGCGCGAGGCCGAGACGAAGGCGCGCAGCGCCGATCTGCTCGGACTCAAGAAATGAGCCGGGCGATCCTCCAGGTCATGATCCGCGGCCGCGTGCAGGGCGTCGGCTATCGTGCCTGGGTCGAATACCAGGCCGCCACGAGCGGGCTCGAAGGCTGGGTCCGCAACCGCCGCGACGGCAGCGTGGAAGCGCTGTTCGCGGGTGCGCCGAACCACGTCGCCGACATGGTCGCGCTGTGCCGCCATGGTCCGCCGTCCGCGCGCGTCGACAGTGTCACCAGCGAGACGGCCGGTGCGGACGAGCTGGACCTGCGCAGGGCAGGGGAGAAGTTCTCGGTTCTGCCGACGGTGTAGGTGCCCCCTCAGAGAAGGTCGTCATGCCCGGGCTCGTCCCGGGCATCCACGTTCTCTCTACTGCGCGGAAGGCGTGGATGGCCGGGTCAAGCCGGCCATGACGCAGTGAGGGCGGCGAGAGGCGAAGAAAGCGAGAGTCACCTCGGCAGCTTCGCGATCGCTTCGCTCAGCTCGTGGATCTCGTAGGGTTTGCGCAGGATCGGGAAGTCGCCGCGCACGTCGGCGGCGGCCTCGCTGTAGCCGGTGGCGAGCAGGATCGGCAGGCCGGGGCGGATCAGGCGCAGATGATGGGCGAGGGTGAGGCCGTCCATCTTGCCGGGCATCACGATGTCCGAGAAGACGAAGTCGACGCCGTTGTGCTCGAGCTCGCGCAGCGCGGATTCAGCGTCGGGGACGCGGCGAACGCGGTAGCCGAGCTGCTCCAACAGGCCGATGCTGACGACGGCCACATCCGGATTGTCCTCGACCAGCAGCACCGTGCCGTTGCCGCGGAACGGCACCGCCTCCGCCGTTTCCCGCGCCGGCACATCCGTTCCGCGTGGCAGCAGGATGCCGAAAGTCGTGCCCTTGCCGAGCTCGCTTGTGACCTTCACCGTGCCGCCGGCCTGATGCGCAAAGCCGTGCACCTGGGACAGGCCGAGACCGGTGCCCTTGCCGAGCGGCTTGGTGGTGAAGAACGGCTCGAAAATCTTGTCGACGACGTCGGCGGGAATGCCGAGCCCGGTGTCGGCGATGTCGATCGCGACGAACTCGCCGGCGAGCGGCGGCTCGTCCAGCACGACATTGCGGGCGCTGATCGTCACCGTGCCGCCGTCGGGCATCGCATCGCGGGCATTGATGACGAGATTGAGCAGCGCAGTCTCGAACTCCGAGACGTCGGTCCTGATCGGCCAGACCTTGCGGTCGATGTCGAAGGCGAGGCGCACGGAGCTGCCGACGCCGGCCTCGAGCACCTCGCGGATCGCCCCGATGCGCTCGGAAAAATCGACCGCCTGCGGGTTGACGCTCTGTCGCCGCGCGAAGGTGAGGAGCTGGTTGGTCAGCGCGGCGCCCCGCCTGGTCGCAGTCTCGATCGCCGAGATCGCGCGCTGGAGCTTGGCATCGTCGTCGGCGCCCCGCTTCAGGGTGTGAAGGCTGCCGCTGATGATCATCAGGAGATTGTTGAAATCGTGGGCGACGCCGCCGGTGAGCTGGCCGAGCGCGTCGAACTTCTGGGATTCGGCAAGCTGCTTCTGCATCGCCTCGAGCTTGAGCTGCGTGTTGCGTCGCTCGGTGATGTCGCGCGTGATCTTCGCGAAGCCGATGAGCTCGCGGTCCTCGTAGATCGGGTCGATCACGACGCTCGCCCAGAAGAAGGTGCCGTCCTTGCGGACGCGCCAGCCTTCTTCCTCATAGCGGCCCTTGTCGCGGGCGATGCCGAGTGCGCGGGCGGGCTTGCCGTTGGCCCGGTCGGTCTCGGGGTAGAAGCGCGAAAAATGCTGGCCGACGATCTCGTCGGACGAATAGCCCTTGATGCGCTCGCCACCGATATTCCAGCTCGTGATGATCCCCTTGGGATCGAGCATGTACAAGGCGTAGTCGGCAACTCCTTCGACCAACAGCCGGAAACTGCGTTCGCTCTCGAACAAGTCTCTCTGCTGATTGGACTTTCTAACCATTTCGGACACCCTGCCTCGACCCGGGCAAACGCCGAATGGGTCGTTTGGTTCCCGATTTCTGGGACATTCTTAGGCAAATGCGGCGGACGGTATGCACGGGCAGGCCACCCGGGAAGGGCTTGACACTCAATCTCATCCGTCAGATATTTCTGTTATGACAGAAATAACCGGAAAGAAGAAACTCCCCGCCGCCGTCGAGCGCTTCATCCTGCATTGGGGCGACATGGGCGACGAATGGGGCGTCAACCGCTCCGTCAGCCAGATCCACGGGTTGCTCTATCTCGCGGAGGCGCCGATGACCGCCGAGGACATCGCCGACACGCTCGGCATGGCACGCTCCAACGTCTCCAACTCGATCAAGGAGCTGCTGGCCTGGAACCTGATCCGGCGCGTGCCGATCCTCGGCGACCGCCGCGATCATTTCGAAGCCGAGACCGACATCTGGGAGGTTGCGGCCCGGATCGCGGCGCGGCGCAAGGAGCGCGAGCTCGATCCGGCGATCACGGCGCTCAGGGCCTGCGTGTCCGATGCCGCCGACGATCCGACCATCAATCCGGTCGCAAGCAAACGGCTGAAGGAGATGCTCGCCTTCACCGAGCTCGCCAACCACTGGTTCATGCAGATGCTGAAGGTGCCGCGGCCGCGGCTGGTCGCCCTGATGCGGCTTGGCGAGAAGATCGCCAACCTGCTGCCGCTGGGCAAGGTCAAATAGCGCGAGGGAGGGTGCGATGACGTCGGCTCGATTATCAGGCTCCAGCGCATCTCTTCCCGTTCACACCAAACTGCTCGACGACCGCCGCTTCCGTGCGCTCCTGTCGGACGAGGACTGGGGGCGCCTGCCGCTCGCGACCTGGCGGCGCTTTTCCAAACGCGTCGACGACGGCGACAGCGTCATTTATGTCGGCGTGGTCGACGAGGTCGCCTTCAGCGACGCCGGCTGGTGGTTGGCGCAACTCGCTCGCCTGATCGGCGGGCCATTGCCGACCGGCCGCGACACCGGCGTGCCGATGATCGTCACGGTCACCGAGGACGGCGCAAGCGGCGGCCAGACCTGGACGCGCATCTGCGCGCGCAAGCGCGGCTTTCCGCAGGTGATCCATTCCGCAAAACGCTTCGCCGGCCCGACCGGGCTCGAGGAATATGTCGGCCTCGGCGTCTCGATGGCGCTGCGCATCGCGGTCGAGGACCAGGTGCTGACCTTCCGCAGCGTTGCTTACGGCCTCCAGCTCGGAAGCCTGTGGATCCCGTTGCCGCGATGGCTCACGCCGGGCGACCTCACGGTGATGCACAGCGATCTCGGCGAGGGCGCCTTCCGCTTCACCCTCGATGTCACCCACCCGCGTTACGGCGCGCTGATCCACCAGTCCGCCACCTTCAGGGAGGCCGTATCATGACGCCGCTGTTGTGGATCCTCATCGCCGTCCAGATCGTGATGGGCGTGTTCGACACCTTCTATCACCACGAATTCACCGAGCGCCTGGCCTGGCGGGTGTCGCAGCGCTTCGAGCTGAAGCTGCACGGCATCCGCAACGTGCTCTATGCGCTGTTGTTCCTCGTGCTCGGCTGGCTCGAGGTTCATGGCGCGCTGGCGCTGCTGATCGTCGCGGTGCTGGTCGCCGAGATCGTCATCACGCTGATGGATTTCGTCGAGGAGGATCTGAGCCGGAAATTGCCGCCGAGCGAGCGGATCAACCACACGCTGCTCGCGATCAACTACGGCGCCATCCTGGTGCTGCTGCTGCCGGTGCTGATCGATTGGGCGATGCAGCCGCTCGGGGTGGCGGTCGTGTATCAGGGCGTGCTCAGCATCGCTGCGACCGCCTGCGCGGTCGGCGCGGCGCTCTGCGGCATCAGGGATTTTGCGGCGGTGCGCCGGCTCGGCCGCATGACGTGCGCACCGGCGGCCGGGCTCGTCGAGAAACTTCCGGGTCGCAAGACCGTGCTGATATCAGGTGCCACCGGCTTCATCGGCAGCCGCCTTGCGGCGAGCCTCGGCGGGGCAGGGCATCACGTCATCGCGCTCATTCGCAACCCGGCGAAGGCCGAGCTGCTGCCGCCGCCGGTGACGCTGATCACCAGCCTCGATCAGCTCGCCTCGGACATGCGTATCGACGCCATCGTCAATCTCGCCGGCGAGCCGATCGGCAACGGCCTGTGGACCGAGGCGAAGCGCGCAGAGATACTGAAGTCTCGCATCGACATGACCGGCGGGGTCGTCAAGCTGATCGCGCGGCTCGACCACAAGCCCGACGTGCTCGTCAGCGGCTCCGCGACCGGCTGGTACGGCCTGTGGGCCGACCAGGTGCTGACGGAATCGGCGAAGTCGCATGCCTGCTTCAGCCATGAGCTGTGCGCGGCCTGGGAGCAGGCGGCGCGGCCGGCGGAGGAGCATGGCGTGCGCGTGGTCTATTTGCGCATCGGCCTCGTGCTGGGCACGGAAGGAGGCTTCATCACGCGCATGCTGACGCCGTTCGAGTTCGGGCTTGGCGGACCGCTCGGCACCGGGCGGCAGTGGATGTCCTGGATCGAGCGCGACGATCTCATCCGGCTGATCGCCTATGTGATCGCAACGCCCGATCTCGCCGGTCCCGTCAACGCCACCGCGCCGATCCCGGTCACCAACGCAAAGTTCACCGAAGAGCTTGGCCGCCGCCTGCATCGGCCCGCGGTGCTTCGCATTCCCGGTGGTCTCTTGCGCCGGATCGGCGGCGGCTTTGCCGACGAGCTGCTGCTTGGCGGCCAGCGGGTGCTGCCCAACAAGGCGCTCAGCCGCGGCTTTGTGTTTCGGCATGAGACGTTGCGCAGCGCGTTCGAAGCGATCTTGTGAGGTGATGTGATGTCCTGCGCTGAATGCCCTCGCGCTCTGAACGGTTGGTTCCGCGGATGCGTGGCCGCAACTGCGGTCCTGCATTCCATCATGCTGGCCATCTTCATTGGAGCCATGAATAGCGCTGGACAACTGGTGGGCATCGCCTTGATGCTCATCTTCGTGCTGCCGCTGACGTTGCTTGTCGTCTGCACGTTAACGGGGCTTCCGGCTGGCGCGGTGATCTGGCTCGCCGAACGGCTGCGCATCCGATCCCTGTTGTTCTATGCGGCTTCAGGCGCCGCGATTGGATCGCTGTTTTGCGCGCTGCTGTTCCAGGTCGCCGGCTCGTTCGTCGCCGCGTTTGTTTTCGCCGGCGGTTGCGCGGGACTTGTCTATTGGTTCGTCGCTGGCAGATACGCCGCGGAGGAAGGTCAGTGGTTTGGCTAGGCGGTCGCCACGCTCCGGAACGTCGCCGCCACCGCACGCAGCGCCGCCAGCTTGGCGGGGTCGCTGACCTTCGAATGCAGCATGACCTTCGAGCTGCCGAGCTTCGGCAGCCTGTGCGCCGGCCCGATGTCGACCAGTCCCGGTGGCGCGATCCGCCGCGCCAGCGGCGCGATCGCAAGTCCGGCAAGTGCGGCCGCGACCACCGCCGTGACGCCGCCGCCGACAAAGCGCTCGCGCCAGGCGAGGCCGGCCTTGTCGAGCGCACGCACGGCGACGGCGCGGACGCCGCAGGGCGGGGCGAGCGTTGCGAGTGGCAGCGGCTCACCCGTCGGCAGCGTGAAGCGTCGTGACGCGAACCAGCCGAACTCGTCCTCGGTCAGCTTTTCGCCGCCGCGGCGGCTGCCTTCCTGGCGAACGATCACCGCATCCAGCTCGCCCGCGTCATAGGCATCCTGCATCTCGCGCGAGAAGCCGATGGTGACGGCGAGGGTGAGGTTCGAGGACATCGCGTGCAGGCGTTCGAGCAGCGGCACCAGCTCGGGGCCCGCGGCATGGTCGGAGATGCCGAGCGAGAGCGACTGCGCGACGGAGGCCTCGCCGGACAATGCGCGGTCATGCGCCTCGATCAGCGCGCGGGCGCGTTCGAGAAATGCTGCGCCGTCGGCGGTGAGCCGGACCGCGCGCGGCGAGCGCTCGACGAGCCGCTTCCCCAGCAACGTCTCCAGCCGTTGCAGCTTGAGGCTGACGGCCGCCTGCGTCGTGCCGAGCGCTTCGGCGGTGCGGGTAAAGCTCTGGAGGTCGGCGACCAGCAGGAAGGCCTTGATGGTGGCGATGTCGAGCGTTGCTGTCATTATGAATGGTTATCACTGGTATCAATAGAGATAAGATACCAAAATGGAGAAGGGAGGTCTAGCTTCTCATCAACGCCGCGCAAGACCTGCGCGACATCTTGAGGAGAACGACCATGCCCCTGATCACCGTGTGCTACACCACCTCCCGCCAGTCACCCTCGCTGAAGGCCGACATCGCGAATGCCGTGTCCGAGCTCACCGCAAAAATCCTGCACAAGGATCCCAAGGTGACCGCCATCATCGTGAAATCGGTCGAGGCGGACGACTGGTTCGCCGGCGGCCAATCGCTCGCCGAGCAGAAGCTCGCCAGCTACTGGATCGACATCCATGTCACCGAAGGCACCAACACCAAGGACGAGAAGGCGGCCTATCTCGCCGCGATGTTCAAGCGCATGGCCGAGATTCTGGGCCCGCTGCACCCCGAGACCTATCTGCATGTCGACGAGGTCAAGGGCGACGCCTACGGCTTTGGCGGCCTGACCCAGGAGCGCCGCTACATCGCCGGCAAGCTCGATGTGTCGCTAAAGGCAGCATGAGACGGCAAGCCGCGGGTGAACCATCTCACCCGCGGCCCGAACCGGTCGCCAGGGATCGTCAGCTCGCCGCCCGGAACTGAACCTCGGCGTTGTTGAGGAAGCACGTCTTGTCGAACAGCTTGAAATCCAGCGGGTTCGGCAAGCGGACGTCGCTGAGGTCAGGGCACGGCTTGATCGAGGGATCATAGGATCGATCGATCTGCGAGATGAAGACGATGATCAGCCCCTTGTCGCGCGCGAACGATTTTAGTGCGCGCACCTGAACGGTCAGGTCGGGGTTTTCCCGTCGCTGGTCGAGCAGTTGCAGATAGTCGATCACCACGACCGTGCCGCGGGGCGCTGCGGCCATCTGCTTGACGACGTAATCGGCGCTGATCGCATCGGAGCAATCGACCTCGAAGAGCCCAGCGAATTGCGCGGGGTCCACGCCGATCGCCCGAAGGCGTTCCAACACGTCTTTCTCGGTATATTCGAGCGAGAAGAACGCGGCGCGATGTCCCGACCTCATGGCCTCCGTGGCAAGCTCGAGGCTCATCAGGGTCTTGCCCTGGCCCGGGCGCGCCCCGACCAACACCAGGTCGCCGGGGCGGAATTGCGGGAACAGCCGATTGGCAGGCGTCATCGCGGCGGCTTTCGCCGCAAGCATGCTCCAGGCGGAAAAACCGTCCGTCGTTGCGATGCGGTCAAGCGCGTCGTGGAGCGGAATGCCTTCCTCGCGGGACAGGCGTTTTGCTTTCCGCTTCAGATGGTAGATGGGTGCAGACAACTTCATCGAGAGAACCTCCCATTGCGAGCATGATCGCAATCCCTCCTTATGCTTGGCGCTCGAACAGTCGGTCCGATGGTCTCGTCGCCCGGCATGACGTCTGCTTTCCCGGCGGAGGGGGGAGGCGTGGGCGGCACCGGGATAAAGCGTAACCGATTCCGCGCGTGCGGAGAACGCGGGCGGCGGGTCTCCAACAGGAAAGCGCCTAAGCGGCCCCTTCCGGCACCAGCGCGCGGGTTGGCCCGAACAGCTCTTCGAACGCTTGCCGAAGCGCGACGTCGACATCGGCCATCGTCGCGAGCTGGCCGAGATCGACCAGCGAGGTGACGCCGTAGCGGGGATCGGCGACGCCGCAGGGCACGATCCCGGCGAAATGCGACAGCTCCGGCTCGACATTGATGGCGATGCCGTGGAACGACACCCAGCGCTTCAGCCGGACGCCGATCGCCGCGATCTTGTCTTCGTGCTCGGGCCCCTTGCCGGGGCGCTTCACCCAGACGCCGACCCGGTCCTCGCGCCGCTCGCCGCGGACGTTGAAGGCGGCAAGGGTGCGCAGGATCAATTCCTCCAGGCTCGCGACATAGGCCCGCACGTCCGGCCGGCGCCGCTTGAGGTCGAGCATGATGTAGGCCACCCGCTGGCCGGGCCCGTGATAGGTCAGCTGCCCACCGCGCCCGGTGGCAAAGACCGGGAATCGGGAATCGAGCAGGTCGGATTCCTTGCCCGAGGTGCCGGAGGTGTAGAGCGGGGGGTGTTCGAGCAGCCAGACCAGCTCCGGCGCCTCGCCCGCCGCGATCGCGGCGACCCGCGCCTCCATGGCGGCCACGGCCTCCGGATAGGGCACCGGCGCGTCCGAGATCCGCCACTCCACGGGCGTGCCCGTGGAGGCGGAAAACGACGTCAAATCGAGGTCTTGGCGGGGGTTTTGAGGCGAATTAACCATTGGCTAACCATAACGTGGTGATGATTGCAGGCGCAAATGCTAGTCTCAAGTTGCGGCGGTCCTGACAGTGCCCACTCTCGATAAAGTCACCGTGGATCTCATGGTCGTCCTCGGGACGACCACCATGCCGATCCATCAGGTATTACGTCTTTCCCGCGGCGCCATCATCGAGCTGGACGCAACCGAGGCCGACGAGGTCAAGGTTTTGGCCAACAACCTGCCGGTCGCCTCCGGCGTCGTGCTGGTCGACCGCAACCGGATCGCGGTCGAGGTCAAGCAGATGCTGCCGCGCACGCCGGGCACGCGGTAGCGGCCTGGGCACGCGGTCGCGGCCCCGGGGCACCCGATAGGGCCGATCCGGGCAGGGAGAGAATTTCCTGCCAAGCTTGTGGAATTCTGGGCCTTTGCAGGCTTGTACCCCCCTGATGGATTTGTTAGATCGGCGCCGTTGATCCGGCCGGCCCTCAAGCCTCAGGCCGGCATCCCCAAAGCGCTCGTGGCGGAACTGGTAGACGCGCTGCCTTGAGGTGGCAGTGAGTAAAATCGTGGGGGTTCGAGTCCCTCCGAGCGCACCACAAAGCCGAATTTGGCTTTGAAATCCCTGAAGTTTTTCTGATGTAGGCCCGGACTGGCACCACGCCGGTCACCTTCCGCGCGTCGCTTGCGTCGGTCGAAGCCGTCGCATGACCGGTCCGATCGAACGCGGCGATCTTCCTCATGATTCCGCTGATGCCGTAAGTCGATCCCGCGATTCGCCGGCGTGATGGCGTGCGCTGGTGGCGCGGGGCTTCGTCCACCGCCGATGACCGCGGAACGACGGCTGTCGGACGCGCATTGCAGCCGATGAGCTTGCCGCGGAGATGCCGTCGCGCGGCCATGCGTTTGACGGTGGAGGACGATGAGGGACAGTGCGTCGGAAATTGCCGACATCCGGGATGCGGTTCACCTCTGCATCGACATGCAGAACATCTTCGCCCCCGGCGGTCTCTGGGCGACGCCCTGGATGGAACGGGTGCTGCCGGCGATCGTCTCCATCGTTTCCCGCCGTCAAGCCACAACGATCTTCACGCGCTTCATGACCCCGCAGGATCCGGAAGATCGTCCCGGACAGTGGCGGAGCTATTTTCGTGACCCGGCCCCTTCAGCCATATTCCTCGCCGATCCCGTATTCCTTGTAGATCTGAAGCGGATCCGACTCCGGAAACAGGCGGCATTTGGCCTGGGCGAGGTGCAGGCTCACCGCCGCCGGCTCCTTGCCGCTGGAGAGCATCTTGCGGATGTCGTCCATATGCGCGCTCGGCTGGTGCTTCGGCTCGAGCTGCTCCAGCGCGACCAGCGCGGTCGCGAGGGCCTCGGTCAGAACCCAGTCGTCGTGGCCCGTGATTCCCTTCCTTGGCATCGGCAGACCCCACATGTGGCGGCAGCCCCAGTCTATCGCGACTCCCGCCAAATCGCCATTGAGCGTTGCGGACGCCCGCGTGCGGAACAGGCCGGCCGTCGTGGCCCGGCTTGCATTATGGCCGCGCGTGGCTAAAAGGCGGCGAGTTGTGGGCGGATAGTATCTTTGTTGAAACCAAGTTGGCGTAGACGGGCCTGCGCGGCATTCAGGCCGGCTGTTCCGGCCTGCGTCCCATATCCCCGAATTCGCAACACGACCCGCTTGCGCGTCTTCTCTGGGCTGGAGCCAGTATGGTCTTTCTAAGCTTCGTCTACCGCTTCGTGACCAACTTCGCGTTCATGGCGATGGTCTATTTCAGCCTGAACTTCCTGGAGAAATATCAAAACCGGGCGATCGTCGCGATCCTGGTGCTGGTCTATACCGGCATGCGCGCGGCCTCGACGCTGCGCGCGTTCTACTTCTTCCAGAAGATCGAGAAGCTGGAAGCCGAGACCAAGCGCCTTCAGGCCCCGATCAACGACGGCTCGGGCGGAACCTCGACGCGCAAGCAGATCGTGGTGGACGTTGCGCGGCTGCGCCGCGACGGCGAGCTCAAGTCCTATATGGACCTGTTCTTCCTGGCGCTGATCGTGCTGCTCTGCGTCGCCAGCATCATGCGGCAGTAGAGCTTACTGCGCGCGCTTCTTCAGGCTGGCCACGCGGGTCGGACGCGGCGCGGCGCCCGGTGCGGCGTTCTTGGGAGCCGTGCTCTTGGCCTGCGCGGCATGCTTCGGTGCGCCGTGCGCAGCGTGGGCGGTGCGGTGTGCCTGCGACTTGGCAGCCTTGCCCTTGGCCGCACGGGGCGTCTCGGCCGCCATTGCCAGCCGTGTCGCGGCACGCCGTGACAACGTCGTGGACAGCAAGACTTCGATCGAGCCCTCGGGAATCGCGAAGAGATCGCGGTCCGGCACGGGCAGGGTGGCGGCGACATTCGCCTGCGCCATGGTCCGGCGCGGCAGCAGCGGCTGATGTCCGGTCTGCGCATTGAGATCGGCAAGCGAGGGCGCCGGAAGCGTCTGGGTCTGCGTGAACACGAAGTTCGGCACGGCCGGCCAGCGCGCGATCGGCACGGTCTCGGTCGGCGGATGCAGCAGCCATTCCACCGGAATGGTCGGCGTTGCCGGCCGCTCCGCGGTCGCAGGCACCACATGCACGATGCGATAGCCGCGCGCCTTGAGGTCGCGGATGATCTTGGGCAGCGCCGCCACCGTGCGGGCCTGGATGTCGTGCAGCAAGAGGATGCCCTTGCCCTTGGCCTCCAGCCGCTGGATCGCGAGCTGGTAGACGCGATCGGACGACACATGCCGCCAGTCGTCGGCCGGGAAATCGGCGCTCCAGACCTGGATGCCGCGCGAGATCAGATAATTCTCGACGCCTTCGGCGCGCATCAGGCCGGGGATGCGGAAGAACGGCGCGAGCTTGGACGGATCGGTCATCGCGGCCGAAGTCCATTCGATGCCGCCGTTGATCTCGGGCTCGAATTTTTCGATTCCCATCCGGTCGAAGGTCAGCGGATGGTTCATGCTGTGCGTGCCGACGGTGTGGCCCGCCGCTACCAGCTTGCGCACCCCTTCCGGGTTCGCCTTGGCCTGGCTGCCGATGATGAAGAAGGTCGCCTTGATGCATTCGTCGGCGAGGATCTGGAGCACCTGGTTGGAATATTTCGGCAGCGGACCGTCGTCGAAGGTCAGGACGACCTCGTGGTCCTTCAGCGGCAGCGTCTCGCGGTACTGCATGGTGCCGATGCGCGGATGCTCATGCGGATCGACCACGAGGGTGCCGGAGGTCCCGAGCGCGTCCGGGTGCCCGGGACAGTCGGCTGCGAGCGCCACCGGTGCGCCGACGGTCAGCAATCCAAGGAATCCGCCGAGGCAGAGGACGGTCCACGATCGCGTCCGAACAACAACGCTACTTCCGATCATGAATCCCGTCTGCCCTCATACGCGATTGCCGCCATAGTAGGTCGGAGACATCAGGAAACGGTTCAGGCACCAGAACCTTTCCCATGACGAGCCCGCCTCAATACTTGCATGGCGTATCATGAACAGACTGTTAATAGGGCCAAAATCACCCCATTTTGCGCCGGCGTGACATTCCGGCATCAGCGCGTATCGGCATTCTTCTGCGCTGCGCCCGCCGGGACGACGTGAACCACCCGATAGCCGTTCTCCCTCAGATACCGCAGGAAGGCCGGCATGATCGCGGCCGTGCGTGCCTTGGGATCGTGGAAGAGGATGATACCCTTGCCGGCGGCGGCGAGCCGCTCGGTGATCAGCTTCAGTTCCTGCTCCGGCGTCATCTCGTTCCAGTCGCTGGCCCAGAGATCGGCCCCGAACACGACGATGCCGCGCGACTGAAGCAGATCGAGCTCGGCTTGCGTCGCCTCGAAATAGGGGAAGCGGAAGAACGGCGTCGAGGGCGTCGTGGTCGAGGTCCCGTGCAGCGCCATCTCGTCGGCGGCGATGCCGCGGTCGATCTCGGCCTTGGCCTTGTCGAACGGGATCCGCGCCATGAACGGGTGCGACCAGGTGTGGTGGCCGATGGTGTGGCCCTCGCGCGCGATGCGCTTGACCATGTCGGGATGTTCGGAGGCGTGCAGGCCGATCAGGAAGAAGGTGGCGCGCGCGCATTCCTGCGCGAGCGCGGCCAGCACCTTCGACGTCGTCGGCGGATGCGGGCCGTCGTCGAAGGTCAGCACGACCTCGTGATCGGCAAGCGGCAGCGTCTGCGGAAAGCTCTTCAAGCCCACGCGCGGCGTGGTCCTGGCGTCGACGCTCAGAATGCGCGAGGTGCCGAGCGCATCCTTGCGCGGGCACTCGGCGGCTTCGGTCGAGGCGATGCCGGCGAGGGCCGCGAGCACCGCGCCCGCCGACATCGATGTCCATTTCGGCCGAAGCATCTTTGCCATTGCGCTCAGATTTGCCATTGCGCTCAGAGTTGCCTTGTGGGTATTGCCTGAACCATCAGCTCAGACCACTCGTTCCAACCTGTCAAACGGCGAGGCGCGCCATGGATGAACATATGGACGGTGCCCCATCCGCCGAGGCCTCGGTACTCGACCACGTGCCGATGCGCAATGAAGACGGCGAAATTCGTCACGAATTCGTCGAGGAGATTGCCCGTGCGATCGAGGCCGGCGACAGTGCGGCGCTGCGCGCCTGCGTTGCCGAGCTGCACGAGGCCGATCTCGGCGATCTGATCGGCGCATTGGAGCCCGACGACCGCGTCCGCCTGGTCGAGCTCACGGGCCGCGACTTCGACTTTTCGGCGCTGAACGAAGTCGACGAGAGCGTCCGCGAGGAGATCCTCGATGAGCTGCCGCCGGAGACGGTCGCGGAAGGTGTCCGCGAACTCGAATCCGACGACGCGGTCGAGCTGCTGGAGACCCTCGACGAGGACGAGCAGGAAGAGATCCTCGAGAAGCTGCCCTTGCGGGAGCGCGTCGCACTCGAGCGCAGCCTGCTGTATCCGGAAAATTCCGCCGGCCGCCGGATGCAGACCGAGTTCATCGCCGTGCCCCAGGATTTCAGCGTGGGGCAGGCGATCGACTACATGCGCGAGACGCCGGATCTGCCCGACCGCTTCTACGAGATCTATGTCGTTGACAAGGACCAGCACTGGCAGGGCGCGATCGCGCTCGACGTCCTGCTCCGCACCCGCCGTCCGGTGGCGCTTGCCGAGCTGACCGACGAGGATCGCCGCCGCGTCTCCGTCCTGGAGGACCAGGAGGAGGTGGCGCGCATGTTCGGCAAGTACAATCTCGTCGCAGCTCCCGTGCTCGACACCCAGGATCGCCTCGTCGGCGTCATCACCGTGGACGACGTCGTCGACGTCATCGAGGAAGAGGCGGCCGAAGACCTCAAGGCGCTCGGCGGCGTCACCAGCGACGAAGAGCTGTCGGACACCGTGTTCACCATTGCCCGGGCGCGGTTCAATTGGCTGCTGGTCAATCTCGCCACCGCCTTCCTGGCGTCCTCCGTGCTCGGCCTGTTCGAGGGCCAGCTGGAGAAAATGGTCGCGCTCGCGGTGCTCGCGCCGATCGTGGCGAGCCAGGGCGGCAACGCCGCGACCCAGACCATGACGGTCGCGGTGCGCGCGCTCGCGACCCGCGAGCTCGGCTCCTCCAATGCCTGGCGCGTGGTGATGCGCGAAGGCCTGGTCGGCCTCGTCAACGGGCTCGCCTTCGCCGTGATCACGGGCATCGCCGCGGTGGCCTGGTTCAAGATCCCGGGCCTCGGCATCGTCATCGGGCTTGCGATCATCTGCAACCTCGTCGCCGGCGCACTCGGCGGCATCCTGATCCCGATGGCGCTCGAACGTGTCCGGGCCGATCCGGCGGTGGCCTCCGGCACCTTCGTCACCACCGTGACCGACGTCGTCGGCTTCTTCTCCTTCCTCGGGATTGCGACCTTGTGGTTCGGGTTGAGGTAAGGGCGAGTTTGGGGCGCTCCTCTCGCCCCGTCATTGCGAGCCAACGGGTCCGCGCGGAGCGCGGCCCGATGACAGGCTCCGCGAAGCAATCCAGAATCCCTCCGCGGAAAGACTCTGGATTGCTTCGTCGCAAGAGCTCCTCGCAATGACGGGGTGGGCAGCGGCACTCCCTCTTTCGTGTCCCGGGCGCGCTGCAGCGCTTGCGCTGCTGCGCAGAACCGGGAGCCAGATGGCGGCACGGTAAGCTGCGGGGAAATGGGCCCCGGCTCTGCAGCGCACCGCGAAGGCGCGCTGCGCTGCGTCCGGGGCACGAGGCCATCATCTTTAATCCGAACTTAAGCGACCTGACGCATCATCGCCCGCGCTTTGGGGGAATGGACATGCGGTTGCGGCTGAAGGCGGACGGACGGATCGTCGAGTTGCGGGACGGGCAGGAGTTTCCGGTCCAGCCCACGGCCAATGCCGCACCGGCCGACACCGGCTCGCTCGCGGTGCGTGACCTGCGCCGCCGCGCCTGCCTGACCCAGATGGAGTTCGCGGCCAAGCTCGGCGTCCCCGTCGAGACCATCCGCAACTGGGAGCAGGGCAAGCGCGCCCCGCGCGGTCCGGCGAGGGCGCTGCTCGCGGTGATCGCGCATGCGCCCGACACGGTGTTCCAGGCGCTTGCCAAAGCCTGACGTCAAGGCTGCGCACGAACCTCCCATTAGCATTGCGCTGAATAACCGGCCCGGTTGCAACGGCTTCCGTTGGCAGCCTTTCGGACCCGGTCCATAATGTCTCGGGGGCGACCGCAACAGAGAGGATTCCTCATGCTGTTCGTCGAGGCCAATGGCGCAAGGATCCCGGCGGTCGGGCTCGGGACCTGGGAGCTGAGCGGGCGGCCATGTGCGCGCGTGGTCGAGCAGGCGCTGCGGCTTGGCTATCGTCACATCGACACCGCACAGGTCTATGACAATGAGCGCGAGGTCGGCGACGGCGTGCGCGCCTCCGGCGTGCGCCGGGACGAGGTCTTCCTCACCACCAAGGTCTGGACCAACCATTTCGCGCCCAACGATCTCGAACGGTCGGTGAAGGAGAGCCTCGCGCGCCTGCGGCTTCCCTCCGTCGATCTGTTGCTGCTGCACTGGCCCAATTCGCACGTGCCGCTGGCGGAGACGCTTGGCGCTTTGTCGCATGCCAGGCAGATGGGCCTGACGCGCCACATCGGCGTCTCTAATTTCACGGTGGCGCTGATCGAGCAGGCGGTCGCGCTGTCGCCGGAGCCGCTCGTCTGCAACCAGGTCGAATTTCACCCTTATCTGGACCAGGCCAAGGTGAGGGCGGCCTGCGACCAGCATGGGCTTGCGCTGGTCGCCTACAGCCCGATCGCCAGGGGCCGCATCAAGACCGATCAGACGCTCGCCGAGATCGGGCGGGCGCATCGCAAGACACCGGCGCAGATCTGCCTGCGCTGGCTCGTGCAGCAGAATGTTGCTGCGATTCCGCGCACCTCGCGCATCGAGCGTCTGTCGGAGAACATCGAGATCTTCGATTTCGAGCTCTCGGACGAGGAGATGGCCCGGATCGCTGGTCTGGCCAATCCCAAGGGCCGCCTGACCGACTTCGGCTTCGCGCCAAAATGGGATTGAGGGGCTGTTCCGTTATGCTAGGAGCAGTGCGGCAACCCAAGATCGGGCGATGGAACTGCGGAAGATCATACGGACGGACATTGCGGCGTCGGTGATCGCGCATCTGACGCTGGTGGCGCTGATCATCGTGATCAGCGAGGTCCATCCGTTTCGCGGCCAGCCGCCGGAAACTGTTACGGTCGACATCGTCACGCCGGAGGAGGTGAAGCAGGAGGAGGCCAAAGCCGAGGAGAAGGCCAAGGAAGAAGCGGAGAAAAAGCCGCCGGAGCCGATGCCCGACCTGAGACTGCCGAAACTGGATGTCACCGAAAAGGCGGATCCAGCGGCGAAGCCGGCCGCCAAGCAGCAGGCCGCGTCGCAATCATCGCAGCAGAAGGCCCGGCCCGAACCGGAGCAGCCGACGCAGCAGAAACAGCCGCAGCTCTCACAGGCGCCGAAGCAGCGTGAGACCACTGCGCAGCCGCAGCCCCAGCAGCCGCCTCAGCAACCGCGGCCATCGCAGTTGCCGCCGCAACAGCCGCAGCCGCAGGCCGCACCTCCGGCCTATCAGGCTCCCGAACCCGACGTCACCCTAAAATACGGCGTCATGCTTGGCCTGCCGCCCGAACTGCCGATCGAGCCGAAAAACGCGGCCAAGGACGACGGCGGCGACGCCAGGGATTCAATCGGCGCGAAGCTTCCACCCGAGGTCATCGCCGAGCTTCGTCGTCACTTGAGAAGCTGCGCAAAATTGCCGGCCGGGGTCGACCCGACCGACACCGTCCACATCAAGCTGCGCACGGTGCTCGCCACCGACGGCACGCTGGCACGCGAGCCGATCCTGATCGAAGCCCCGCCATCGGCGAAGGGCGTGGCCCTCGTGAAGTCAGCAATGAGCGCGCTCCAGAACTGCCAGCCCTACAAGATGCTGCCGGCCGACAAGTACGGGGAGTGGAAGGTGTTGGACCTTCCGTTCGCGCCGCGGGATTTCGGCGGGTAGCTCTGCGGGCCATAGGCTACGCGGGGTGGTCCGCGAGCCAGGTGAACGCCGCCAGGATTCCCGGCAGTTGCAGATCGTGACGAAGCTTGCCGGATGCCGGGCGCCTCGACATAGGCTGTTTGAACCGACGCCGAGACGCGCTGGTCGTGCGGGTCGGTCAGCACGATGATCGCTTGCGGGGGATGGCGTGCGACCTCCGCGACATGATCGATCGGATCGAGGAAATCGCTGTGGCCGGTGATGTCGGCGGTCCAGCCGTTCTCGCGGTTGCGCAGCGCCACCGCCGTGTTTCCCGACGTGATCACCGCGCAGCCGATGTCGTCGCGGCGCGCAATCAGTGCAGCCACGAGATGGCCGCCGCCGGATTGGCCGACGAGATTGAGACGGCGCCAGCCGAAATGCGCCTTCAGCCGGGTGAGCGCCGCATCGACCAGCGCGACCTCGCGCGGCCGTCGCCGGTCGAGATGGCGACCCGAGGAGCCCAGGATGCCGGGGCGCGCCAGGTGGACATAGGGGCGATGGAAGCTGGCGCTCAGCTGTTCGGTCAGCGCCTGCACGTCATAGGCCGTCGCTGCCACGTACCACTCGTTGGCGACGACGACCTCGTCGTTGCGCTTCTCCACGGCGTCCCCGCGCAGGAAGATGACGGGGTCGGCCGGCGCACCTTCGGGCGCAGCACCATAAAAGGCGAGAACATCAGGCTCGCCGTCGACCTCGACGCGCACGCGTCCCGCACCGTCGCCATCTGACGCAGAGCATTCCACGCCGCGGACCACGGCCTCCGCGGAGAAGGGCGTGGCCGGCAGCTGCGCGAGGATTGGAAATCTGATCATGCCTTCAGTTGCGCCCAGTCACGCCCTCGCTGTCAAGTCACGCCGGCGATAGCTGGGGAATAGCACGAGGCGAAAGGTTGTCGCTGCCCGACGGGCAAAACACCCGCGAAGCTGTCAACCCGCCTTCGCTAAAATATTCCACTTTACCGAAATTCGGATTTGTCGTATGTGTCGCCCATCCCGGCTTGACCTTGAGGGGCGATCATGTGTCGTCATTTTTCGCGAGCCGGGCTTGCGGTGGACGCGGCAGCGTCGGGCGCGAGAAGTTAAGGGCAGGGCGGATTGCTTTCCGTGAGCCCAACACTTCGTGCCAGACGAGCGGCGCTGTCAGGTTCGTCTCGCCAGCAAGTTTCCGGCTCCGTCGACAGGGCTGGAAAAACTGCGGCGAGCAAGCGAGCCGTGCGTACGGCAAAACCGTGTGGTCCTGGCCGTCGTTGCTACGGTCAAGCTCTTGCGGAGGCGGCAGTCGCGTCAACCGGCGCGGTGTCGGCGAATTCCGCGGGAGTGAGGGAGGCCAGAACGAACTCGGCTCCCGGGAGAGCACGGCATAAGCCGTCCGACCACTGCGCAGGGAAGGCCGAGTGATTGGCTACACCTGTATGCTGCTGTGCGGTTTCTTCTGCGTGTGCCTTTCGCGCAGCAGACCGCGGGTGCTAGGTCAGCACCCGGCCTTCCCTGCGCCCTCTTGGCTCAAGAGGGTGGAGCGACGAAGCACAACTCGGGCGAAATCAGCCGCGAGGACGGGAAGGCGTGTCTGCCATTGAAAATGGATGCGAAGATGGTCTCGTGCCCCGGACGCAGCGCAGCGCTCCTTCAGCGGTGCGCTGCTGAGCCGGAGCCCATGCCACACGGAAGTTCGTGGCTTCTGGGTCCCGGCTCTGCGCCGCAACGCTTCACGCGTTGCAGCTTGTCCGGGACACGGGAGTGAGCGGCGGCGTTGCACCTTGCTCCGTCATTGCGAGCGCCTTGTCCGCCATAGCTCGAAGAGCGACGGCGGAAGCGAAGCAATCCAGAGTCTTTCCGCGGAGGGATTCTGGATTGCTTCGCGGAGCCTGTCATCGGGCCGCGCTTTGCGCGGACCCGTTGGCTCGCAATGACGATGTGGAGGCGGACGTGCGCGACTTCACCACCGTCACCCCCGCGCAACGGCGAAGCCGTTGTCGCTGGAGGTGCGCGCTCTGCGGCGCAACCGCGCCGCTGAGCAAGCCTCGAAGGGCGACGGCCCAGCTGCATCGCGGCTGTTCATCCTTCGAGGCTCACCATGCCGTGCTTTGCACAGCACGGTTCGCACCTCCAGCGACAACGGCTTCGCCGTTGCGCGGGGATGACGGAGCTAATGACGATGTGGGGAGGCCGAGCCGCCTCCCTCGCTTCATCCCTGAGGACCCCGCTTCCTCATCGCCTCACCATCCACCACCTCCGGCGCCATTGCCGACCATGCGCTCGAGGCGAACTGCCTTCGCCAGGTCACGATCACCACGGCCGCCGTGGTCACGAACAGCACCCAGGGGCTGACGAACCAGCCGAGATAGCCGAGCGCGAAGAAGAAGGCGCGCTGGCCGCGGTTGAAATGGCGGCCGGCGGATTCGAACAGGCGCGTGGTGCGGATGACATGGGCTTCGGCGGCGGGGGTGTCGCGCTGGGACGCCGGCGGCATGCCGCCGAACAGGATGGCGACATAGTTGAACAGGCGATAGGCCCAGGCGAACTTGAAGAAGGCGTAGACGCAGATCAGCACGAGACCGACGCATTTCAGCTCCCACATTGCGGGCGAGGTGCTGAGGTCGACCGGCAGCTTGCTCAGGATCGTGATGGCGTCGTTGGTGGCGTGCAGCAGCGCCAGCGCGCCGCCGAGTGCGATGAGGCTGGTGGAGGCGAAGAAGGCGGTGCCGTTCTGGAGCGAGGCCATGATCTGCATGTCGACCATGCGCGTCTCGCGGTCGAGCAGCCGGCGCACCCAGACCTCGCGATAACGGTTCATGCGCGCCGACAGGCTGTCGCGGCCATAGGCTGAATGTTCCAGCGTCAGGGCATAGACCAGCCATTCGACGATGAAGAAGCCGACGGCGGTGATGTCGACCCAATGCCTGCTCATGTCTCTCTCCTCGCGAGCATCGCAACGATTGCCACGCAAGGCCGGGCGCAGCAACGATTGATTGACGGCAGGCGATGGCGCTAAAAGCAGCCGCATCCAGAGGACTCGGAAGGACCAGTGACATGGCTGCACTAAAACTTGCCATCGGCAACAAGAACTACTCGTCATGGTCGATGCGGCCCTGGCTCGCGCTGCGCGCCAACGACATCCCGTTCGTGGAGACCCTGATCCCGCTCTACACGGATAACCCCGCGGACAAGGAGCAGATCCTGTCCTTCAGCCGCGCCGGCAAGGTGCCCGTGCTGGTCGACGGCGACACCACGGTGTGGGATTCACTCGCGATCATCGAATACATCGCCGAGCGCTACCCCGAAGTGAAGCTGTGGCCCGATGATGCCGCGGCTCGCGCCCATGCCCGTTCGGTGTGCGCCGAGATGCATTCCGGCTTCGTGCCCCTGCGCAGCGAATGCGGCATGAACCTGCACCGGCCGATCCGCCCCGTGACGCTGTCGGCCGATGCGAAGGCCAACGTTGCGCGCATCGAGGAGATCTGGCGCGAGTGCCGGGCGCGCCACAGTGCCAAGGGACCGTTCCTGTTCGGCCGCTTCGGCGCGGCGGATGCGATGTACGCGCCGGTCGTGCACCGCTTCCGCACCTATGCGATCGACGTCGCGCCGGATACCAAAGCGTACATGGAGACGATGATGGCGCTGCCGGCATTCCAGGAATGGACCCGCGAGGGCCTTGCCGAGACGCTTGTCATCGCGAAGTTCGAGGACGCGTAATCGCGAACGTGATCGGGCGCCGCTTGACGATACGCAAGCCGGCGGCGCCCAATCGTGCTGGAGCTGCGGCTTTGGAGAGGGCACGCCATGGGAATCCTGGACTCGCTGGAAAACAACCCCGCGCTCCGCAGCGCGCTCGGCCAGCTCGGCGCCGCCGTGCTGCCGGCCGTCTTGAGCGAGGTGCTCGGCAGCAACAATCAGGGCGGCCTCAGCGCGATCGTCGCCAAGCTTCAGCAGGCCGGCTTCGGTGACCAGGTCAAATCCTGGCTCGGCAACGGCCAGAACCTGCCGATCTCGGCGGATCAGCTCCGCGCCGTGCTCGGCAACGACACCGTCCGCCAGCTGGCTGCGCGCTACAATATCCCGGTCGACCAACTGGGCCAGATCCTGGCCCAGGAGCTGCCCAAGGCGGTGGATCAGGCGAGCCCCCAGGGTCATTTGCCCCATACCGCCTGAGGTCCGGTTCCAGCGGTATTACCGTGGCCCGTTGTTCCCGTTATCGTCCTGAAAAGACTTCAAGATTGGTGTGTTGCCATGCTCGGATGAGGCTGGCCAAAAACGCCGCATGCGTGCTATATAGTGGCTGGGTTTCCGGCCGGCCATCGCAGTGGGACCATGGGCGAGGCAGGCGTTGTTTGAGTAATGGAGAGGGTGTTGAAGCACAAATTCCCCGTTGGAACGCGCGTATTGTTCACGGCCAGCAACGTTGCGCGCCCGGCTGCCAGCGGCTCGTACGAGATCATCCGCCTGCTGCCGACGGAAGGCGACGACTGCCAGTATCGGATCAAGAGCTCGACCGAAGCCTTCGAACGGGTCGCCAAGGAAAGTCAGCTCGCGCTCTCCTGAAGCGCCGCCACCGCCCATTGATGTCGCGGACGAATTTGCTCCGCTCGCCGTCAAAAGGCCCGCTTCACCTTCAAAAGGTGGGCCGGGGGCAGTTGCCGACTCGCGGTGCTCGCTTTGACCATTCGCTCTTTGCTCGCGTGAGGGGACGTCGCGCATGAACTGGGCATGGGCCTCGTCGCTCGACGAAATCTGGCACTCGTCGGCCTTTCCGATGTGGATGACGCTGGCGGCTGCCGGCTTCTTCGGATTGATCCTCCTGGTCACGCTGCTGCGCGCCGAGAGATCGGTCGCCAACGGCGCGCTGACCGTCATCACGCTGCTTGCCATTGCCATCGCGGTGGCTGCCACGGTGCGCGTCTATGGGCCGGCGGGGCAGGCAGCTCCAGCCGAGGCGCGCGCACAGGCCGGTGTTATCGCGAGCCTGCCGGCACTATCCTGCCTCGACGATCTCGCCGGCGATGCGGTGGCCGTTGGCTGCGAGAAGGCGCTGTTCGGCTCGCCGGATGCGGCGGCCGCGGCCGTCTCCTACACCGCCGCCAGGATCGACCGGCTGACCGCGCTCGGCGATGCCGCGACCCTCGACAAGAGCCTGACGCTGGACATGAAGGTGCTGCGCAAGGCGCTGGAACGCGATCGCTACGGCCTCGTCGCGCAGGTGCTGGTCGCCCGCGACGGCTGCACCCGGTTCGATTGCGCCGCCTTCCGCTCCCTGACCGATCAGCAGCAGGTCGCCGCCAACATGGAGTCCCATCTCTACGACATGCTGGTCGCACGCTATGTGCCCACCTGGAACGCGCCCGCAGCGGCAGCATCGGCCGTGCCGGCCGCAGGTGCGCTCGCCGCGCTGCCCCCATCGATGCCGACGGGCAAGCCGACCAACGCTGAATTCCCGAGCGCCTCGTCGACGCCGCCGGTGA
>NZ_LBKA01000228.1:0-75763 GCF_028128955.1 Bradyrhizobium sp. CCBAU 11386
GCAGCCGCCTTGACTGCCGAGCACGATGCCGCACACTTACAGCCGATCGGCCCCCTTGACAGACAAGACGGTAGATCAGCGCTCGCTATTGGACAACGCTACGCGTTGCCAAGCGCTCGCTTGTCCAGGACGACGGAAAGATTTTCCCAGCATCGTGACGGCCTCAAATCACGTAAAACCCGTGCGTCCCGTCAAGCCGGAGCTGCTCGACCAATCCATACTCCCAATCGAGATAGGCCTGCATCGCACCTTCCGCGACATCGGTCCCCTCATAGGGCCGGCGGTAGCGGTGCGCCGGGTCCGGCTTCGGCAGCACCAGCGGCGGACCAACCTCCACCGCGCCGTCATAGCCGCCCTCGAGCACGTACACCTCCCAGCCCATCTGCGCGAGCCAGGACGCCGTCATGTCGGCGCGGACGCCCTTGTCGTCGGACAGGAGGATGCGTGCGCCACGCACCGGTGCGGCCATGTCGGTCTCCTGGACGAGCTGGCCGCCGGGATAGTGGCGGAAGCCCGGGAGGTGGCTAGCCGCATATTCCTCCGCATCGCGCACGTCGAAGCGGTAGAGCGTGCGATCGGTCTGCGCCGCGAGCGCCGCCGCCTCGCCTGCACCGATGTGGCGGACACCAGCGCGATAGGCGACGTCGCGGGCATTGGCCGGACCGCCTTCGAACGGTCCGATCGCCCCGCGCCGGTCGGCGCCATGGTTGAGCGCATGCCGCGCCAGCGTCCAGCCGATCGTGCCGTTGCGCAGCGCCCGCACCTTGTTGGGCACGCCGGCATTGATCAGCGACTGGGTGCCGATGATCGAACGGGTGCGGCCGGCGCAATTGACGATGATGGTGGTGTCAGGATCGGGTGCGGCCTGGCCTGCCCGCAGCACCAGCTCCGCGCCGGGCACGCTGACCGAGCCCGGAATGTTCATGGTCGCATATTCGTCGAAGCGGCGGACGTCGAGGATGGCGATGTTGGCCTTGTCCGCGATAAGCTTGGCGACCTCGTCAGCACTGAATGACGGCGTGTGCCGCCGCGCCTCGACCAGCTCGCCAAACGCCTTCGAATAGGAATTGACGTCCTCGAACATTTGATAGCCGGCAGCGCGCCAGGCCTTCAGGCCGCCGTCGAGCACACTGACATTGGTATAGCCGAGCGCGGCAAGACGTTCGGCGCCGGTTGCAACAAGCCCCTCACCATCATCATAGAGCACGATCGCCACGTCCTTGCGCGGCAGCCTTACCTCGGCTTCGATCGCGATCCGGTCCGCGGCCATGTTCGCCGCGAACAGGGGATGGCCCGTGGCGAAGCCAGCCTCATGCCTGAGATCGAGCAGCGCGATCTCCTCGCGCAACAGCAGCGCGCGGCGGATATCGGCGGGGGTGACGGTCGGGAGCTTCATGGCGTGAACCTTGGCGAGGACGAGCCATGGGCTTTTGAACGATTGCGGCGGCCTTGGCTAGCCTTCGCGTCCGTTCACTCGCCCGGGACCAGTCGCCCGAGCGGCGGCTGCGCGGGGCGCCGCAACCTGCGGCGCGACAGATAGAGCAGCACGCCGGTCACCGAGAACAGCGGCATCAGCGCCGCGGCGATCAGGAACGCAAGCTTGCCGGGCCAGCCCAGGACTGCGCCGCGGTGGATGTCGAGCAGGTTGGCGATGATCTTCTCGCCGAACGTCTTGTCGGAATAGCGCTCCGCGGAGGCCAGCTGGCCGGTCACGGCATCGACGCGGAATTCGTCGCGCGTGGTATCGAGCGTCGAGTCCTTCCCCCACGACCGGATCCGTATCGCCGTGCCGGAACCTGCGGGCAGCGTCAGCAAGGCCCTGGAGAAGCGGTCGCCCTCCTCGCGACGGAACGTCGTCCATGCCTGGTCGAACCCGATCGGCTGGGCCGGCTCGGGCCGGGCGGACGCACGCGGCGCCTTTGCGGGCATCTTCGGCTGCATCTTCGCAGCACTGACCTCCGGACGCGACAGCAGCCAGACGACGCCATCCTTGTACCAGTCGAACGAGTACCACAGCCCGGTGAGCGTCATCACCAGATAGACCGGCAGCACCCAGGTGCCGATCACCGCATGCAGCGACCGGTGCAGCCCGCGTCCGCTGAGCCCGAGATTCGGCTTCAGCCACATCTTCACGCTGCCCGCGCGGCGTGGCCAGCGCAGCACGAGGCCCGAGACCAGCATGACGATCAGGCCGAGCGCGGCCACGCCCGTGACCTGACGGCCCCAGCCCTTGGCATCGCCTGGGACGAGCAGCCAGCGATGCAGCCTGCGCACGGTCGCGAAAAACTCTTCGCCGCGCGGCGAGCCCAGCACGTGCGCGTCGTAGGGGTCGACATAGAGCGAGGTCGGCCGCGCGCCCTGCTCGTCGCGCGCGAAGCGGACACGCACCGCCGCTGCCGGATCGCTCGACAGCGTGACGGCCGAGACCTTGCCGAGATCCTGCCCCGTCTTCAGCCGCGCGACCAGTTCGTCCGGCATCAACACCGGCGCCTGGCGCGGCGCGACCTGCATGATGCCGGCGTTGAGATGGTCGACGATCTCGTCCTCAAAGCTCATGATCACGCCGGTCAGCGCGATCAGCGCAAGCAGCAGCGCCAGGACCAGGCCCGCGATGGAATGGACCTGGAGCAATGCGGCCTTGATGGTGTGCCCCAACCTATTCATCGAAGCCCGCCTTCTTGATCAGCGCGATCGCGGCCTGCTGATGCGCGGCGATCCGATCGATGGGCAGCGCATCGGCATTGTACGAGCCCATCTCGGCAACGACGGGAGCTCGTTCCGCCGCCGCGATCACGGGATATTCCAGCTCGGCGGCGGCAAAGATCCGTTGCGCGGCAGGCGTCACCAGGAACTCGACCAGCTTTTGCGCGGCCTCCGGATGCGGCGTGTGCTTCGCGATGGCCGCACCGGTGAGATTCACATGCGCCCCGCCGCCCTTGAATGCCGTCGGGACGGCCTTGGCCTCCATTGCCCATGCGCGCCAGTCGGCCCCTTCCCGTCCGTCACGTAATTGCGCCAATGCGACGGTGTTGCCGATGCCGATCTCGCAGACGCCCTGCGCGATCTCGCGGATCACGTCGTTGTCCTTGCCATCAGGCCTGTGGGCCAGGTTGGCTTTCAGGCCGGCAAGCCAGGCCGCCGTCGCCGCTTCGCCGTGATGGACGAGATAGGCCGCAACGAGCGCGACATTGTTCTGATGCAGCGGCGTGCGCATGCAGAGCTTGCCGCGCCATTGCGGACCCGCGAGGTCTTCGTAGTCGATCGCCGCGAGCGCGCTGTCCTTGCGCACGAATGCGACGCGCGGGCGGATGGCGAGCGCGATCCACTGCGCATCGCCGCCGCGAAGATTTGGGGGGACGGCCTGCTCGAGGCGCGACGATGTGAAGGCTCGCGTCAGACCACGGCTGGAGAGCTGGGTCGTCTTGTCCAGACCGATCGTCATCAGAACGTCTGCGGGCGACGCGTCGCCTTCCGACACAAGGCGCTTGACGAGGCTGTCCTCGACGAAGACGATCTTCACCTCGACGCCGCTGGCTTCGGTGAAAGCTGCGAGCGCAGGCTCGACCAGGGCGGCCTCCCTGGTCGAATAGAGCGTGATCTCCTCGGCGCGGCTCGCACCTGTGGCAGCAAGGCAGGCAGATGCCACCGCGATCAGGACCGCGATGGCTCTGTGCCGCGCCGCCATCGCTAGAACTTCACCGTGGCCGACAGAGACACGCGGCGCGCATCGCCGACCGCAACGTTCAGATTGTTGACGGCGGAGGGATAGTAGACGGTGTCGAACAGGTTCTTGACGTTGAACTGGTAGACCACGGGCGTGTTCTGGTATTTCGTCTCGTAGGTCGCGAAAATATCGGCGACCACATAGGACGGCAAGAAGAAGCTGTTGATCGCATCGCCGGGACGGTCGCCGACATAGCGCGCGCCGCCGCCGAGGCGGAGCTGCCCCGGCAAAGCCGTACCGAAGTCATAGACCAGATAGAGCGATGCCGTGTTCAACGCAACGTTCTGCAGCTTCCTGCCGAGCAGAGTTACATCCTCGGACGCCGTAACCCGCGCGTCGGTGTAGCCATAGCTGCCGATCAAGGCCCAGCTGTCGGTGAGCCTGCCGGTGACGTCCAGCTCGACGCCGCGCGAGTGGGCGCGGCCGACAGTGTGGATCTCCACGACATTCGCGCTGTTGGTGATCGTCGTCTGCACGTTCTTCTTGTCGAGATCGTAGAGCGCTAGCGTACCAGAGATGCGCTTGTTCAGATCAAACTTGATGCCCGTCTCGTAGGAGACACCCTCTTCCGGCGCGACTTTGGAATCGACCACGACGCCGATCGGCGCAATGGTCGAGTTCGGCTTCAGCGACTCGGTGTAGCTCGCATAGAGCGAAATCTGGTCGGTGAGCTTGAAAATGGCGCCGCCAAGCGGAAGCACCTTGTCCTGAGACACGTTGGTATTGGTGTTGAACGGGTTTTTCCCGCGTCCGGCGATCTGGTCGTAGTCCATGTAGCGCACGCCACCGACCAGCGCGAATCGCTCGGTGAGATGCAGCGTGTCCTGGAAGAACAACGACCACTGGCCGAGCTTGTCGGTCTGGGCGCTGTCCTGGCTCGACGCCGTCGTCCCCGGCCCGATCAGCCCGTAGACGGGATTATAGACATTGAAGGCCGGAGTTGCCTGCCGGATCAAAGTGTCGCGGTAGATGGTGCGATACTGACCGTCGCCGCCGAACACCACGTCATTGCGCATGTTGCCGAGCCAGAAGCCGCCGGAGATGTAGGACGTTCCGTAGCTGACGTTGCTGAGCGAGCTCCCCGTACCGTCATTGCTGCGCTTCTCGGCGCCGGTCTTGAAGTCGATGGAGGTGATGCGGAGCTGGTTGGCGCTGAAGGTTTCGGTGTTGTAGCTGTAGCCGGCGTAGACCTTCCAGTCCTGATTGAGGCGGTGCTCGACCGAAGCCTGCATCAGGTCCGACGTACCCCAGGTGTTGTTAAAGGGCTCGTCGAGCCGGCGCGTCGCGGGAACGGCGAGTGGCGCCCCGGTCGCCGGGTTGAACGCCGTGCCGCGGTCGAACGGATAGATAAACTCGCGGTGCTCGTAGTTGAGCTGAACCGTGGTGTCCTGGCCGTACCAGGCCAGCGACGGCGCCACCAGCATCTCGCGGTGACGGCCGAAATTGCGCCAATAATCCTCGCTGACGCCGTAGCCGATGAAGCGATACGCAAGGCCCTGGTCGCCAATCGGACCGGTGATGTCGAGCAAACCGTCGGCGCCGCTGCGATTGTTCGCATAGGTCGAGCCGAGCAGCGTGACCGAGCCGTGCTGATAGAGCTCCGGACGCTTGCTGATCGTGTTGACGATGCCGCCGGGATCCATGATGCCATAGAGCAGCGAGGCCGGTCCCTTCAGCACCTCGACGCTCTCGACAGCGGCGTTCAGACTGCGGCCCTGCACCAGCGGCATGCCGTTGCGCATGATCGAGCCGTCGCGATTGTCACCGAAGCCGCGGCGGATCACGGCGTCCTGGGTGCCGGCGAGCGTGTTGGTCTGGGTGATCCCGCTGATGTTGACCAGCGCATCGTCGATATTGCGCGGCAACTGGTCCTTCAGGACCTGCGCGGGCACGACGTTGACGGTCTGCGATGTGTCGAGCGGCGATGCGCCCGAACGCAGCGTGGTCGCGCTCGGCATCGCACGGTAGCCGAGCTTGGCGGCTTGCTGCGCGGCGGCCTCCGCGGCGGCGCGCTCCGAACGCGTCGGCGCTGCCGGCGCGGCATTGCGATTGCGCGCGGCGGCCTGGGTACGGCGTGAAGACTGCTCCGATGCGCGCGCCGGTTTCGGCCGCTGCGCCGGCGCCTCCACCGTCACCGGTGGCAGCGCCGATTGCGCCTGTGCGGTCGTCGTGTTGGAGGGGCATTCGGCGAGCAGCACGGCTGCTCCGATGAGAAGACCTGCACGACTCCCGCCGGCACGAATTCGATGACCGCTGACGCGGCCATCCAGATGAGCACGCACTTTCGATTCACTTCCAGGTCAGACACAGCATTGATGCTGGCGCGTCTAACAGCCGTTACGGGTGAAGAGAACCGTAGGCGGAATTGAATCGCTCTAGTGTTGAATGGTTCTAAGCGCAGATGGCCGCGAAACGGCAATCATGGATTGTTCTCGCGCCGATCGCGACACGCTGCGCGCGAAATTCGCGGCGGCTTATCGCGACATTGCGAGATTTCACGCGATGGCAGGGCTCGTCAGCTCGTCGAGCTTCCGCTTGAGCGCGGTGCCGTCGGACAAGGCCCGGAGCGGCGGGCGCACGCGCAGCCACGCTGCATCGCCGGTCTGCGCGGCGAGAATGGCCTTCAGCGTTGCGAGGAAGGATGGCGTCTTCACCACGATGTCGATCGCCGCTTGCATGCGTGCTTCGACATCCTTGCCGTCGATCATCGCCTTGACCAGCTCCGGCGCAATATTCGCCATGCCGCAGATGGTGCCGGCACCACCGGCGGCGATGGCGCGGGCGATGTCGGCTTCGTTGCCGACGGTGATGGCGAGCTCGGAGCTGGCTGCGCGGAACGCCTCGAACTGCTTGAAGTCGCCGCTGGAATCCTTCAGGCCTGCAACCAGCTTGCCGTAGCGCTTGCGCAAGCTTGCGGCGACCGTGGTCGGGATCGCGACGCCGGAGACCTGCGGGATGTGATAGAGCGAGGCACGCAGGCGATCGTCGGCAACGCCGTCGATGATCGCAGCGAAGGCATCCTCGATACCCTCGGGCGTGACGCTGCGGTCGAAGTAAGGCGGCAACAGCAGCACATGGCGCAGGCCGAGGCCGAGCACGGCGCGCGTCAACGCGATGCTGTCGCTGATGGCGGGGAAGCCGCCGCCGATTCCGATGCGCTCCGGCGCGACGCCGGCCTTGAGCACGGCTTCGATGGTCGCGACGCGTTCGGCGACGTTGAAGCAGGTGCCTTCGCCGGTGGTGCCGAACAGCACGACGCCGTCGACGCCTTTGCTGAAGAGCTGCTTGGCGTGGGCGGCGAGCCGGCCGTGATCCACGCCACCGTCGGTCGCCAGCGGCGTCGCCGACGCCACCCAGAACCCGCGAATCGCCTCCGTCATCACACCACCCTTTGCTGCAGTCTCGGACTAAGCCACTGATCCCTAAGGATCTTCCGCGCCTAGCGGAGACTTGTTTTTGCTTTACTTTTCACCTTGTACCTTACATACAAGACGGGCGCAAATCCCCATCGCTGCAGGCGCGCGACAGACGCGGCCGGATTTTGAGGAGGTCTTGCATGGACATGGTGACCCCCGTGGAGCGGCCCGACCAATTGCTCGGCGCCTTGCGCGACAAGCTCGGCGCAGCCGCCGTGCTGATCGGCGCTGACGTGCCGGCGCGCAATTGCAACGACTGGAGCGCGAGCCTGCCGCAAACGCCGCGCGCGGTGATCCGTCCGCTCGATGCGCCGGGCGTTGCGGATGCGATTCTGGCCTGCCGGCAGGCGCATCTGCCGTTCGTGCCGCAGGGCGGACTGACCGGGCTGTGCCGCGGCGCCTCGCCTGAAGCAGGCTGGGTCGCGATCTCGCTGGAGCGCATGACCGGCATCGAGGAGATCGATCGCGCCTCCGCGACGATGACGGTGAAGGCGGGCACGCCGCTGGAGACGATCCAGAAGGCCGCGGATGAGGCCGGCTTCTTCTTTCCGCTCGACCTCGGCTCGCGCGGCTCCTGTGCGATCGGCGGCAATCTCTCCACCAATGCCGGCGGCAATCGCGTGATCCGCTACGGCATGACGCGCGAGCTGGTGCTCGGCCTGGAGGTGGTGCTGCCGGATGGCACCATCATCACCAATCTCAACAAGCTGATGAAGAACAATGCCGGCTACGACCTGAAGCATCTCTTCATCGGCTCGGAAGGCACGCTCGGCATCATCACCCGCGTGGTGCTGAAGCTGTTCCCGAAGCCGTGCTCGACCATGGCGGCGCTGTGCGCGCTGAAGGATTATGCGGCGGTGATCGCACTGCTCGATGCCGCGCGCAGCGGGCTCGGCCCGCTGCTGTCGGCGTTCGAGGTGATGTGGCCGGATTATTGGGACGTGATCACGACGCGCGCCGGCGTGAAGCCGCCGGTCGCCGCAGGCCACGGCCTCTACGTGCTGGTGGAGGCGCAGGGCACCGACGAGAGCCTGGATGCACCGCGCTTCCAGGCCTGGCTCGAGGAGCTGATGGAGCGCGGGCTGCTCGCCGATGCCGCGGTGGCGCAATCGCTGGCGCAGACGCAAGCCTTCTGGCGGGTGCGCGACATCTGCGCCGAGTTCGGCCAGGTGCTGGGCCCGCACATCTCCTATGACATCGGACTTGCGGTGGCGCGGATGGACGAGTTCGTCACGCGCTGCAAGGCCGCGCTCGCCGACGGCATCAAGGGCTGCGAGAGCGTCTATTACGGCCATATCGGCGACGGCAATCTGCACCTCGTGTCCTGGGTCACGGGCCTCACGATCGCGCAGCAGCCGAAGGAGGAGATGGACACGATCATCTATGGTCTCGTGCGCGAGATGGGCGGCAGCGTCTCCGCCGAGCACGGCATCGGCACGCTGAAGAAGAAGTGGCTTGGCCATGCCAGGAGCGAGGCCGAGATCGCGCTGATGCGGACGCTGAAGGCCGCGCTGGATCCCGATCATCTGCTCAATCCCGGCAAGGTGATCTGAGAGAGCAATGCGATCGCTCAAGCTCGATACGCCGAAATCGCTGTCGCAGCGGGTGATGCAGCGGCTGCGCCAGGCCATCATCGACGGCGAGTTCGCGCTCGGCGCTGCGATCTCCGAGGAGATGGTGGCGAATTCCTTCGGCGTCAGCCGGACGCCGGTGCGCGAGGCGATGGGCCAGTTGCAGGCGCAGGGCCTCGTGGTGATCCGCCCGCAGGTCGGCAGTTTTGTCTTCACCCCGAGCGACGAGGACATCGCTGCGCTCTGCACCTTCAGGATCGCGCTCGAGCCCAAGGCCGCAGAGCTCGCCTTCCGCCACGATCGCGACGGTGCGGTCGCGACGATGAGTGAGGCGATCGCGGCGATGGAGCCGGCGGTCACGGCACGCGACAACATCGCCTATGGCCGCGCCGATGCCGCGTTCCACGAGGCGCTGTTCACCCATTGCGGCAACCGCTACCTCGTCGAATCCTACCAGCTCGTCTCCGGCCGCGTCGCTGCGCTGCGCACCAATCTGACCTCGCCGATCGACGTGCGCACCCGCTCGTCCTTCGACGAGCACCGCAAGCTGCTCGATCTGTTCGCACGCGGCGAGCATGCTGCGTTCGAAGCACTGATGACCACGCACATCACCAATTCTGGCGTGGTCTACGCCAAGGCCTTGAAAGTCGAGGCGCTGAAAGTGGATTGAGCAATTCTTCTACCGCCCGTCCTCCGGACCCGGCCTGTCCAGGAAATCCAGCGCGGTGTTGATCTGCTCGAGCTGATGCTCGATCCTGTCGCGGTCCTCGACGGTTTGCGCCGTCTCGAGTTCCTCTACGAGCTTCTGCTTCCGCGCCAGCAAGTTCTCAATGACCGTACTCACAAGTCCCCCATCACCCCGAAGCGAGCATCAAGGCAAAAATCCAGTTGCGGGCACTGGCGCCGGGATTGTCCAAGGCGCGCGCGAGCAGAGCTCGCGCCGGTGCCTAGGTCAGAATGTTCGCGGGGGGCGGTTGGTTCCCGCAAATGAACCACAACGGCCCCGCGCGCGGCGTTGCCAAATTGCGCGCCACGCGGGAACCGGAATCGGCGAGGACGGCCCATCGATCGGTTGTATTCGCGTCTCCGGAGTCCTATGCGTAGGCCCATGGACATCCAGATCATCACTGCCGAAAAGCCCCTGATGGCCCAGGCCCGCCCGCGCAAGCCGGCGCCGTTCCTGCCCATGAGCCGCACCGAGATGGACGCGCTCGGCTGGGATGCCTGCGACATCGTGCTGGTGACCGGGGACGCCTATGTCGACCATCCAAGCTTCGGCATGGCGATCATCGGCCGGCTGCTCGAGGCGCAGGGCTTTCGGGTCGGCATCATCGCGCAGCCGGACTGGCACTCGGCCGAGCCGTTTAGGGCGTTAGGCAAGCCAAAAGTCTTTTTCGGCGTCACTGGCGGCAACATGGACTCGATGGTGAACCGCTACACCGCGGACCGCCGCCTGCGCCATGACGACGCCTATACGGCGGGCGGCGAAGGCGGCAAGCGGCCGGATCGCTGCACCATCGTCTACGCCCAGCGCTGCCGCGAGGCGTTCAAGGACGTGCCGGTCGTGCTCGGCGGCATCGAGGCATCGCTGCGCCGGATCGCACATTACGACTACTGGTCCGACAAGGTGCGCCGCTCGGTGCTGGCCGACGCCAAGGCGGACCTGCTGCTCTACGGCAATGCCGAGCGCGCCGTCGTCGAGGTGGCCAATCGTCTTGCCGCAGGCGAAGCGCCGCGCGAGCTCGACGACATCAGGGGCGTCGCGCTGTTTCGTCGCGTGCCCGAGGACTATTCGGAGCTGCACGCCGACGATCTCGATTCCGCCGACGAGGGCGCATCGCGGACGAAAGGCCCCACCGTGATCCGGCTTCCGGCGCTGGAGCAGGTCGAGCAGGACAAGGAAGCCTATGCCCGCGCGTCACGCGTGTTGCACCGGGAGAGCAATCCCGGCAATGCGCGGCCGCTGGTGCAGCGTCATGGCGACCGCGATCTCTGGCTCAACCCGCCGCCGATCCCGCTGACCAGCGACGAGATGGACGCGGTCTACGACCTGCCTTATGCGCGCGCCCCGCATCCGTCCTATGGCGATGCCAAAATCCCCGCCTGGGACATGATCAAGTTCTCGGTGACGATCATGCGCGGCTGCTTCGGCGGCTGCACCTTCTGCTCGATCACCGAGCATGAAGGCCGCATCATCCAGAACCGCTCCGAGGGTTCTATTCTGCGCGAGATCGAGAAGATCCGCGACAAGACGCCGGGCTTCACCGGCGTGATCTCCGACATCGGCGGCCCCACCGCCAACATGTACCGGATGGCGTGCAAGGACCCGAAGGTCGAGGCGGCGTGCCGGCGGCCGTCCTGCGTCTTCCCGGAGATCTGCCCGAACCTCAACACCTCGCATGACGATTTGATCCGGCTCTATCGCAAGGTGCGCGAGACCAAGGGCATCAAGAAGGTGATGGTCGCCTCCGGCGTGCGCTACGACCTCGCGGTGGAGAGCCCGGAATACATCAAGGAGCTCGTCACCCATCACGTCGGCGGCTACCTGAAGATCGCGCCTGAACATACCGAGCGCGGCCCGCTCGACAAGATGATGAAGCCGGGCATCGGCGCCTACAACCAGTTCAAGCGGATGTTCGATGCCGCCGCCGAGCAGGCCGGCAAAAAATATTACCTCATCCCCTATTTCATCGCGGCGCATCCGGGCACGACCGACGAGGACATGATGAACCTCGCGCTCTGGCTCAAGAAGAACCGCTACCGCGCCGACCAGGTGCAGACCTTCCTGCCCTCGCCGATGGCGACCGCAACCGCGATGTACCACACCGGCGTCAATCCGCTGCGCGGCGTACGCCACGGCGGCAGCGACAAGGTCGAGGCCATCAAGGGCCTGCGCCAGCGCCGCCTGCACAAGGCGTTCCTGCGCTATCACGACCCCGACAACTGGCCGGCGCTGCGCGAGGCGCTGAAAGCGATGGGCCGCGCCGACCTGATCGGCTCCCGCCCCGACCAGCTCGTCCCAGCGCACCAGCCCCCCGGCACCGGCAAGGCCGCTGGCACAAGGCGTCCGGTTCGGCCGGGCGACAAGATGCAGCGGTTCACGACCAAGGGCCTGCGGGTGATGAAGTAGCGGGCGAGAGCCGGATCAGGTCCGGTTCTACGTGGCGCTTTCGCCCCTCCAAAACAAAAATGTCGAAAACAACCCCATGCACAGTAGCCAGGGGCAGCAAAATCAACGGCTTAGAGTGCGACGAGATGGGATGGATCATCGCCACGCCTTAGCTCGTCGACTGAGCATGATCTGTTCGACGGAGCGCTGCGCATTCTGCTGATTTTACGAAACCGTTGACCCGTCGGGCAAAACAGGGGCAGGATGGCAGCATCGGAGAACGAGGATAGGGCGAGCCCGATCCGCTACTCTGTATCAACATCCTCGAGCTTCACGCCGCGTCTCGCGGCTGTTCTGCTGTTCGACGCGCAGCAGGATGGCGTCCGTGAACGCCTGCCCACCTGGCAGCCCAGCAACGTCTGCGAATACCGCCGCTGGCTCTGCCTTGCCCGCTCCGCGCTCAAGGTGCTCCATCTTGGTTCACTGTGCTCATAGACGTCGGCTTTCCAGGGCAACGCGGAAGTCAGCCGTCTTGAGTGGGATAGGCGGCTTGTGACCCACAGCAGAAGCTATCACCCTGAGACCTGCGGTCTTCTCTTCGCCATCGTCCGGACCAGGCTCACAAAGTTCTTTAGGACTGGAGACGGGTCTCCTCGTCGCCAAGCCAATCCGAGAAACGCCTTCGGGGAGGCATCGCCGAGAGCCCGATACACCACGCCTTTCATGCGCACGCTCTGCATCGTCGATGGCACCAGAGCGATCCCCAGTCCGGCAGCGACCAGGCCTAGAGTTGACGTAATTCTGGGCGCCGGCTGCCCCAGACGCGGGATAAATCCCGCCGCTCGACACGCTGCCATGGTCTCGTCGTGCAACCCCGTGCCCGCCGGACCAATCATGATAAACTGGTCATTTGCCAGGCTTTTCAGCGATACGGTTTTCGACCTTGTCCTTGCCAAGGGGTGATGACTTGGCAACGCTGCGACCAGCGCCTCGCGTTGAAGCAGCGTCACGTCGACGCCATCGGCATGTACTTGGGGGGCTCGCACGAACGCCACGTCCATTTGATTGTCGTTGAATTGAGCAACGATCTCGTTGCTGAGTCCTTCATGCAGGACGAGCGAAACACCTGGAAATTGTTCTCGGAAGGTACGAATGGCATCGGGAACGAGGGGATTGAATGGCGCAGTCGGTGCAATGCCGACGCATAAGGATCCCAGCTCACCTCGTGCTGCGCGGCGCGTAGCTTCGATCGCGCGCTCAAAATCATTGAGCACTGCCGTGGCCTCGCGAAAGAGAACATGTCCAGCTGCTGTCAGCTCGACTCCACGCGACGAACGGCGAAAAAGCTGAACGTTCAATTCTCTTTCAATCAAGCTGATTTGTCGACTGAGCGGCGGCTGCTGCATGTCGAGCCGCTCTGCCGCGCGCGTGATATGCCCTTCTTGCGCTACGGCGATGAAATAGCGAAGGCGTCTGAGATCCATCACATACCCAAAAAGTATCGCAATCGTTCCACGCATAGCATAGCGGGGCTCTTGGGAAGACGCTATCAGCGATCCCCAAGATGACGAGGAGAGCAAAATGCGTTTGCCGAGGCGGCATTTTCTAAGGATCGCACTCGCCACGATCGCGTCCGCGCCAGGCATCGCGGTTGCTGAAGGATATCCGACAAAAGGCGTTCGACTTTTGGTCGGATTTCCCGCGGGTGGACCGGTGGACATCGCGGGTCGGTTCATCGCGCCCTGGCTCTCTCAGCGTTTGAGCCACCCGTTCAGTGTGGAGAATCAGCCGGGGGAGAGCGGAAATGCCGCTACCAGATCGGTGGTTAAGGCAGAACCTGACGGGCACACACTTCTCGTTTGCGGGCCGGTGAACGCGATCAATACGACTCTGTTCAAAGATCTCGACTTCGACTTCGGGAGCGATATCACGCCTGTTGCCGGGCTCTACCGTGTCCCGCTCGTCATCGAAGTGCATCCTTCCGTACCGGTCAGAACCCTTTCGGAGTTTGTTGCCTTCGCCAAGGCCAATCCCGGCAAGCTCAAGGTCGGGTTCGCTGGCCGCGGCACGCCACAGCATGTGGGAATCGAGCTGTTCAAGATCTTGGCTGGCGTAGATCTCACGTTGGTGCCTTATCTCGGTTCAACACCCGCCCTTTCGGATCTTCTCGCCGGCAACATTCACGCCATGTTCGACCCGATGCCCTCTTCGATTGCGCACCTCAAACGAGGCGAGCTCGTCCCGATCGCAGTGACAACTCTGAGCAGATCGGCGAACTTGCCGGAGGTGCCGGTAGCGGCTGACACCGTCACAGGGTACGAAGCGGGATCATGGTTCGGCATAGGGGCGCCGAGGGCAACCCCCAAGGACATCGTCCAACTGCTGAATAATGAGGTCAATGCAGCCCTCATGGACCCTGGCACGAAAGCAAGAATTGCAGATCTTGGAGGCGATGTGATGGTTGGCTCACAAGCAGAGTTTCAGAAATTCGTCGCTCACGAAACCCAGAAATACGCTGACGTGATTCGCTTGGCCGGCATTTCACCGAAGTGAGACCATCGAGCGCGCATCATGGTGTACGTGATGGGGTCGATCTTCGCGTTAATCGTTGTCGGCTTGGTAATCTATTTTCTTGTTGCCTATCCCAGCATGCTTACATTCTCCCTTTTCTCCACGATTTTTCCAGTATTCCTCATCGTTGGGTTGGGATTTTTCAAACTGGCCCGCAATCGCGCGGCCAAATAAGGACTCACAGTGAAAGTCTCATGTCCGCTTCGGGTCAAGGGCTGCCTTGAGGCTGCTCGCATGACGCTGTTCGCCTCACCTCCCGAAAGCCGACTTTGTGGCCTTCCGAGCGAAGGTCCGCCAGGGGCCCAGAAGCGGACCTCTACAAGCCGTTCGTCGTGGCTTTCCAAAACCTATCCATCGCTGAGCAATGCTCTCTGGACTTCGGCCCCAGGAAACCTACCACCGACCTGAAATCGAATGCCTTTGTGCCATCTGCATGCTGTAGTGATTCAAGAAAGCCGGTTGATAAAGCGGCACGTTCTTGAGCAGAGCCGTCTTCGAGCGCTTGTTCGCAGAGTTCAAAGACGGATTGTATTGTGCTTCTTGGCAGTCGATTGAAATGCTCGACAAGAGCCTCCGCCAATCCGGTACCCACGAGGGTTACGGACACCACTTCAGGCGACCATTCGGCCTTTAGCTTAGCGAGCACCTCTCTCAATTGAGGTGCAAGATCAGCAATTCTTTCAAGATAGCTCTCATCCCTAGGCATGCGATCAATATGTCGGACACGGATCATGTCGGCAATGGGTCAAAATGCGAAGAACTCAGAGTGAGCAAAGTCAGTCCGCTCTATCCCACCAAGCAAGCGGACCTCAATGAAAGGTGTCGCCACTTCGCTGATGGGCCAATAGGGGATTAGCGCGCGATGCGCATCGGGTGCTTTGGGTTGCGGCGTATGAAATCATCAACATCCCGCAATCGTTCTGGCAATGGTTCGGCGTCGGGATGGCTCCGGTAGCTCCAGAAGCGGAAACCCGCTGACCAGAGGGCTTGCACCTTTTGCCATTGCTCGGCGTCGGAACGCTTTGGAGCTTTGAACGATCGGCCCATCTCATGCAGACATGAGCCGCACTGCGGGCAAGCTGCGCCCGGGGCCGCCCGCACCTTCCATGATTTCCGACACTCGAAGCAGGCATGAGCAATGAGGTAATCTTGTCCGCGCACCGCTTTAGGTGGACGCGGGTCGGCGCGCGTGCCTGTGGAACGCCGCAAATCCATCCGTCGAGCTTTTTCCCAGCCGCCTACCATTCGAGGAGAATGACAGCGGACCCCAATGTCTGCAACGGGTCTTGGTCGTGTAAAAACACCGTTCCCTGGGGAAGTCGGTGAGAAGCCAGGACCGGCTTGGTCTCAGGCCACGATCGCAGCCATCAGCTGCTTGCTCCCGACGATGTTCATGACTCGCGTCAGATTATAGGCCAGGACCGAGAGTGCCATCTCGGCGGCTACTTTTGGGAGGGTTTTGGTGAGGAAGTGTGTCGCTCCCATGCGAGCCTTCATCGTGCCGAATGGATGCTCGACTGTCTCGCGACGCTGGCGCATGGCCTGTGGGTTTGCATCAAGGCGCTGCTGCACAGCCTCGAGCAGATGCTCATGCTCCCATCGCGTAATCCGCCGCTCTGGCCCGGTCGTACATTGCGATTTGAGCGAACAATTTTGACAGGCTGTGGTCCAGTAACGCCGTAGCATCTTGCCGTCTTCTTCGTTTGTGTAGCGATACGGCAGTCGCTCCCCAGCTGGACAGCAATAGGCGTCCTCCCCTGGCAAATACGCAAAGTCCTGCTTACCGAAGCGCCCCTCGGATTTGGCGCCAGACGTCTGCGGCTTAGGCAGCGTTACCGTGATGCCGGCCTCGTGGCACGCGAGGATCTCCGGGCTGTTGAAGTAGCCGCGATCGGCTACAGCTTCGAGTGTCTCGGTCTTTAGAACAGCCTTCGCCTGCTTGGCCATATTGGCGAGTTGTGCCCGATCTGAACCGCTGTTCGTCACCTCGTGCGTCACGATCAAATGATGTTCGGTGTCGACGGCGACCTGCACGTTGTAACCGACGACCCCGGAGCCGCGGCCGCTCGTGGGCATCGAACGGCTGTCGGGATCAGTCAGGGAGATTTGCTGATCCGGCGAAGCAAGCATCTGCTTCTCGTAGACAGCAAGCTTGCCCATTTCCTCCTTCAGCTTCGTCAGCTTCTCGGTCAGCCTCGTCACCTTGGCGGCCAGCGCCTCCGTCGGTTCCTGCCGGTCGGCCGCGTCAAGTTGGCTCAGATAGCGCGCAACGCTCTCCTCCAGCTGGGCTCGCCGCCGCTCCACCTTCGCCCGCGTGAAGTTCTTGTCCCGGTTGTTCACCGCTTTGAACTTGCTGCCATCGATGGCGACGCTCGATGTCGCGAGGAGACCCATTTCACGGCAGAGTTCGACGAAGCGTGCACATACCTTGCGGAGCGCCAAGCCCTTGTCTTTGCGGAAGTCCGCGATCGTCTTATGATCGGGAGTGAGCCGGCCCAGCAGCCACATGGCCTCGACATTGCGTCCGGCCTCTCGTTCGAGCCGTCGGCTCGACTGCACCCGGTTCAGATAGCCGTAGATGTAAAGCTTCAGGAGAACCGAGGGATGGTATGACGGCCGACCGGTCGCCGCCGGCTCCACTCCCTCGAAGCTTAACTCGGCCAAATCGAGCGCATCGACGAATACGTCGATCACGCGAACAGGGTTGCTCTCGTCAATGAAATCATCGAGGCATTCGGGCAATAGCGTCCACTGCCCACGATCGGCCTGCTCAACGAAGCGCCTCATCAGCTTCCCCCGCAGAATCACGAGAGAATCATAGCAAAGCAGCGGCGTTTTCACACAGCCAGGGTCAAAAGCAGCGGTCGTCCAATCGGTCAGGCGGCGTCCGGCCTCCCTCAAACAGCAGACATGACGATGGCTCTCGTGGCGCTCGGCTCGGGGCCACTGACAGACCATTTTCGCGTGACCAAGTACGGTCTGCTCACGGAAGCCGACGCGAGCGGCGGCATTATCGGCACGTGCGGGAGCATCACCGACGTTAACCCTGTCGGCAAATGATTCGTCGCAAGTCGGCAGCCGTCGACAAAGTTGCCTCATTGGCGCGGAGAATTTTCAGCGGCACGAATCCGGGTCAGAGGCGCATTATGCTGAGAATGGCGTTGTTGGGCCTGCTCATCCTGTTGAGTGTAGGAATGCTGTCGGCAATGGAGCTGATAGCGCCACCGCGTCGTGCGGCTGCGATCGTGCAGCCACTTGCCGAGCAAGACGCGGGCACTTCTGCTTCACACGACGCCCTGGCGAAGGCCGACCGCCTCGACGTTGCCGCCGTGAGCAGCGCGATGCCGACACAGACTGCTTCGGTGGAAGACCGCGTTGCTCCGCCAGAAGAGGCCCATATCGGCTCGTCGGAGCCGAAGCCGATCGTCCGTCATCGGCATAATCCGAAAAAGATCGCGACCGCTGAACGTCCCAAGCCGAAGGCAACCGTTGTCAAGCGAACTGCCAACTTCCAGCGCTCAAAGGCCGCAAGCAATGCGGAGCCCTGTCGGCTCAAGGCGTTTGGTGGCTTGCGCAAGGCATTGAATTTGACCGGTTGCGACATCTGAGGACGCTTCTCGGCGTGGCCGATTGAAGTTGAGCGATCTGAGTTCGTGGCCCGCTGTCGGGCAGCAGTCCAAACCGCGCCTAATCTGCTTTCCCCAAAGGGGGCTTACGGGTGCAAACCCCGTATTGCCATCTTTCCTCCGATCGACGTCTCGCAAACCCTTCCGATCATCCATATGTTGCCCCCATGAAAAAGATCGGATTCCTCTCCTTCGGCCACTGGACGCCCTCGCCGCAGTCGCAGACCCGCTCGGCGGCGGATACGCTGCTGCAATCGATCGAGCTTGCGGTTGCGGCGGAACAGCTCGGCGCGGACGGCGCCTATTTCCGCGTGCATCACTTCGCGCGCCAGCTCGCCTCGCCCTTTCCGCTGCTGGCCGCGGTCGGCGCCAGGACCAGCAAGATCGAGATCGGCACCGCCGTGATCGACATGCGCTACGAGAACCCGCTCTACATGGTGGAGGACGCCGGCTCCGCCGATCTCATCGCCGGCGGGCGGCTCCAGCTCGGCATCAGCCGCGGCTCGCCGGAGCAGGTGATCGACGGCTGGCGCTATTTCGGTTACCGGCCGGCCGACGGCCAGAGCGACGCCGACATGGGCCGCCGCCACGCGGAGGTCTTTCTCGACCTGCTCCGCGGCGAAGGCTTTGCGGAGCCCAATCCGCAGCCGATGTTTCCGAATCCGCCGGGGCTGCTGCGCCTCGAGCCGCACGCGCAGGGTCTGCGCGAGCGGATCTGGTGGGGCGCCGGCTCGAATGCCACCGCGGTCTGGGCGGCGAAGCTCGGCATGAACCTGCAGAGCTCGACGCTCAAGAACGACGAGACCGGCGAAGCTTTTCACGTGCAACAAGCCACCCAGATCCGCGCCTATCGCGCCGCGTGGAAGGAAGCCGGCCACACCCGCGAGCCGCGCGTATCCGTCAGCCGCAGTATCTTCGCGCTGATGAACGATCGCGACCGCGCCTATTTCGGCGGGGAGCGCGGAGGCGAAGACCAGATCGGCTTCATCGACCCGCAGACGCGCGCGATCTTCGGCCGCTCCTATGCGGCGGAGCCTGATGTGCTGATCGAGCAGCTACGGCAAGACGAGGCGATCGCCGAGGCCGATACGTTGCTGCTGACGATCCCCAACCAGCTCGGCGTGGACTACTGCGCGCATGCGATTGAGGCGATCCTGACACACGTTGCTCCGGCGCTTGGGTGGCGCTGAGAGATCTGGCGAAAGCCGTGCATCACATGTCGGCCAATTCGCCACCGTTGATCTGTTGACCCAATGCGTCAAGGGCATGTCGGCCCCATCATTGATGGGCAACCGCCACCCAGGCGTTGGAACTTCGTCGCATCGCGAACCGACGCCATGACACGCGACCTGCCAGGACGCTGCTCCGCCGTCTTCTCGCCCCCATTGTCATTCAGGGAGTTAGGCGGGGCGGCGCTATGGTGGGCATAGTTCCCAAAGGTTCCGTGTGATCGTCCGACATCTTCTACAACGCGACTCTCATCATTCTCTTTCGCGCCGCGCGCTCCTGCGCGGGCTTGTCTCGGCAGGCAGTGCTCTCGCGCTGGGCGGATGCGCAGGCTTGGGCGCGACCGGCGCGCGCTACGACGCGTCGTCCCTTTCCGGTGATCCCACACTGCTCGTCGCCACCACACGAAAGCCCGTGAAGGGCGGCCGCACGAAACCCTGGTTCGGGCCGGAGCGCGCGACCGCAATGACGGTCGCGCGGGCAAGGCTGGTGGCGCCGGACGAGAGCCGACTTTCCCTCGCCTCGGTCGGACTGGGCGATTGGCGCCTGGATCAGGTCGAACCGGTGCAAGCCGAAATTGGCGATCTCCTTGCGCAGGGCGGCGCGGGAGGAGACGTGCTGATCTATGTGCACGGCTTCAAGCAGACATTCGAGACGGCCGCGCTCGACGCCGCCCATCTCTCCGATGGGATCAAGTTCCGCGGCCGGACCATGGTGTTCTCCTGGCCCTCCAAGGCAGGATTGTTCGACTATGCCTATGACCGGGACAGTGCGATGTGGTCCCGCGACGATTTCGAACGCGTGCTCTCTTCCCTCGTGTCGACGTCAGGCGGCGCCCGCGTGCACATCGTTGCGCACAGCATGGGGACCATGCTGACGCTCGAGAGCCTGCGTCAGCTCTATGCGCGATACGGCGACACTGTCACGAGCAGGATCGGGACGGTCGTGTTTGCCGCACCCGACATCGACATGGACGTGTTCACGTCGGCGATCCACCGCATCGGTCCGCTTGCCGGCAAGATCACCGTGATCGCCGCGACGAACGATCGCGCTCTGGCTCTGTCGGGACAAATCGCGGGTGGAATGACCAGGGTCGGCGCCGCCGAGAAGGCTGTCATCCAGCGGCTCGGCGTGCGCGTGGTCGATGCTTCCCAGGAAGGCTGGAGCATCATCAATCACGATCTGTTTCTATCGAGCGCGGAAGTGCAGCGGGAGATCCGCCGTTCGATCGGCAGTACGACCGCGTAAGAGCGTGCACTTGCGGCGCATTGTGGACTTCCCGATGGACGCGGGGCGCAGCGATGCCGCGCCTGCCGCAGCGTTGGCCCTGCATCACCCCGCCTTCACACCCGCCTCGATCAACATCTTCGCCGCCGCAAGCGCCGACTGCGCGGGGCCGTCTTCGGACTGCTGGCCGGTGACGTGGATGCCTTCGATCAGCAGCAGCAGGGCGTCGCCGAGCGGCGCTCGGGTGGCATTGAGACGATCGGAGGCGGGCGCCCGCCCTCTAGCTCACCCCGTCTTCGTACCGGTGATGACGGCCAGCGCCTCGACGAGGCGGTCGAGATCGGCCTCGTCGGTGAAGAGCGCCGGCGCCACACGGATGCATTGGCCCTTGGCGACGCCGGCCCGGCGCACCGTCATGACCCTGTGGCTGTCCCGGAGCTTCGCCACGATAGCCTCGTTGTCGGCCTTGCTGGTCTTGCCGGCGAGGCGAAAGGACGTGATCGCGCCATACGAGCCGGCTTCATCCGGCGTCAGGATCTCGATGTCCTTGAATCCTCGGGCGCGGCTCACCCAATAGTCGCGCAGATAGCGCAGGCGGGCTTGCTTGGCCGCGGCGCCGATCCGCTGATGCAGCGCCACGGCCGTCGGCACCGTCAGCACCGTGGCGAAATTGACCGTGCCGGTATGAACCCGCGAGCGGATATCGGTCTCCGCAAAGTCCTCGTCGCCCATGTCGCGGTCGATGTCGGCGAGGCGGTTCTTGCTGATGTAGAGAAAGCCCACACCGAGCGGCGCGCCGATCCATTTGTGCAGATTGAAGCCGACGAAATCGGCCTCGAGCTCGCCGACCCGGAAGTCGATCTGTCCCCACGAATGGGCGGCGTCGACGATGGTGTCGATGCCCTTTGCCTTTGCCATGCGGGCGATCTCGGCGACCGGCATGACGAGGCCGGTGCGATGGCTGACATGAGTCAGGAGCAGAAGTTTTGTCTTCGGATTCGTCTCGATCGCACGGGCATAGGCGTCGAGCACCGCCCGGCGGGTGGCGGGCTCGGGCACATCGAACTTGACCACGTCGACACCGCGGCGCGCTTTAAGCGCGTTCATCGCATACTGCATCGAATCATAGTCGAGGTCGGCGTAGAGCACGCCGTCGCCAGGCTTCAGCCTGTTGTAGCCGCCGATGAGGAGCTGCAACGCTTCGGTCGCGCCGCGGGTGAGCGCGATCTCCTCGGGCGCCGCGCCGACCGCCTCCGCCACTTTGGTACGCACCGCCTCGAAATCCGCACCCGCGCGCTGCCGCGCATAATAGGTGTTCTGATAGTTGATCATGTCGGACTGGCGGATGAACTCGCGCCTCACGGGCTCAGCCATGATGCCCCAATAGCCGTTCTCGAAATTGACGACATCAGGCGTCACGGCATAGAGCCGCTTCACATCCGCCCAATAGGCGTTGTCGGTGGCGGCCGCGACGGCCGAACCGGTCGGCGCCGAAAGGCCCTCGGCCGCCATCGCCGGCGCGGCAAGCGGTGCCAGGGCTGCGGCCGCGAGGCCCTTCAGAATCGACCGGCGGTCGGGCGAAATTGTTTCAGTCAGATGCATATCAGCCTCCACGATGCGCGGCGAAAGGAGCAGCAATCAATAGAGCGCGAATGACAAAGCGGTGACAGTTCGATGATGTCCGGCGCGTCCGATTGCGGTTCGGTCGTTTGCCGGGTGGCCGCGTGTCGGCCTTCTCGGTCGGGACCGCTTGGGTTCAGGAAGACCCCAAACAAGGGGACGCACAACTTGATGAAGTGGTTCGCGACCTCGTCAAGCGTCCGAACGCCGGCGGCTTGCGCGTCAGGCGCGTGCGCGCGAATACAAGGTCCTGAGACGGAAGACGAAGCGCGCCTGCTCGCGCGTTCTCAGAATAGAGCGGCATTGATCGCCTGTCCGTAGATCATCGCGGCCACGAGGCAGAGCAGCAGGCCCGCACCCGAGAAGATCATGATGACTTTGAGAATCTCGACGTCAACGTTGGTTCTCGTCGCACGGGAGATTGCCTTTGCCAATGCAGCCATCATCGCCAGCTCCGAACCAGGCCGCTCGTAGGCGAGGCCTAAGCTGATCTAACGCCATTGGGTGCGTTTGCGTGTGAAACAGATTACAGGTGATCTTGAACCGAAACCGGCCGATCGGGCAACGTCCACCCGGCTGCATCGCCTCGGCCGCCCGGCATCCACCGAACCATGCAGGAGAACCCGCTTGCCAAGGCAGAACATCTCGTCCGGTTACGCTTTTGAAAACGCGTACGGATATTCGCGGGCCGTCCGCGTCGGAAACCAGGTCTTTGTCTCCGGCACGACGGCCCGGCCGCCGGAGCTGGGCGGCGATGCCTATGCGCAGGCGAAGGCCGCGCTGGCGATGATTGCCGACGCGCTGGCCCAGACCAGCGCGGACCTGCGGCACGTCGTTCGTACAGTGGTCTACGTCATCGACATGGCGGACATCCAGCATGTTGCCCGCGCACATTCCGAAGCCTTCGACCGGGTCCGCCCCGTGAGCACGCTTGTCCAGGTCGGCGCCCTCACGCCCGCCGCCGCACGGGTCGAGATCGAAGCAACAGCGATCATCCACGACTGACCGGCCAACGACCGGCCGCAGCGCTCAGCTGATGTTGAGAAGGATCCGCCCCGACTCGCCGCTGCGCATCAGATCCAGCGCGTCGTTGATGTCATCGAGCGCGAACTCGTGGGTCACGATGCCGCGGTAACTGACCTTGCCGGCATCGCTCAGACGAACCAGACGTGGGATATCGCGCGCGGGCTGGCATTGCCCGCCTTCCGAGCCCTTCAGCACCTTCTCGAAGTGCAGCGGCAGCGTATAGATTTCGGCCTTCTCGCGGGGAACACCGACAAGGATGCAGCGGCCCTTCTTCGCCGTGATCTCGTAGGCGAGCTCGATCAAGTTCTTGACGCCGGTGGTCTCGACGACCTTGTCGGGTCCGTCGGCCCCCGTGATGGACCGAACCTCGGCGGCCACATCCTTGACCGCCTCGGAGTTGATGGTGTGGGTGGCGCCGAACTGCCGGGCCATCTCGAGCTTGTTGTCGAGGCGGTCGATCGCAATGACCGGCCAGGCGCCGACCATCGCGGCAAACTGCACGATGTTCAGCCCGACGCCGCCGACGCCGAACACGACGACGGCTTCGCCGATGGCGATTTGCGCGTCGTTGTTGACGACGCCGAGCGCGGTCGTCACCGCGCAGCCGAGCAGCGGCGCGCTGCTGCGATCGATCGAGGGGGGAACGGGCGTGACGCGATTTTCCGACACCACGGCGTATTCATTGAAGGTGGTGACCCAGCCCGCGTTGAGGCGCTTGCCGCGCCAGGAATAGACCGGCGTATTGGACTGCACGCCCTTGCCCGGCCGCCAATGCATGACGACGGTGTCGCCCTGCTTGCAGGAGACGACGCCGGGTCCGGTTTGGACGATGGTCGCCAGCGCTTCGTGCCCCAAGAGGTGCGGCAGAAACTTGTCGACGCCCTTGACGGCGTCGATCTCGTTGATCTGCGCGCCGCAGATGCTCGACGTGTGCACGTGCGCAAGCACCTGGCCGTGCTCGAGCGTATCAGGCAGGGTGAACTCGTCGACGATCAGCGGCTTGCCCGATTCGACGAGAATCGCCGCCTTGGCAGTCTTGATATCCATGAGCAGCGCCCGGTCACTCGAAATAGATGAATTCGTAATCGCCGGTGTAGCCGAGCTTTCCGTAGAGCCAGATCCATTCCGATGTGTGCAGGATGGACTCCGCCGTCAGCGCCCAGCATTCGAGGTTGTGCAGCTCGGCAACGTTCCGGTAGCCCTCGACCATGACGTATTTGTTCTTCCCGACCCGCTCGATCTCCTTGAGCGCCGCATCGAGCTCATAGAGCCTGAGATTGTGCAGCGTGCCGAGCGAGATGACGAGGTCGAAACTGTCGTCGCCATAGGGATAGACATCCTGGGCGCGATAATTGAACAAATACGGCCTCACCTGCTCGTGGGAATTCGCAAGACCGTGCTTGGAGATATCGAAGCCGACGACCTTCAAGCCCGGCAGGATCTTTTGCATCTCGTACAGCAGGAAGCCCTTGCCGCAGCCGACGTCGAGTACGCTGGAGCCATCCTTCAGGCCATAGGCTCGATCAGCGCCTTGGCGACCGGCGCCCAGCGCCCCTCGATGAAGCGGTAGCCGCCATAGCCGAAGCGACGATCGCCATCCCAGTAATCGGCCTCGTATTCCCGCGCCTTCAGCGAGCAGCCGATCTTGTCGTCGTTCATGCGGCCCATGTAGTCGCGCTTGGTCGCGGTATGCAGTGGCGTCACAATATTCAGTAGTCGTCCCATTGAGCCCTCGGATTCCAACACGCGCTGAGATTGTCTCGACCGGCCTGGGGAGCCCAGCGTCGTGACCTGCGACTCCCCCTAGCATTTGTGCTGAAGGTCGTCATTGTTTCAGATCAATGATCGTGCGGCGACGCCAACAACAACGTGCCGACGCGCACGACCGACGTCAGCCGTCAAGCATCGGAGGATTGCTCCGCCTCACCGACCGAGAGCGTCATCGATGGGACAAGTCGGATCAACCTGCTTCGACAGGCCTTCGCGTTGGCGCGGCGCTGATGTCAGGCGGACGCTTCGGCCGGCTCCGACATCGTCACCCGGTTCTTGACGCTGGGGCGCTCCTGCATCCGGGCATACCAGGCTCGAAGAGCCTCGCACTCCGCAGGCACCGGCAGCTTCAGGAGCTCCGCAAAGATCAAGCCGCCGATGACCGCGATGTCGGCCATCGAGAAGGCCTCGCCGGCGACGAATGGCTGCTGTTTCAGAATGCCGTCGAAGTAGTGCATGCCTCTGAAGGCCTTGTCGCGCTGACGCAGGCCCCACTCGGCGTTCTGATAGACCTCGACCTCGGGCCCAAGCCCGGGCGTTGCGTGATGAAAGTACACACTGATCGCGTCGAGCAGCTCCAGCTCGGCGCGCTTGTTCATCATGTGGATCACGCCCTTCTCGCGGGGCGTCCTGCCGGTGAGCACGGGCGCGCCGTCGAGCAAGTCGAGATATTCGGTGATGGCGGTGCATTCGCCGATGAAGGTGCCGTCGTCGAGCTCGAGCACCGGCAGCGTGCCCGAGTAGTTCTTGGCGAGGAACTCGGGTTTCTTGTGCTCGCCCTTGCGCAGGTTGACCGACACGAATGTGACGCGCGGCTGCAGATTCTTCTCGGCGATGGCGATGCGGACGCGGGCCGGGTAAGGGCCGGTGGCCCAATCGTGAATCTTCATCGCTGAACCTCTTCGTTTCCATCTACCTGCCACTTGGTAGGCAACTATAGCCTTCAAAACCTGGCAGTCAAAGCCTATCTGTCACTTGGTAGATAACGAAGCGGTGAGGCGCCGACATGAGTTCCAGCGCGCGGGAAGCCATCATGGCGGCCGCCAGACGCACCGCACAGGCGCACGGCTATGGCGGCCTGAACTTCCGCGATCTCGCCGCTGAAGTCGGCATCAAGGCCGCCAGCATCCACTATCATTTCCCCAGCAAGGCCGATCTCGGCGCAGCAGTCGCCAGACGCTACTGGGAGGACACCGCGACGGCGCTCGACGCCATGCTGGCCGAAACCCCGGATCCCCTGCGCTGCCTGCACCGCTATCCCGACGTGTTCCGCAAGGCGCTCGAGAACGGCAACCGCATGTGCCTGTGCAGCTTCATGGCCGCCGAGCATGACGACCTGCCGGACGCGGTGAAGCGGGAGGTGCAGGCCTTTGCCGACGTGAATGTCGCCTGGCTGAGCAAGGTTCTGTCCGCTGCGGCGCCGGCCGGCACCGGGGAGTGCGAACGGCGCGCACGAGCGATCTTCGCCGCCATCGCCGGTGCCCAGCTCCTTGCGCGAAGCCGGTCGGATCTCTCGCTCTACGACGCCTTGATCGACAGCTACCGCGCGGCCGGTCTGCTGCCGGCATGACGGATGGTTCCCGCGGGATCGCCCCGATGACACCATGAGAGTGGCGGCAACGCATGATTGCGTGCACCATAACGGCCGATTCGAACTTCGTGGACGCCTTGGTGCCGCGGACGATCTCGGTGTCGGGGGAGGACTTCATGCGTAAACCCGAACGCAAGCCCGGCTAGTGTTGGCCGAAATGCATCACCATGCGGCTTTTCACGATCCAGTTCTGGTCGCGTTATCGATTCTGATCGCGGCCCTCGCCTCCTATACGGCGTTGGACCTGGCGACCCGGATGCGAGCAGCTTCGGGAAGGGCCCGCCGATCCTGGCTGGTCGCCGCGGCGATCGCCATGGGCGGCGGCATCTGGTCGATGCATTTCGTCGGCATGCTGGCCTTCAGCCTGCCTGGAATCGAGATCTCGTACGATCCATTCCTGACTCTGCTCTCGCTGGCCATTCCGATTGCCGTCGCCGCTGCCGCCTTTGCCGTTGTCGGACGCCGCCCGCAGGCGCTGCTCGCATCCGGCTTCGCGATGGGACTTGGCATCTCCGGCATGCACTATACCGGCATGGCCGCGATGCGGATGGCGGCCCTCCTACAATATGATCCCCGCTGGGTCGTGCTCTCGATCCTGATCGCGATCAGCGCCTCGATCGTGGCGCTCTGGCTCGCCTTTCGCAACACCAACGCGGTCCAGCGGCTGTTCGCGGGCCTGGTGATGGGCCTTGCGATCTCCGGCATGCATTACGCCGCGATGGAAGGCGCCATGTTCGTGCCGACGAGCACCATGGCCCGGCAGGCAGGACATCTCGGCGTCGGTCAGGCGCCGCTCGCGTTCCTGCTCGCCGGCATCACCATCATCATCCTGAGCATCGGGATCGCGGCGGCCGTCTATGACAGGGTATCGGCGGAGCGGGCCCAACGCGAGGCCGACGCACTGAGGCGCAGCGAAGAACGCTTTCGGCTGCTCGTCGAAGGTATCGTCGACCACGCGATCTTCATGCTCGATCCGGACGGGCGCGTGGGCAACTGGAATCTCGGCGCGCGCCGGCTGATGGGCTATGGCGACGACATCGTCGGGACGAGCTACGCCATTTTTCACACCGAGGAAGATTGCGCCGCCGAGACGCCCGCGCGCGCGCTCGTTGAAGCCGAGCGGGAGGGGAAGTCCGCCATCGAAGGCTGGCGGGTGCGCAAGGACGGCAGCCGCTTCTGGGCGGAGGCAACGATCGTCGCGGTCCGGAACGAAAGCGGCGCAATCGCCGGCTTTGCCAAGATCGTGCGCGACGTCAGCGAACGGAGACGGGCGCAGGAAGCGCTGGATCGCGCGCGCGAAGCACTGATGATGTCGCAGAAGATGGAGACCATCGGCCAGCTCACCGGCGGCGTGGCCCACGACTTCAACAACCTGCTGGCGGCCGTTCTCGGCAGCCTCGAGCTCTTGAAGAAGCGCCTGCCGACGGGCGATCCGAAGATCCAGCGCCTGTTGGAGAACGCGATGCAAGGCGCGGCGCGGGGCGCCTCGCTGACCCAGCGCATGCTCGCTTTCGCGCGTAAGCAGCACCTCAAGCCGGCGGTCGTCGATGTCGGCGAGCTGGTGCGCGGCATGGCGTCATTGCTGAAATTCGAGGCCGGAATTGGTGTCGAGACCCGGTTCCCGATGCATCTGCCGAAGGTGAAGGTCGACGCCAACCAGCTCGAATTGGCGATCCTCAACCTCGCGGTCAACGCGCGCGATGCGATGCCGGATGGCGGCCTGATCACCATCGCCGCGCACGAGGAGCAGGGCGAAGGCGGCCATTCGAGCAGCGGTTATGTCGTGCTCTCGGTCAGCGACACGGGCTGCGGCATGAGCGAGGAGATTCTCAAGCACGCCCAGGAGCCGTTCTTCACGACCAAGGGCGTCGGCAAAGGCACCGGGCTCGGCCTGTCGATGGTCCATGGACTTGCCGAGCAGTCCGGCGGCAGGCTCGTCTTGAAGAGCCGTCCCGGAGAGGGCACGACGGCCGACATCTGGCTGCCGATCGCCGAGGCGACCGCGGTGCCAGACCCGCGCACGGCGGCTCCGGCACCCGTAGCCCGGGCCAGCCGGCAGCTTTCCGTGCTCGTCGTCGACGACGACCTCCTGGTGCTCGAGAACACGGCAGCGATGCTTGAGGATCTCGGGCACATCGTGGTCGAGGCGCTCTCGGGCGATGAGGCTCTGGCTTTGCTCCGCCGCACGCGCACCGTCGACCTGGTCGTGACCGACTATGCCATGCCCGGCATGACCGGCCTGCAGCTTGCCGGCGCCATCGCTGCGGAGCGCCCGGAGACGGTCATCCTCCTCAGCACGGGATACGCGGACCTCCCGAGCGACGCGCGATCCAGCCTGCCGCGCCTGGCAAAGCCGTTCGACCAGGCCGCGCTTGCGAAGGCGATCGAGGCGGCGATGGGCGAGGAAGAGCCGGCCGGATCCGTCGTCGCGTTTCGGCCGAAGAGCGCATGAATGCCTGATGATGAACGGCGCGCCATTGCCGATGACGGCGTGCAGGTTTGATTCCGCCATTTTCAGAACCGCTTGGCCTCCAGGCGAAGGGCGCTCAGAAACGCCTCCGTGCCGGCACTCAAGGTTCGGTCCTTCAGTTTGAAGACGGCAGTCGGGAACTCCCACCTCGGCAGCTCGACCCGAAGTGGTTTCAGGAGGGCACACCAGGGTTGGAACGCAAGCACGGAGCCAGGAACGAGAGTCAGGAAGCGACCGCCAAGCAGCAGGCCCGCTCGGAGATTGAAGGAATTGCTAAGAATCCGGTTCGTGGGTGGCGAGAGGCCTTCGGCGGCGCATGCCTTCATGAGGGGCGAGCTTTCGTCGAGCTCGAACGGCGAGATGATCCAAGGCTCGTCGATCAACTGGCGCAGTCGCAGATTGCGACGGGCGATCCAAGGGTTTCCAGCGCCCGCCACGACGACAAGCCGCTCGTGGTAGAGGTCCTCGACTTCGATATCGGACTCCGGCGTGCCGCGGATGAGCCGGGTGACGGCCAGCTCGCCCCGCCGCTCGCGGAGATAAGCCTGCAGCGTGGACGGCGTGATGGCCTCGACATGGAATTGCAGGTGGGGATGCCGCTGCGCTACACGCTCGATTGCTGCGGGGACGAGACCCGCCGCCCAGATCTCGCTAGCCGCGATGCGCACCTCGCCGGTGCCCGGCTTCGACGCTGCGGCGCAGTTCGTCGAACACGGCAGCGGCATGCTTCGAAAGGGCAACCCCGTATCCGGTAAGCTCGCTGCCGCGGGAAAGCCGGTCGAACAATGGCACGCCAAGCGTGCGCTCGAGACCCGCGATGGTGCGCGAGACGACGGGGCGTGAAACCGACAAACGCTGCGCGGCTTTCGCCATGTTGAGCTCTGCGGCGACAACGAGGAATACGTGTAAATCGCGCGGCGACAAGCGCTGCCCAATGCGATCCGGCCAGTTCATCCGACGTACCTATACTGCTACACATCAGTGACAAATGAGAGCTTCAGGCTACGCCTGCGCCTTGCTAACCTCCAGCGCAAATGCAAGGCAGGGGATTGGAAGAGCCATGATGAAATCGATCGTAGCCGCACTCGTCGTCAGCGCGGCTTACCTTGGTCCGTCACCTGCAGCGGCCGATGAGATCGTCGTGTTCAGTACGCCGTCCTTGAAGCCCGTATTGGATCATCTTGGCCCGAAGTTCGAGGGATCGACCCGGCACACGCTCAAGGTCACTTACGCAGCCGTCGCTGCGCTGAAGCGTGAGATCGATGGCGGCGCTGCATTCGACGTCGCTCTGCTGTTGCCCGCTGCGGTCGACGACCTCATCAAGGAGGGAAAGGCCGCGCGCGCCTCCCGAACCGATCTCGCTGTCGCCCTGGTCGGCGTCGCCGTCCGCAAGGGGCTCCCGAGACCCGACATCAGCTCACCCGATGCGCTGCGACGATCCTTGTTGTCGACCAACTCCGCTGCCTACGGCGCGGACAGCGCCAGTGGAAAATACTTCCTCAGCTTGATCGATCGTCTCGGCATCGGCCCGCAGATGCAGACGAAGCTCAAGACGGTCAGCGGAAATCCGGTCGAAGCCGTGGCGCGCGGCGATGCCGATCTGACCGTCATCACCGTACCCAACATCGTCACCGTTCAAGCGGTGGAATTTGCAGGCGTGCTGCCATCGCCTCTGCAGAACGTCACCACTTATACCGCGGTGGTTTCTGCCGCGGCTGAGAACTCCGCGCCCGCCAACGCTTTCGTCCAATATTTGAACTCGGCCGACGCTACTGCTGCCTTCATTGCCAACGGGCTGCAGCGGCCAGCGCCGTGAGGCCGCGCGATTGGCGACCGGCGAGCTCCATTCTATTTGATTGCGATCACCAAGATCGCCGCAGGCAGGTGTCCGCCACAATCGCAAAAACGGCGGGTTTCGGCTTGTCAATTTGTACCGAAATGGCGCGCCATCCGGAACAAAACGACGAACTCCTACACAATTGAAACTCCTTGTGATTTTGCGAGTGCTCACGGCGCTGCGATCCTCCCCCGCCGACTTCGGCCTTAAGCACGCCTCATAACTCTGCGCGCCATGGCGGCTTCGGGATGCTAGTATCGTGAAGGCCGCAAGACCGAAGCGATTGAAATACGGTCGAGACGATGGCGCGCGAAGAGACGCACTCCAAAAACAACGCCTGACCGCATTTGCGGTTCGTCGGCCGGGATATGGAGGACGCAATGGCATGGCGCGACGACAAGGCCCGGGCAACTCTGATCCGCGAGGCAGCCGGAAGCGTGCAGCCGGGCAAGGCCCCCCGAAGCTTTGCCGAGCTTCTGTTCGCCTTCACCAATGTCGAGGATCTCGCTAGTCACGATGCCTCCTCGCTTGCCTTTCTGGCGGAGCAAGCCTGGGAGCATGTGCAGCGGCGCACGGCGGGGCGTGCCGATATCCGCGTCGTCAATCCGCTAATGCCGGACGGGCGCGAGATCTCCGTGCTCGAAATCCTCAACGACAACATGCCCTTCCTGTTCGATTCCACCATGGCTGAAATCGCCGAGCAGGGCATCGAAGTCACCCTCGTCGCTCACCCCATCATCGCGGCGGAGCGTGATGACCAGGGCAAGCTCCTGCGCTTCTACGGCGAGGCACTGCCGGAAGGGGCAAAGGGCGCGCGAGAGAGCCTGATTCACCTCCACATCACCCGCCTCGACGCGGACGCAGACCGCGAGAGGCTGATTGACGGCCTCACCAGGACGTTGAGCGACGTGCGCGCCTGCGTCGCGGACTGGCGCGCCATGCGCGACCGCGTCGAGGACGCGGTCAAGACGTTCTCGTCCAATCCGCCGCCGCTGCCGATCGACGAGGTCGCCGAGGCCAACCAGTTCCTGCAATGGCTGTGCGCGGACAATTTCACCTTTCTCGGCGTGCGCGAATATCGCTTCTCGCCCGGCCGCGATGCGTCGGACGACATCACGACCGCTGAGGGCCTCGGCATCCTCCGCGATCCCGATGCGAAGGTCCTGCGCCGCGGCAACGAAATGGTGGTGATGACGCCGGAAATTCGCGAGTTCATGCGCGAGCCGACCCTGCTGATCGTCATCAAGGCCAATGTGAGCAGCCGCGTTCATCGCCGCATCCGGATGGATTATGTCGGCATCAAGCTCTATGCGCCCGACGGCCGGCTCGAGGGTGAATTGCGAGTCGTCGGCCTGTTCACCTCGGGCGCCTACACGCGCTCGGCACGACAGATCCCCCATGTTCGCCACAAGGTATCGCGGGTGCTGCAGCGCGCCGGCTTCGACCCGAACAGCCATTCCGGCAAGGCTCTCCAGCATATTCTCGAGGAATATCCGCGCGACGAACTCTTCCAGGTAGACGTCGATACCCTTTTCGATTTCGTCATGGAGATCCTGATCCTCTATGAGAGGCCCCGCGTCCGGGCGCTGGCGCGGGTCGACAAGTTCGATCGCTTCGTTTCCATCCTCGTCTTCATTCCGCGCGACAAATACGACACCGACGTGCGAACGCGCGTCGGCGCCTTCCTGTCGCAGAGCTACAAGGGGACACTGTCGGCCTCCTACGTGTCCTTCCCCGAAGGAGCATTGGCGCGCGTCCACTACATCATCGGACGCTATGAAGGTAAGACCCCCGCCGTCGAGCGCGCCACGCTGGAAGCCGGGATCAGCGCCATTGCCGCGACCTGGGCCGACAAGCTGAAGGCCGCGCTGGCTGCGTCGACCGACGGTATGCGGGCGCGCATGCTCGCAAATCGCTACGCTCAGGCCTTCGGCGGCGGCTATACCGAGGCTTCCACGGCAGAACAGGCGATCGCCGATATCGCCACCATCGAGAAGCTCACGCCAGCCCGCCCGGTGACAATTTCGGTTCACCGCTTCGAGCAGGACGATCCCAGGCGCTTCGGCCTGAAGGTGTTTTCGGACGCCGCGCCGCTATCGCTGTCCTATCGCGTGCCGGTGATCGAAAATCACGGCCTGCGCGTGGTCAACGAACGCACCTATCAGATCGTGCCCGGCAACAGGCCCGAGCCGGTCTGGCTGCACGACATGACGATCGAGACCAGCGACGGCCAGCCGATCGAGATCAGCCGGGACTTCAGCCATCGCCTGGAGGCCTCGATCATGGCGGTGGTCACCGATCGCGCCGAATCCGACGGGTACAATGCCTTGATCCTGCGCACGGCCCTGGGCTGGCGGGAAATCTCGACCATCCGGGCGCTGTCGCGCTATTTGCACCAGATCCGCGCTCCGTTCACCCAGGACTATATGTGGGAGACCTTGCGCAAGAACGCCGCGATCACGGCCAACCTCGTCGCGCTGTTCCAGGCCCGCCGCGATCCGCGCCTCGTCCTGACCGATCGCGAGCGTTTGGCGCGCGAGATAACTCTCCTTGCCGAGATCGAGGAGCAGCTCAAATCCGTCTCCTCGCTCGATGAAGACCGCATCCTGCGCCGTTTCACCAATCTGGTGCAGTCGACCATCCGCACCAATTTGTGGCAGGTCGGCCCGGACGGACATCCGCGCCCGGTGATCTCCTTCAAGTTCGACGCGCGCAAGATCGAGGATCTGCCCCCTCCCCGACCGCTCTACGAGATTTTCGTCTATTCACCGCGTGTCGAAGGCATTCACCTGCGCTTCGGTAAGGTTGCGCGCGGTGGCTTGCGCTGGTCCGATCGGCCGCAGGATTTCCGCACCGAGATCCTCGGCCTCGTGAAAGCGCAGCAAGTCAAGAACGCCGTGATCGTGCCGGTCGGCGCCAAGGGCGGCTTCGTGCCCAAGCGCCTGCCGGCGCCCTCCGATCGCGAGGCGTGGCTCGCGGAGGGCACCGAGGCCTATCGCATCTTCGTGCGCTCGCTGCTCGAACTCACCGACAATCTCGACGGCGACATCGTGATCCCGCCGGGCTTGACCGTGCGGCACGACGGCGACGACCCGTACCTCGTCGTTGCCGCCGACAAGGGCACCGCCACCTTCTCCGACGTCGCCAATGCGATTTCGGCCGAGAAGCACCATTGGCTCGGCGATGCCTTTGCCTCCGGCGGCAGCCAAGGCTACGACCACAAGAAGATGGGGATCACGGCGCGCGGCGCCTGGGAGGCGGTCAAGCGCCACTTCCGCGAGCTCGGCACCGACATTCAAACCATGCCTTTCACCGTGGTCGGCGTCGGCGACATGTCCGGCGACGTCTTCGGCAACGGCATGCTGCTCTCGCCGGCGACGAAGCTCGTCGCGGCATTCGATCACCGCGACATCTTCATCGATCCCTCGCCTGATCCCTCGATCAGCTTCGCCGAACGCAAGCGCCTGTTCGACCTGCCGCGATCGAGCTGGCAGGACTACAACAAATCGCTGATCTCGCCGGGCGGCGGCGTGTTCTCGCGCTCGCTCAAGGCTATACCGCTAGCACCGGAAGTGCGCACCCTGCTCGATCTCGACAAGGAGCAGGCAACGCCGTTCGAGGTGATGACGGCGATCCTGAAGGCGCGCGCGGACTTGCTGTGGTTCGGCGGCATCGGCACCTACATCCGGGCGTCGGCGGAGAGCGACGATCAGGCCGGCGACCGCGCCAATGATCCGATCCGCATCACCGGGACCGAGGTTCGCGCCAGGGTGATCGGCGAAGGCGCCAATCTCGGCGTCACCCAGCGCGGCCGCATCGAAGCGGCGCAGGCGGGCGTCAAGCTCAACACCGACGCGATCGACAATTCGGCCGGCGTGAATACCTCCGACGTCGAGGTCAACATCAAGATTGCATTGGCGCGCCCCGAGCGCGAGGGACGCCTCAGCCCGGCTGACCGCAACACCCTGCTCGCGGCGATGACCGACGAAGTCGGCACGCTGGTGCTGCGCAACAACTACCTGCAGACGCTGGCGCTCTCGCTTGCCGAACGCAAGGGCGTGGCCGAGACCGGCTTCCTCACCCGCCTGATGCAGTCGCTCGAGCAGCGCGGCCTGCTCAGCCGTGCCGTGGAATTCCTGCCCGACGACGCCGCCATCACCGAGCGCACGAGGCGCGGCCAGGCCCTGACACGGCCGGAGCTTGCCGTATTGCTCGCCTACGCCAAGCTGACACTCTACGAAGACCTGCTCCTCACCGGCGTGCCGGATGATCCTTATCTCGCCCGCAGACTGTCCCTGTATTTTCCGCGCGAGGTTCTCGACAAATTCCCGACCGCAGTCGAGCACCATCGCCTCCGACGCGAGATCATCGCGACCAGTCTCGTCAATGCCGTGATCAACCGCGGGGGCCCGGCCTGCATCGTGCGCCTGACCGACGAGACCGACGCCGACATCTCGACCATCGTCATGGCGCAGGTGGCGGTGGACGCGATCTACGAGCTCAGGCGACTCAATGACGCGATCGACGCGCTCGACACACGTATCGACGGACAGTTGCAGCTCAGCCTCTACGCGACGATCCAGGATCTCCTGCTCTCCCGCATGGTCTGGTATGTGCGCAATGTCGATTTCAAGGATGGGCTGAGCGCGATCAACGCCCGGTTTGGCCCTGCCGTCCGCGAGATCGCAGCCTCTCTCGACGACGCCCTGCCGCCGGACCTGCAAGCCGCGCGCGGCAAGCGCCGGCAGGAGCTGACCGATGCCGGCGTCCCGACCGGCCTCGCCGGCGAATTGGCGGACCTCGACGCCCTGGTCTCTGCGCCTGATATCGTGACGGTCGCCGAGCGCACCAGCCGCAGCATCCGCGATGCCACTGCGACGTTCTTTGCCGCCGACGCCAATTTCCGTCTCGACCGCATCATCGCCGCCGCGCGCAGCGTGCCGGCCAGCGATCATTTCGAACGCCTGGCCATCGACCGCGCCGTCGAACTGATCGCGGCAGCCGAAAGACGCCTGACCGCGGATATGCTGGCAACCGGCCAATCCGGTCAGCAGGCTGTGGAGACCTGGCTTGCTGCTCACCCCGAAGCCACGCGCCTGCGCCGCGCGGTCGAGGAGATTGCCGCTGGCGGCCTGACGCTCGCCAAGCTCATGGTGGCCGCGAACTTGCTGGGGGACCTTGTCAAGGGCTGACGGGCGCGCGGCAGCGCTGGCGAGTCTGCAATGTCAGGGGCAGGGTTGTTAGCCGGTGAACGGAGGGACCCGATGATCCACGCGACTTGCCATACCGCCGATAACATCCGCTGCCTCGAGTTCGATGCCACACCCTGGTTCAGCGAGGCGAACGCTCCGAGCATTGTCGATCTGGCTCAACGAGGCTGGGCCAGCACGGCGATTGCGGACTCGCTCGAGGGCCGACGAGGATATGAAGGCCTGCACGACCTCGTTGAGTATGCGGCGAAGCGCCTGCAACCCGACACAATCGAGGATCCAGCCTGGGAAACCTTCGCGTGTCTCGTCGATGGACCGGAGGCAATAGCCTGGCTCGAGAAAAACCGGCCAGACGTTGCGGCAAGAATTCCGATCCGAAGCCGCGGTCAGCCCTGAGCAATTCCGCGTTTGCAGAGACGCCGGAAGGCTGGTGGAGACAGCCTAGCTGGCAACGAATGGCCCAAGAATGGCGCGCCCGGAACGATTCGAACGTCCGCCCCTCGGATTCGCAGTCTAACGCTCTATCCAGCCGAGCCACGGGCGCGTGCACCGGCGCTGTCACGCGGCGCCGTTACAGTTTTCCATAGACTCGCCCGGCGACCGCCTTCAGGCGCTCGACCGAGCCGGACTCAGGATGCGGCTTGACCGGCGCGAACAGGATCGAAGCCTGCCTGCCGTTCTTCCAGACATAGATGTTGACGGCGTTGCCGTTGCCCTTGGTGCAGGAATGCTCGCCGAACGCTTCGCTGCCGAGCTCGGGTATCGCCACGTGTTGGCACGGGCCCGTGCGCTTCATCATGCTGACGACGGTGTCGCGCGAGATCGCGATCACCGCGACGGTCATGGTGTTGGCCTCGCGATCGAACATCATGCAGCTGCCCGCGCCGGTCCGCTGAACCGTCAGCGTGCTCTTGTCGAGAAAGCCGTCGGCATCCGCGGCCGTGAGCCACTCGCAATTGCCGAAGCGCTCGCTGCTCTTGCTCACATTGCCGATGGCAACGCGCGCGGCTTCGGTGATCGGTCCGAGCAGCGCATCGTCGGCACGCCGGCCGATCGGATAGACGCTGATCTGCAGGATGTAATCACCGGACAAGGCGACGACCGAGGCTTCCTGGCGCTGCGCGCCGGCGGCGCTCGTTCCGCCCTGGCCTTCGTCGCCGATCCCGGACACTGCGTTCAGCGGCATGCGCTCGCCGAGCGTCTTGACGAAGGTCGCGTACAATTCCCTGGCGCGGTCCTTGTCGGGATTGCGGAACACGGTCAACATCATCGTGTCGCCGCGCCCGCCCTGGTAGATGCAGCCGCGGCCGTCCTGATTTGAAATCAGTGACCATTTGAGCGCCGGCATCGCACTGGCGAGTTCCTGGGCGCTGATGAACGGGCAGGTTTCGGCCGCGCGCACGGGAAGGACCGGGACGGCTGCGATTGCAAGGAACAGGACGAGGCAGGAGAACAGACGATCGATAGTACGCATTGGACAACTTACCACCGCAAATGGCGCGCCATTCAGAACAAAACCGCGAACTCATATATAGTTGAAATTGTTATATAAATTCAAGCTACTGGGGAGGATCGACTCACTGAAGGCTTACCTACGCCCCCCCAACGGTTTCCGCCGAGTTTATGACGGGCGTGGTTTAGAGCTAACCTGGGTTAGAAACCAGACTTCGAGGCTGACATATGCCCCAAGGGCGGCTCCTTGGCCGACCGCATTGACTGGGATAATGATCGTTGCCCGCCGCCTTAGCTTCTTCGGCGACCACGCCCATCTTGCCAAATCCCCAATGCTTCGCAGCCCTTCTGGCGCCACTGCGCAAGCGGAGTGGGTCGTCTACGCAACGCGGCCGTTCGGCTGGCCCGAGGCCATGCCCGCCTATCTGTCGCTCTACACCCACCGCGTTGCCATCGCCAACAGCCGCCTGATCGCCTTCGACCAGCAGGGTGTCACCAAGGGGGAGCAAAACTGCCCACCAGAAATCCCACGGAAACCTCGTGATGCTCGCGCCTTCTCGAATGTCCAAAGGACGGCCGACCGGGGACGAATTGTCGCGAAACGAGCGATCTCGCCAGACTTGATAACTTGCTTATGATATCGCGGAGGTAGCTTGTTCGCAGCTGTCCGCTTTTCCGGGAGAAGCGAAAAGCGGACGCTCTAGCTCTGCCGGTTCACCGTAGGTAAGCTTTATGCAATGAACAATGTCACCGCTCGAACGAACGCCGACGCCTTGACCGAGAGAAGCCTCGCTCAAACAAAGACTCACGAAAGCCCGCCACGCACGGATGTCGGGACGATAACGCTCCATTGGGCGACCGCGCTCGCGTTCGTCGTAAGCCTCGTTACCGGCATACGCATCGCAGCGGACGCGTTGAGCGCCCCCTTCTCGAAATGGCTCACTCCGGTCCTGCCGCAGGGCGAGATCTTTTCCTGGCATTTCCTCGCGGGACTCGCCGTCTTCTTCTGCGGGTCGGCCTACGTCGCCTACCTCGCGCGCAGCGGCCTCGTCGAGCGCAACAGCCCCAAGAAGACGCGGATCCTCGCGATGCGCGCTCCGGCTCGCCTCAAGTGGGGAGCCGTCAACGTCATCCTGCACTGGTTCGTCTATGCGCTCGTGATCTTCCTCACGGCGACGGGCGTCATGATGTATCTCGGCTATGGCGGCTGGTGGGCTTATCTCCACTCGACCGCCGCCTATGTTGCGCTCGTCTATATCTTCGCGCATGTCGCCGCGCATTATCTCTATGGCGGCTGGCTGCAGATTTTCCGCGTGTTTCGGCCGGCGCCGCTCGCGATCACGAAGGCCCTGCGGCCGAGGCCTCTTCTCGTCGCCGCTGCAATCGGGGTGGCAGTCGCGTGCGGCGTCGCCGGGCTCGACTGGGCGACGCGCGATACGCTCGTCGTCGCGCGGGTGAGCGACGCGCCCAAGCTGGACGGCGCCATGGGCGATCCCGCCTGGTCGCGCGCGCGCCCCGTCTTCATCCGCACGCAGCAGGGTGCCAATCTCGGCGGATCGGGCGAATCGCTCGTGGAGGCGCGCGCCCTGCACGACGGGCAGAAGATCTATTTCGCCTTCCGCTGGGAAGATCCCACGCGCTCCCTGCGCCGCATTCCGATCATCAAGAAAGAGGATGGCTGGCACGTCCTCGACGAGCGTGCGGGCCTGCAAGACGCCGTCGACTTCTACGAGGATAAACTGTCGGTCATTTTCTCGGATAATCCATCGCTCGGCGGCGCAGGCGCGACGGATCTCGGCGCCAACCCGCTGCCCGGCAAACCGATGCCGATCAACGGCCGGGGCTTCCACTTCACGACGGATGGCAGCTACATAGACATGTGGCAGTGGAAGGCGTCGCGCGGGGGCATGCTCGGGCGTGTCGACAGCCAATATATCGGCCCGCCCTACGCCCCGACCTTGGACGAGCAGAATTACGATGCCCGCTACCAGGGCGGCTATTGGAACAAGCCTGGCCGCGCTTTTTATTCGTATAACTTCAAGTTCATCCACAGGAACGACAAAGGGCCCGTCACGGTTCTGCGGCTTCCCAAGGACTGGAAGGCGCAGGTCGCAGCCCTCAGCAAATTCGATCTTGATCCCAACAGCAGCGACGACGAGAACGGCCGCTGGTACATGTTCGACTGGGAGAGCGAACCCTTCACTCCACAGGCCGACGCGAGGATTCCCATTGGCACGATCCTGCCCGGCGTGATTATTGCCGGCGACTACGAAGGAGAGCGGGCCAATGTCACCGGTGTTGCAAAATGGAGCAATGGACATTGGACGCTCGAGCTGACGCGCAACATGAAAAGCGATGGCAGATATGACAAAGCCTTCGTGCCAGCCCGCGATCTCTACATGTGGGTCGCTGTCTTTGACCATGCACAGACGCGGCATGCGACCCATAACCGCCCGGTGCGTGTCGTCACGCAGAACTAGGCGTCTCATGGGGGGCGACGTGCTCGACCGGAGGCCACTGCGGCGCGGCTGCGCTGAAGCATGGCTTCGCCTTCATCCGCGCATCGCATTCTGGCGCGGCGAGCAGCGGCCTGCTCGCAGAAATTCGCTGCGCCCAGAGGCCTCGCGATGAAGAGGCATTGTCGGCTCGTCCTCAACGGCAAGCTCGTCGAAGCCCGCGCCGGCGAAAGCCTGATCGACGCCGCGCTCGGCGGCTCGATCCTCATTCCACACGACTGCAGATCGGGACAATGTCAGAGCTGTCGGGTGACGGTCGTTTCGGGCTCGGTCGATGACGGCGGCTCGGGCCATGGCCGCACTGTGCTCGCCTGCCAGGCCGCGGTCGCAGGCGATGCGGAGATCGAATTCGAAGAATTGCCGCTACCGATGAAGCGGGCGTGCGCCGTTACCGAGATCAACGAGCTCTCGCCAGAGATCGCCGAAGTCGTGCTGACGACCTCAGCGCCGCTCGAGTTTCGGCCGGGCCAATATGTGCGCGTCAAGTTTTCCGGCTATCCTGCGCGCGAGTTCAGCCCGACCTTCAGGCTCGATGGCTCCTTCAAGCAAAGCGAACTCGTCTTCCACATCCGGCGCCTGCCTGACGGCACCGTGTCGGGGCAGGTCGGCAAGGCCATCAGGCCCGGCCATGCGGCGCATGTGCAAGGCCCCTTCGGACAAGCCTATCTACGACAGGGCCAGGGGCCGCTAGTGCTGGTCGCCGGCGGAGCAGGCTGGGCCCCGATCTGGGCGCTGGCCCGCTCGGCGCGCTCGACCCAGCGCAACCGCGAGATCGCGGTCGTCGCCGGCAGCCGGGATGTCGATAACCTCTATATGCTTCCGTCGTTGCAGTGGCTGATCGACGACGGTGTCCGCGACGTCATTGCGACGACGGAGGTCGGATCTACCCTGCCGATCAGGCCCGGGCGCCCATCGCACTACCTGCCCCTGCTCGGGCTGGAGGATACGGTCTACGTCGCCGGCCCCGTTGGTCTCGTCGATATCGTGAAGAACAAGGCACGCTCGGCCAATGCGCAGTGCTACGCCGATCCTTTCCTGCCGAGCTCTCAAACCCCATCGCTGATGGACAAGATCACCCGTCTATGGCGAAGCCGGGAGCAGCCACATCGCCCCGGTCTGTGAGCCGATGCCGAGCTCAGCTGCGCCGGCGGCCGCCGAGCCCCGACGGCTCACGGCTTGACGGGCAGACTACCGAGGCTGGTGATGACGTCGGCCGCCTTCTGCGCATCGGCAAAGCGTAGAAAGGCCAAGGCGTCCGGATCCTGCAACGTTTTTAGATAGATTAGCGCCAGCACCACGCTCGAGGGATAATCCGCGTCGGTCGGGTAGTGGCCGTCCACGCGAAGCACTGTGAGCCCCTGTTCCAACGGCCGCGAGAAGGGACCGAAGCCGATCGCGCCTTGAACATCGCGAACCGTCTCGATCGCTTCCTGTGTGGTCGTTGCCGTCTTCGATTTCTCGGTGATCTCGAGATCATGCCAGCCGGGCATGCTGGCCCGTAGCACGGTGAGAGTGCTGTCCTGGTCCTCGCGCCGCACGACGCGGATGCGCATATCGGCGCCGCCCAGCTCCTTCCAATTCGCGAGGCGGCCCGAATAGATCGCAACGAGCTGATCGCTCGTGACGGCACTCACTCCACAGCCGGGATGGACGATGAAAGCCGAGGGCAGGCGGGCGATCGCCTTGTAGACGATGCCGGAAGCCGCTTCGGCGTCGGTCAGGCGGCGCGCGACGCGCCCTAAGATTGCCTTGCCGGACCCCACGGCCGCGATGCCTCCGCCAGAACCGATGCTCGGCGGGACCTCGACCTGTGCCGCCCCTTCCTGCTGCATGAAGCTCGCGGCGATGGCGCGCAGGACATCGATGCCGTCTCCGGTCCCGACGATGTCGAGCCTGCGTGTTTCGGCGCCAGCGGCATTCACCCCCGCAAGGCAAAGGCCCAAAATTGCCGCCGCTATCCTCGAAAATGCCATGGCAAACCCCTTCGAACGACGAGGTGTGCAATCTGGCAAAGAAACCTAAACCATCTGTTGTCGCAATACCGTGCCTTTTGGAATCATCAGCGTGGCGGACAGAAAGTAAAAAGCACAAAATCCGATGGTTTCGAATAACCATTTGCTAATTAACCGGCCACAAATAGACGATCAAATTGACGATTTTGAGTATTCCACTCGCCTAAGGTTGGCGCCTGGAAGGGGCCTCAATGAGCGACATTGACCGGCCCCGTAAGCTCAGGGTGCTGGCGGTGGTGGCGACTGACGCGGACTTGGCAGAGGCATCGAGGGCGCCGCCCCGCTGGCGTCGTTGGGCCGTTCCGTCCGGGATTCCGGGTTTCCCCTCGTCTATTGCCATGCGCCTTGTTGCCGTCGTGCTCGCGACCGGCGTCCTCGGGCTCGGCCTCATCGGTGGCTTGACGGCGCTACGCCTGCAGCAGCAACTGAGGCATCAGGCTGCGGCACTGGGTGAACTCTCAGAAGACCAGCTCGCTCATCGCCTCGACGGCGAGGCGCAGTTGGCGCGAGCGCGAATCGAGGTCCTAGGCGCAGAAACCGCATCTCGCCTGCGTCAGATCGCTCAGCGCGCCGATGTCGCCAAGGCGGTCGCCTCGAACAACGATGTGACTATCCGCGAGCTGCTCAGCATCGTTGCTTCGACCTCCGGCTTCGAAAGGCTGATCGCCTTCGACGAAACCGGTCGCGTGATCGGCGCCAACACGCCCCTCGACCTCCTCGCGCTGAACTGGGCGTTCGAGGATACCGCTCTCTCTGTCAATCTCAACCCGATCCTCAAGGACAATAGCCGCTCGCACCCGCAGGGTGAGGAAGGCACCTATGAGCTCAAATTGCGTGAATTGTCAGCGCTCGACCTGCCGGAGCGCCACACCATAGCGCACACCGCGATCGAGCCCGTGTTCGACGACTTCGGCGACCTCATCGGCGCGCTTGCCGCCATCCGACCGCTCGGCCGCACGGAACGAACTCTCGAGAACTTCACTTCGCTAGCCAATGCCGGCGTGGTCATTATCACGGGTGACAATGAGATCGTATCTTCCGCGGGGCCTGAAGGGGTGAGATTCAGCGGCGCCAGGTCGCGTTTGGCCGGGCTGCAGCGCTCGGATGACGGCAACTACGTCGCGCGCTGTGTCGATTACGAGGCGACGCTCAAGGTGTGTACGTTCGCGAGCGCATCGCTGGTGACGACGACCCGCGATCAGATGTTCCAGATCGGCGCATCCCATACGCGTTCGCTGATGTGGCAGTTCCTGGCATCCGCGGCGCTGGCGCTCGGTGCCTTGGTCGTCGCGCTATTGGCCGCCGTGAGGCACCTCACGAAAGGACTTTCAGCGCTCGCCAAGACCGCCCAGGAAATCGCGGGGGGCAATCTTGACGTTCAATTCCGCGCAACGGGCATCGGTGAGGTCCGCGGCCTCGGCCTCGCATTCGAGCGAATGCTAACGCATTTGCGGGCCAGCACTCAAAGAATTCGTCAGCTCGCTTTCTACGACACGGTGAGCCGCCTTCCCAATCGGGAGAAGATGCGCGTCGATGCGCCGGCGCTGATCGACGCGGAAGAGGGCGCAGCGCTGTTCTTCCTCGACCTGGATGGCTTCAAATCCATCAACGACACTTTCGGGCACAAGGCTGGCGACGAGCTGCTCAGGATGGTGGCCGAGCGCTTGAGCAATTTGCTGACGTCCAAGGGCGCTGCCGGCAAATGTCTGCTCGCCCGGGTCGGGGGCGACGAGTTCGTCGCCATCATCGCTGGGGTGAAGACGGTCGAGGCCGCGAGCCTCAGTGCCCGCGAGATGATCGAGACGCTGCAGGTTTCCTTCAAGCTCCAGAGCAACCATGCGACCATCGGCGCCAGCATCGGCATTGCGATCTGTCCCACCCACGGCACAACCTATGACGATCTCCTGATCGGCGCCGACCTTGCGATGTACGTCGCGAAGAGCTCGGGACGCAATACCTACGCGTTCTTCACTCCGGATCTCGCAGAGGTCGCGCGTGCCCGCCATGCGCTCGAAACCGACCTCGCCCTGGCGATCCGCAATGAAGAGCTCGTCGTCCATTACCAGCCCAAGGTGTCCTGCATGGATGGCCGCATCCTGGGGGTGGAGGCGCTGGCGCGCTGGCATCACCCGAAGGAGGGCGACATTCCTCCTCAGCGCTTCATCAAGATCGCGGAAGAGATCGGCCTCATCATGGAGCTCGACCGCTTCGTGCTCAGGCGCGCGCTCGCCGAAATCGGGGGCTTGATCCGGGCCGGCTCGAACCTCGTGCTCGCCGTAAATGTCGCGGCGACGGAAATCGAAGACCCGCTGTTCATCAGGGATATCATCACGACCGTTCGCAAGGCCGACTTCCCGCCGCCAAACCTCGAGATCGAGGTCACAGAGTCGGTCGCGATGCGCAATCCTGATGTCGTGCGCGAGAGAATAAGCCTGCTCAGGCAATTGGGCATACGCTTCGCAATGGACGATTTCGGAGCCGGCTATTCGAATCTTTCGACGATGGCGAGGCTCCCCTTCGACGCCGTGAAGCTCGATCGCACGCTCGTGGCGGGTGTCGCGGGAGACCGCGAAAAGCAGACGATCCTTCGCCTGGCGCTCGGACTTGCGGACGAATTGGGGTTCGAAACGGTCGTAGAAGGCGTTGAAACGGCCGAAGACCTTCGGTTCGCGGCCGAAAACGGCGCCACCATGGCGCAAGGTTATATTTTTTCTCCGCCGCTACCGCTCGAAGAGTTCGCCGTCCTGCTCCAACCGACCCTTTTGGCTTCGGCGGTCGAAGTGGTGCCCAGGCGAGACGGAGCGGAGCGGAAGACTATGATCCGCTGAGGCGACGGCGACGACACCGGCCGAGTCGATGACATCAACCCTAGATGCCATCGGGGATCAAATAGGCACCGATCCATACCGGAGCTCTGCAACAATTCGCGGTTTTGTACTGAGGTTTGTACTGAATGGTGGGAAAATGGCGCGCCACGGCCGATGAAGATGGGCACTACTGCTTCGCCGTGGCGCTATGATGCCGCACCAATCGGCAAATCTGCGACGTCCTGCGATATTGCACTTCGCCTCATGCGCGGACGATCAGCCGTCCGGTTCCGCCCGTTGCGCCCAAACAAGAACCTTCATGTTCGATCTCGATCTTCATGGTGTGAACGTCGCGGTTCACGCCGTCACGGCCTTCTGGGCCGCCGCGAAGACGTCGCGTGCGGACGTCGTACCCGCTACGTGCTCCGTACCCTCGACTCCAAGGTCCATCCATCCTGCATTCACGGCCTCAAACATTTCTTCGGCAGGTCCGGTGTGGCCCTTCGGGATGCCGAATTGCTCGAACGCTTCCGCCCACCCTGCACGCGGGACTGCAAAGGCTTTCACGTCGAGATTCAGGACTTCACCCAATTGCTCCGCGACTTCATCCGCGGTGACCATCGAACCAAGCTCGACGACGCGCTGCCCTGACCACGCTGGCCCGGTCAAAAGGGTTGCGACCTCCGTGCCGATGTCGTTCGTCGCGACCATGGTCGATTTCCGGTTTGTCGGATTGTAGTAGACCGGTAGCGTTCCGCCCTGGGCGACCTGCAAGCCGTAGAGGAAGTTTTCGAAGAATCCACCTGCGCGCACAAATGCGATCGGCGATATCAGGTCGCGAAAACCTTGCTCCAGAAGCGACAAGGCCGTGATCATGCCAAGCCCGCTGGTCCTGTTCGCGCCCATCGACGAAAGCGCTACCACCCGCGGCGGCGCTGCCTTGGTGAGCGCCTCGACATAGTTCGCAATCACAACCTTGGCTTCTTTGTAATCGGGCGAGGGAGCCCAGACGGCCGGCAACATGACAAACGCGCCTTCGACGCCTTTGAGCGCCCGCTCGATGGCTGCCGAATCATTCCAATCACCGTCAACCAGTTCCACGCCCCGGTTCGCCCAGCTCGACGCATTCTCGCGATTGCGGACCAGCGCGCGGACTTCCTTGCCGCGCGCCAACAGATGTTCTGCCGTTGCGCCGCCCACTTTTCCCGTGATTCCCATTACTAAAAACATGCGTTTTCTCCTGATCTTGAGGGACAGAGCCTGCCCCTGTTGGTTCAACGGATGAGCGGCAGAATGGCCCGGATTCGGGAATCGCGCGCGTAGAGGCCGCCCCATGTCATCGCGCCCAGAAGCAGGGAAATGATTTCCGGCGGCGACCCCAACTCACCAATGCGGACATGGGCGCAGATGGCGCCTCCCAAAAAGCCCGTCACCAGGATCGCGCCGAGGACGGCAGTGGCCGGGATGGCATAAAGGACGGCGCAGGCGAGTATGATCGGACCCACGACACGGGTCAGGTCCATCGCGAACCCGGTTTCCTGCAACATGCTCGCGATCTGTGCCGGCGCGAAAAGCTGAATAGTGCCGTCTGCTACCAGAGCGATCACGATAAACGCGCTCATTGTCCGGCCGGCCCACAGGGCGCGATGCAAGGTCAAAGTCTCAGGCAGCTGATGCAGGTTCATAGTTTCGGACATTTGTCGTCCTCCGATGGGGGATCCCATATTCGGAAGCTATTGTGTCTCGTGGGCGTTATAAACACCGAGAAAGTGAACACACTGTTCTCTCTGTGGCGAACAATGCCGAGGGACGAAAATGCAGAATCTCGAACCCATCCTCATATTCATAACGGTCGCGGAAATGGGGAGCTTCACCCACGCGGCCGATAGCCTGGGCATCCAAAAGGGGAGGGCCTCAACGGCGGTCCGGAAGCTGGAAGAAGATGTCGGTGTCAGGCTCCTGCACCGGACGACGCGCAGCGTGCAGTTGACGGAGGACGGACGCGCATTTCATGCCCGTGCCCGCGATCTTCTTGCTGAAGTCGATGACCTACACTCGATGTTCGCAGGCGATCGCGTGGCACTTCGCGGGCGTTTGCGGGTCGATCTTCCGACCGAGGTGGCGCGCACAACCATCGTGCCGGCCTTGCCGGATTTCATGGCGACTCACCCCGAATTGGAGCTGGAGGTGTCGAGTACGGATCGGCAAGTCGATCTGGTTCAAGAGGGGTTCGACTGTGTATTGCGGCTTGGCCCCATAGGGGACGAGACGCTGATTGCCCGCCCGCTGGGCAAGTTACGCATGGTCAACGCCGCCAGTCCTGCCTATCTGGCGCGCTATGGCGTCCCTCGATCGCTAGAAGATCTCCAGCGTCAGGAACATCGGACAATTCATTTTTCGACGATGCTGGGCGCAAGACCCTATGGATGGGAATATCCGGACGGCGACAGCTACGCGACGCTTCAGTTGCCAGGTGCGTTACACGTCAACAGCGCGCAGACCTACGAAGCCGCTGCTCTCGCCGGCCTTGGCCTGATTCAGGCGCCGCTCTTGGGGATTGGCCGATACTTAGAGAGTGGAGCGCTTGTGGAGATCATACCCGATTTTTGTCGCCGGGCGCTCGCCGTGTCCCTCGTAGTAGCGCATCGGCGCAATCTGTCGCGCCGAGTCCGCGCATTCATGAAATGGATCGAAGATGTGCTGACGCCGTATCTGGAATAGCGAGACGGACATCTTTGTCCGGCCCTCGAATCAACATTCTGAAGTTATGTCTTGGGGCGTGCGATGTTGCGCGCCGCGGTGCGCAGGGTGCCTACGCTCGCAGCCTGTGCCGTTGGGTGCTTCAGCGTGATACGAAAGGCGCCGCCAGGACGGCGAGCGCGCCAAAAGCCGCAATGTTCCAGAACAGCGAGCGGATGAGCGGTATTCCGGATATGTAGAGCGCGGTGTAAGCGATGCGCCCGCCGATATAGGCGATCGCCCCCCAATGGGTCAGCTCATTATGAACGCCTGCCGCCTGTGAAGTGAGAACCGCCGCGGCAAAGAATGGAAACGTCTCCATGTAGTTGCGGAAGTTACGGTTGATACGCCCGGGGATGGGTGCGAGCGACGGCATCTCGACATCGCGCGGGCTTGCAGCCCATTTGAGGCCGTGCTGCGCGTTTGCGGCCTGCGCCGCAGCGACGAGCTGAAGGAAGCCCCAAAGGCTTGCGGCTGCCAGTACCATTAGTTCGAAGCTGATGCCCATCATGGATACTCTTCCAAAAAGGTGCGGCTGGCTTTTAGCGTGCCGCGTGAATCCGCATTTCTCGCTTGATTGAGCGCATTGGGACTGTGAAACAGCGAAGTCATTGCACGACGGTCGGTAAGCGGTCCTCTAGGAATCCCGCTTCCGTCGCTGCTTCTTTGCCCTGAATTCGCAGAATCGGCGAGATTGGGCGGTCAATACAATAGCGTATACGAAATGGCGCGCCATTGCCGATGAAGATGGGCACTATTGCTTCGCCGTGGCACTATGATGAACCATCCGAATTTGCGAAGAAGCCATCCCGACTTCGCGTGCCCTCTCGGAAACGCTGCGCTTGAGGCGCATGGTTGCGAGGTCATGCTCATGTAGTCGCCTCAGAGGAACCGATGTCTGCGAACCGTATCCGCTTGAGCGCCGGCGCTCTTGTCATCTCCGGGATCCTGTTCGTGACCTACCCGGCACTTCGCCCATTCTCCGACGAGAGGTCGCTGCTGGGTGCCGCGGCCTTTGGATCTGGGGCATGGTTAGTTTCCCACATGCTTGCGATGGTGGCGTTTACCTTATTGCCGGTGAGTCTGCTCGGGCTGCAACGCTCTCTCCTCGGAACGTCGGCCGAACGGCTGCTCTTTGTCGCCCTCGTCCTAAGCATGATTGGCACAGGCTTTACGCTGCCGTTCTACGGCGGCGAAGCCTATGGCCTTCACGCGCTGGGACAGGAAGCGATGCGGCAGCACTCTGACTCTCCGCTCGGCCTGGTCGAGATCATCCGTTCCGGCCCTGGCCTTGTCATGTTCCTTGCCGGTCTGCTGCTCCTTGCCGCTGCCGCGATTGCAACCGCAACGGCGCTTTGGCGCTCCGGTCGCTATCCGAAGGCAAGCGGCGTTCCCTTCGCCGTCGGGATGTCCTTATACATTCCGCAATTCCTCGGCGCGCAGCCCCTCCGCATTGCGCATGGATTACTGGTCGCAGTCGGCTGCGTGTGGATCGCCGCGTGTCTTTGGCGGCAAGAGAAGTTCGACCGGAATTGACAGGGACTCTCCGAGGCGAGGCGGTTACGATTTCCCATGCGTGCCAGAACGAGCACGGAGCTACGCGCCTCGCAGAAGTGCACCGATGCAAGGGCTCTCTCAAGCCGGACGCGTAACCCCCGATGGCCCATGCATCATGGCAGGGTCGGGGTCGCGTCATAGCGAAGCACGCCTGCGCGGGCAAGTAGGCCGGCAGGCCGCTGTCCGGCGCTACAGCGTAGAATGGCGCGCCCGGAACGATTCGAACGTCCGACCCTCAGATTCGTAGTCTGATGCTCTATCCAGCTGAGCTACGGGCGCGTTTTTCGCGGACAGTGCGGGCTGGGCCCGCAGGCAGCCTCCGGACAGCGCCGGAGGGGTGCGAAAGAGCGCTCTGACTAACCGCTCTTGTCCCGGTTGGCAAGGTCCGGGATGGGGAGATTTTCGCATATTTCCACCTCCCTGGCCGTCATTCCGGGGCGCGGCGAAGTCGCGAGCCCGGAATCCATAACCACCAGCGGGGGTTATGGATTCCGGGCCCGACCCTTCGGGTCGTCCCGGAATGACGAGAGGCGGTCGGCCGCTGGGCGACTTACGCGCGCGCCCGCTCGTTGCGGATGGAGAGCAGTTCCACGGGGCGGTCGGGGATGACGACCCGGAAGGTGGCGCCGATGGTGCCTTCGACCAGATGGATGTCGCCGCCATGGGCGCGGACGAGCTCGGCGGCGATGGCGAGGCCAAGGCCGCTGCCGCCGGGGCGCCCCGAGGTCTGGAACGCCTCAAACAGATGGTCCCTCGTCTTCTGGGGGACGCCGGGACCGGTGTCGGAGACCTCCAGGATGGCGACGGCGCCCTCGCGCTTGCCCGTGATCCGGATCTGCTGCACCCCGCCGTCGCCGGAGGAATGGCTTTCCAGCGCCTGGGCGGCGTTGCGGACGAGGTTGAGCAGCACGCGGAACAGCTGGTCGGGGTCGGCATCGACCGCGAGCCCGCGCTCGATCGCGGCGACCCAGGCGATCGAGGCATCGCTGGCAAGGCCCGCGGTCTCGCGCACCTCGAGCACGACAGGCTCGATCAGGATCATGCGGCGGTCGGGCGAGGCCTCCTGGGCGCGGCCGTAGGACAGCGTCGACTGGCAGAAGGCGATGGCGCGCTCGAGCGAGCGCACGAGCTTGGGCGCAAAGCGCTGCACCCGTGGATCCGGCACGCTGGCAAGCTGGTCCGACAGAAGCTGCGCCGACGCGAGCAAATTGCGCAGATCGTGGTTGATCTTGGAGACGGCGAGGCCGAGCGCGGCAAGCCGGCTCTTCTGATGCAGCATCGACATCAAATCGCGCTGCATGTCCGACAATTCGCGTTCGGCGACCCCGATCTCGTCGCTGCGCTGGCTCGGCACGATGATCCGCGCCGAGCTCTCGGGGTTTTCGTGGAAGCCGACCAGGCTCGCGGTCAGCCGCCGCATCGGCCGCACGAAGAGATAGTGGAGCGCGAGATAGACGAGGCCCGCGGTCAGCACCCCGATGATCAGCGCGACCACGACGACATTGCGCGAGAAGCGGTACATCGACTGCCGCAGCGGCAATTCATCGGTCACGATCTCGACGAACTGGGCATTGCCGACGCCGGGGCCGACGATGCGGATGGCCTGATTGCCGGTCTCCAGCATCATCTGGAACGAGCCGGTGATCGCCTCCCACACGGTCATGTCGCGGAGGTCAACGTCGTGCTCGATCGCGGCCGGCAGATTGTCGCTGGCGAGCAGCCGGCGCTGCTGGCCCATCTTGATGGCGACGGCGCGGGCATTGATGCTTTTCAGGATCTCGCGCGACAGTGAATCGGGAACCATGCCGAGCGGCGCGGCGTCGAGGACCAGCGCCGCCGTGTTGGCGGCGGCCACGCGGTCGTTCAGCCGGTTGACCCAGAAGTTGGCGATGGCGGGCACATAGAGCAGGACGGCCGCGATCATCACCAGGGGGACGGTGAGCAGCAGCAGCTTGCCCGACAGCCCGAGCCCGGCAGGCCCGCGCGGCCGGATCGCCGGCGGGTCCCGCTGATCCGTATCCTGGATCGGCTGGAGGTCTGTCGCTGCCACGAAATTCGTCCTTATTGACTTGGCCGGTGAACGATCTGGCGGGGGAAGGATGCGGCCCGCCCCCGGTCCGGTCAAATTACGGATCGCTAATCTCCCAACGTGGGATGTAAGCGCTGATACGGCGAGTCGCTACCTCAACCATTAAAAACCCCGCACAAACAGCGATATTCAGCGGAATCCTGCGCTCTTGTGGCGTTGACGAAAAGGGGGCGCTCGCATATAAGCCGCGCGAATTGTCCGCGATGACCCGGTGTAACGCCGGGAGCGGCTCTCTTGGGGCCGAAAAAGGGCCCGTTTTGGGCCGCATCTTCCGGACTTTACCATCAATTCTACAGGCAAATTGCCCGGTCAGCGGAGAAAAACCCGTGAAGCGGACTTATCAACCCAGCAAACTGGTGCGCAAGCGCCGTCACGGTTTCCGTGCCCGTCTCGCCACTGCCGGCGGCCGCAAGGTTCTCGCCGCCCGCCGCGCCCGCGGCCGCAAGCGTCTGAGCGCCTGAGCCAGACCCCCTTTTTGGGATTTCATCATGGATCGGCTGAGGCAGCGGGCGGATTTCCTCGCCGTTGCCAATGGCGCGCGGGTGAATAGTCCCGCGTTCGTCCTGCAAAGCCGCCCCCGCGACGACGGCGGCCCGATCCGAGTAGGCTTCACCGTCACCAAAAAGAACGGCAACGCCCCCGAGCGCAATCGCATCCGGCGCCGGCTTCGCGAACTGGTGAAGCGGCTCGATCCGGTGTCAATGCAGCCCCATCATGACTATGTACTGGTCGGCCGAAGGGACGCGCTCTCGCGCCCCTTCGCCACCATGCTCGACGATCTGCGCATAGCGTTCTCGAAGCCCGCGCGGCATACGGCCAAGGGATCTCACACGGGATCTCACAAGGGACAGTCAAAGGGACGCGGCCCAAGAACCGACTGCATTGGGCCCGGCACCGCTCCTGCTGCCAGCCGCAAACCGGATTGATGACGAGACATTAGATGATGACCGACAATCGCAATACCATCCTCGCCGTCATTCTATCGGGCCTCGTGCTGATCGCCTGGCAGTATTTCTACAACGTGCCGGCGATGGAGAAGCAGCGCGCCCAGCAGCAGGCCCAGGCCGAGCTCCAGAAGACCACGCCGCAGCCGACGGCCTCCGCAACGCCGGGCGCCACGCCGCAATCCGGCGGCGCCGCGCAGCCGTCAACGCCAGCAGCGAACCAGCAGGCCCAGCCGGTCGTCGCCCGCGACACCGCGATTGCGGCCAGCCCGCGCGTGAAGATCGACACGCCGCGGATCGCCGGCAGCATCTCGCTGAAGGGCGGCCGCATCGACGATCTCGCGCTGGTGCAGTATCGCGAAACGGTCGATCCGAAGTCGCCGCCGATCATCCTCTATTCGCCCTCGGGCACCGCGGAGCCCTATTACGCCGAGTTCGGCTGGGTGCCGGCCACGGGCGTGACGGCGAAACTGCCGGACGCGCGGACCGTCTGGCAGCAGGACGGCAGCGGCAGCCTGACGCCGACGACGCCGGCGGTGCTGAAATGGGACAACGGTGAGGGCCTCACCTTCCGCCGCACCATCTCGGTCGACGACCACTATCTCTTCACCATCAAGGACGAGGTGAGCAATGTCGGCAACGCGCCGGTCACGCTTTATCCGTTCGCGCTGATCTCACGCCACGGCACCCCGCAGGTCTCCGGCTACTACATCCTGCATGAAGGCCTGATCGGCTATCTCGATGGCCTTCAGGAATATGCCTACAAGAAGATCGACGAAGCCAAGACGGTGAACTTCAAAGCCACCAATGGCTGGCTCGGCATGACCGACAAGTACTGGGCCTCCGCGCTGCTGCCGGACACCAGCGCCCAGCTTCAGGCGCGCTTCTCGTCGAACCCGAGCGGCAACGTCCACACCTACCAGACCGACTACCTGCTCGATCCCGTCACCGTCGCGATCGGCGGCAGTGCGACGGCGAACGCGCGCCTGTTCGCCGGCGCCAAGGAAGCCGGCGTGGTCGGCATCAACTTCCCGCTCGCCGGCCACGGCGGCTACAACAAGGAACTCAGCCTCAACCATTTCGACCTGTTGATCGACTGGGGCTGGTTCTATTTCATCACCAAGCCGATGTTCCTCGGCCTCGACTTCTTCTACCGCTTCTTCGGCAATTTCGGCATCTCGATCCTGCTCGTGACCGTGATCGTGAAGCTCTTGTTCTTCCCGCTGGCGAACAAGTCCTATGCCTCGATGGCGAAAATGAAGTCGATCCAGCCGCAGCTTCAGGCGCTGAAAGAGCGCTACCCTGACGATAAGGTGAAGCAGCAGCAGGAGATGATGGAGATCTACCGCAAGGAGAAGATCAATCCGGTCGCCGGCTGTCTTCCCGTCGTGATCCAGATCCCCGTGTTCTTCTCGCTCTACAAGGTGCTGTTCGTCACCATCGAGATGCGGCACGCGCCGTTCTACGGCTGGATCAAGGACCTCTCCGCGCCGGACCCGACCAATCTGTTCAACCTGTTCGGGCTGATCCCGTTCGATCCGACCACGATTCCGGTGTTCGGCCATTACCTCGCGCTCGGCATCTGGCCGATCATCATGGGCATCACGATGTGGTTCCAGATGAAGCTGAACCCGACGCCGCCGGATCCGACCCAGCAGCTGATCTTCAACTGGATGCCGCTGATCTTCACCTTCATGCTGGCGGGCTTCCCGGCGGGCCTCGTGATCTACTGGGCCTGGAACAACACGCTCTCGGTGCTCCAGCAGAGCTTCATCATGCGCCGCAACGGCGTGAAGGTGGAGCTGTTCGACAATCTCAAGGCAACGTTCGCGAAGAAGGCGACGTAGCCGTCCGGCAAGTGCCCCAGTAATGCGGGCACAATGCTTCCAAGTCGTCATGCCCGGGCTTGTCCCGGGCATCCACGTTTTGGAAGCGTGCTCCGTGGCTAGACGTGGATGGCCGGGACAAGCCCGGCCATGACGAGAGGATAGACCGCTCGCATGAACGACAAGACCGACGAGCGACTGATCGAGGCCGGGCGAAAGCTGTTCGCGCGCGACTGGCAGTTCATCTGGGCCTCGCCCTCGATCCAGACGCTGCCGCCGATGGACGGGCTGGAGATCGCCTTTGCCGGCCGCTCCAATGTCGGCAAGTCGAGCCTGATCAACGCGCTCACCGGCCGCAATGCGCTGGCGCGCACCTCGCACACGCCGGGCCGCACGCAAGAGCTGATCTTCTTCGAGGTCCCCGGGAAAACCGACCTGCGCCTCGTCGACATGCCCGGCTATGGCTATGCCAAGGCGCCGAAGAGCCAGGTCGCGTCCTGGACCGAGCTCATTCACAAATTCCTGCTGGGCCGCGCCAGCCTCGCACGCGTCTATGTGCTGATCGACGCGCGGCACGGCCTGAAGGACGTCGATCTCGATATCCTTGGGACGCTCGACCGCTCCGCCGTGAGCTATCAGATCGTGCTGACCAAGGCCGACCAGGTGAAGGCCTCCGAGCTTGCCTCGCGCATTGCCGAGACCGAGGCCGCGCTGGCCAAGCATCCGGCCGCATTCCCGAACGTGCTCGCGACCTCGTCGCGGAGCGCGACGGGCATGGCCGAGCTGCGCGCCGCAATGGCGAAGCTGCTGGAGGAGCGGAGCACGTGATGGCCGCGCACCGCCTGTTGCTTGGGCTTGCCGGTTTGATGGGCGCCGCCGGCGTCGCGCTGGCCGCCGCTTCCGCCCATGGCGGCGACGCCAGCCGGCTTGCGTCGGCGAGCGCCATGCTGCTGTTTCATGCAACTGCCATACTCGCGGTGATCGGATTGCTCGCGCGCGGCCTTCTGCACGGCGGAATTGGCCTCGTGGCCGCGTCCGGCTTCGTAAGCGGCGCCGCGCTGTTCGCAGGCGATCTCGCCTTGCGGCAATATGCCGGGCACTCGCTGTTTCCCTATGCGGCGCCGACCGGCGGAACGGTGATGATCTTGAGCTGGCTGGCGGTGACGTTGGCGGCGGTGGTGGCACGGAAGTAGCACTCGATCTCACCCTCCCCTGGAGGGGGAGGGTCGGCTCATATTGAGCGTAGCGAAATGTGAGCCGGGGTGGGGTGATCTCTCCACTCGGGCACCATCTCGGGCGGATAGACTGTCATCCCACCCCGCTACGCATTTCGCTTCGCTGCATGCATAGCGACCCTCCCCCTCCAGGGGAGGGTAACAGCGAACACCCACTTTGCGCTGCCCCCGCCAATCGGATAGAACGCGGCCCGACAGTCCCGCCAGCGAGATCCGCCTCATGACCGACATCTCCCCGCTCGACCAGGCCCGCATCCTGTCCGAAGCGCTGCCGCACATGCAGCAGTATGACGAGGAAACCATCGTCATCAAATATGGCGGACATGCCATGGGCGACGAGGAGACCGCGAAGAACTTTGCCCGCGACATCGTGCTGCTGGAGCAGACCGCGATCAACCCGGTGGTGGTGCATGGCGGCGGGCCGCAGATCGCGACCATGCTCAAGCGCCTCGGCATCGTCTCGGAATTCGCCGCCGGCCTGCGTATCACCGATGCGGCGACCATCGAGATCGTCGAGATGGTGCTGGCCGGCTCCATCAACAAGTCGCTGGTCGGCTACATCAACGAAGCCGGCGGCAAGGCCGTCGGCCTCTGCGGCAAGGACGGCAACATGGTCACCGCGTCGAAGGCGACGCGCACCATGATCGATCCCGGCTCCAACATCGAGAAGGTGGTCGATCTCGGTTTCGTCGGCGAACCGGAGAAGGTCGACCTCACGCTGCTCAACCAGCTGATCGGCTACGAGCTGATCCCGGTGCTGGCGCCGCTCGCGACCTCGAAGGAAGGCCAGACCTTCAACGTCAACGCCGACACCTTTGCCGGTGCCGTGGCCGGTGCACTGAAGGCAAAACGCCTGCTGCTGCTCACCGACGTGCCTGGCGTGCTCGACAAGTCCAAGAAGCTGATCCCGCAGCTCTCGGTCAAGGACGCGCGCAAGCTGATCGCCGACGGCACCATTTCCGGCGGCATGATCCCCAAGGTCGAGACCTGCATCTACGCGCTCGAACAGGGCGTGCAGGGCGTCGTCATCATCGACGGCAAGATGCAGCACGCGGTGCTGCTCGAGCTGTTCACCAACCAGGGCACGGGGACGCTGATCCACAAGTGATGGGCTGGACGCATCGACGAAAGAACGTCATGGCCGGGCCTGTCCCGGCCATCCACGATCTTTCTCGCGGCGCAGACGTGGATGCCCGGGTCAAGCCCGGGCATGACGAGCGGAGAGTTCAGCGACCGCACCGCTCCCCCCTCACCCGCTTCCTGATGACGCTGCCTGCCGCGGCCGTCTCGTTCCTGTTCTCCTCGGCTCCTGCCTTTGCCGACCTCAAGATCTGCAACCGCATGTCCTATGTCGTCGAGGCCGCGATCGGCATCGACGACAAGGCGGCGACCGCGACGCGCGGCTGGTTCAGGATCGATCCCGCCACCTGCCGCGTGGTGGTGCAGGGCACGCTGACCGCCGACCGCATCCTGCTCAACGCCCGCGCGCTCGGCGTCTATGGCGCCTCGCCGATCCCGCAGAACGGCAGCGACATGCTGTGCGTCGCCCAGGACAATTTCGTCATCGCGGCTGCGCGGCAATGCCGCAGCGGCCAGACCCAGGCCGCCTTCACACAAGTGACGCCGACGCAGGGCGACGACGGCAATCTGGTGACGTATCTCGCCGAGGATTCCGAATATGACGACGAGCAGGCGCGCCTCGCCGGCATCCAGCGGCTGCTGGTGATCATCGGTTATGACGTCGGCGCGATCGACGGTGTCGACGGACCGAAGACGCAAGCAGCGCTCGCTGCGTTCCTGAAGAGCCGCGGGCTCTCGTCAGACGCCGTGTCGTCGCCGAATTTCTTCAAGACCATGGTCGATGCGACGCAGACGCCGTCGCCGAGCGGCCTGACCTGGTGCAACGACACCCCGCACAAGGTGATGGCGGCGATCGCCACCGACGACGGCAAGTCGGTGACGAGCCGCGGCTGGTACCGCATCGACCCCGGCAAATGCCTGCACCCCGACGTGAGCGGCCAGCCGAAGCAGACCTTCAGCTTCGCGGAAGCCGTCGATGCCGACAACCGCGCGGTCAAGCTGAAGGACAAGCCGCTGAACTGGGGCGGCGACAGGCAGCTCTGCACGCGCGAGACCAAGTTCGAGACCAACGAGCAGACCGATTGCGGCGCGCGCGGTTTTGCAGCGATGGGTTTTGGCGCGGTCGACATGTCGAGCGGCGGCAGGACGCTGCGGTTTGCGATGCCGTGATTTGATGATGGCCAAAAATGCCGGTGTCGTCCCGGCGAAGACACAGGGACCCATAACCACAAGAGCAAGTTGTCGCGCGAAGCTGCCAACTCCGAGTCTTCGCAAAACCACTCCCGGGAGTATGGGTCCCTTCGCCGGGACGACGGTGGAGAATGGGCGACGGTTGCGTGCAGCAGATAGAGCATTGAAATGAACCCACCCCGCGCCTTCACCCACGTCGATACCTGGGTGTTCGACCTCGACAACACGCTGTATCCGCATCACGTCAATCTGTGGCAGCAGGTCGATGCGCGGATCGGGGAGTTCGTCTGCAGCTGGCTGAACGTGAGCCCGGAGGAAGCGCGCAATATCCAGAAGGATTATTACCGGCGCTTCGGCACCACCATGCGCGGCATGATGACCCTGCATGGCGTGCACGCCGACGACTATCTCGCCTACGTCCACAAGATCGACCATTCGCCGCTGGAGCCGAACCCGGCGCTCGGTGCAGCCATCGCAAAGCTGCCGGGACGAAAACTGATCCTGACCAACGGCTCGGTCGACCATGTCGACGCGGTGCTGGCGCGGCTCGGCCTCGCCACGCATTTCGACGGCGTGTTCGACATCATCGCCGCCGGCTTCGAGCCCAAGCCGGCGCCGCAGACCTACCGGAAATTCCTCGGCGACCATGCCGTCGATCCCACCCGCGCCGCGATGTTCGAGGACCTCGCCCGCAACCTCACCGTCCCGCACGAGCTCGGCATGACCACGGTGCTGGTGGTGCCCGACGGCACCAAGGAAGTGGTGCGCGAGGACTGGGAACTGGAGGGCCGCGATGCCGCCCATGTGGATCATGTCACGGACGATCTGGCGGGGTTCTTGGCGGGGCTGTCGCGGAAATAACCGCTGTCGTCCCGGGCAAGCGTAAGCGCAGACCCGGGACCCATAACCACAGGATTTGGTTGTCGCGCGAGAAAGGCAACTCCGAGTCTTCGCCAAACCGCTCCCTGTGGCTATGGGTCCCGGATCGGCGCGCGCTTGAGGCGCGCTTGTCCGGGACGACAGCGGAGTATGGACGACGGACGAGTATGCCTTGACTCCGTCCCCCCAAATCCCGAAAAAGCGCCCAATCCATCAAAATTCCCGTTCCGAAGAGGAAATCCCGATGTCCCTGTCCGCCCTCGAATCCACCATCAACAGCGCCTTCGACGCGCGCGACGGCATCTCGACCTCGACCAAGGGCGAGGTGCGCGAGGCCGTGGACCAGGTGCTGGAGACTCTGGACAAGGGCGAGGCGCGCGTTGCCGAGCGCGGGGCCGACGGCAAGTGGAAGGTCAATCAATGGCTGAAGAAGGCCGTTCTGCTGTCCTTCCGCCTCAACGACATGGGCGTCATTCCCGGTGGTCCCGGCAAGGCGACCTGGTGGGACAAGGTGCCCTCGAAGTTCGAAGGCTGGGGCGAGAACCGTTTTCGCGATGCCGGTTTTCGCGCAGTGCCGGGCGCCGTCGTCCGCCGCTCGGCCTTCATCGCCAAGAACGTCGTGCTGATGCCGTCCTTCGTCAATCTCGGCGCTTATGTCGATGAGAGCACGATGGTCGACACCTGGGCCACCGTCGGCTCCTGCGCGCAGATCGGCAAGCGCGTGCACATCTCCGGCGGCGCCGGCATCGGCGGCGTGCTCGAGCCGCTCCAGGCCGAGCCCGTGATCATCGAGGACGATTGCTTCATCGGCGCGCGCTCCGAGGTCGCCGAAGGCGTGATCGTGCGCAAGGGCGCGGTACTGGCCATGGGCGTGTTCCTGGGCGCCTCGACCAAGATCGTCGACCGCGAGACCGGCGAGGTCTTCATCGGCGAAGTGCCGGAGTATTCGGTCGTGGTGCCCGGCGCGCTGCCCGGCAAGCCGATGAAGAACGGCCATATCGGCCCGAGCACCGCCTGCGCGGTGATCGTCAAGCGCGTCGACGAGCGCACGCGGTCCAAGACCAGCATCAACGAGCTGCTGCGGGATTGATCTGCGCCACGAGCGCAAGCCCATCACCGTCACCCTGAGGTGGCCGCTCCTTCAGCGGCCCTCGAAGGGCGACGGCCCGGCTCTCGGCTGCATCCCGGCCGTTCATCCTTCGAGGCTCCCCGCACGGCGCGTTGCGCCGCGCGGCTCGCACCTCAGGATGACGGGTTTGATAGCGTATCGAACCCACCCTCCCTCCATCGCGACCAATTCCCAGGTGGCCCCGACCGCCCGGAACCTTCGCCATGGACTGGACCTGGTACCTCTTCCGCTTCGACGGCCGCATCAACCGCGCTCTGCTGTGGCAGGCGCTGCTGATCGTCGCGCTGCTGGCGGCTCTGCTCGGCGTGATCGGTCAGGTGATCCATCTCATCGACGCCGAGGGGGCATTGAAGTTATCGCTGAAGCTCGATTTCGACTTCGGCCTCGACGACCTCTTCGAGCTGGTCGATCCCCGGGCCTATCGCTCGCTGGCGTCCCTTGATCGCACGAACCTGATCCTGAAGGCGTTCGGCTTGTCGCTGTTCCTCTGGATCTATCTCGCGACTGCGATCAAGCGGCTGCATGATCGCGACAGGCGCGGCTGGTGGCTCGTTCTGTTCTTCTTCCTGCCCGGCCTCTACACCCAGTTCTCGGACCTGCTGCCGAACTCCTACTGGATGCTTCCGTTCTGGCTGGTCGCGTCCATCCTGTGGCTGTGGGGGCTTGTCGAGATGTTCATTATGCCCGGCAGCGTCGGCGATAACCGGTTCGGTCCTGATCCATTGGCCAAGACCGAGGACGGCCCGCCCCCTGCAAAAAGCTGGGACCAGCAGACCGAAATCGAATTCGTGCCGCCCAGCGCTAGCCCACCCGGCGGCATGCATGTTAAGCGGAGCGCATGACCGATGCTCTCTCCATTGCCCGCGATCTCATCCGCTGCCCCTCGGTAACCCCGGCCGATGCCGGCGCGCTCGGGGTGCTTGAAAACGCCCTCAACGCAGCCGGCTTCACCTGCCACCGCGTGACGTTCAGCGAGCCCGGCACCGCCGACGTCGACAATCTCTATGCGCGGATCGGCAGCGAAGGCCCGCACATCACCTTCGCCGGCCACACCGACGTGGTGCCGCCGGGCGACGAGAGCGCCTGGAGCGTCGGCGCATTCTCGGGCGAGGTGAAGGACGGCTTCCTGCACGGCCGTGGCGCGGTCGACATGAAGGGCGGCATCGCCTGCTCGGTCGCCGCGGTGCTGGAGCATCTCGCCGCCAATGGCGGCAAGCCGCGCGCCGACGGCACGGGTTCGATCTCGTTCCTGATCACGGGCGATGAGGAAGACGTCTCCATCAACGGCACCATCAAGCTCTTGAAATGGGCCGCCGAGCGCGGCGAAAAATTCGATCATTGCGTGCTGGGCGAGCCCTCCAATGTCGAGACGCTCGGCGACACCATCAAGGTCGGCCGCCGCGGCTCGCAATCCGGCACGCTGTATGTCGACGGCGTGCAGGGCCATGTCGCCTATCCGCACCGCGCCTCCAATCCGGTGCCGGACATTTCGCGGCTGATCGTGGCGATCTCCGACGAGCCTCTCGACCATGGCAGCGCGCAATTCCAGGCCTCCAACCTCGAATTCACCTCGGTCGACGTCGGCAACAAAGCCAACAACGTCATCCCCGGCGAGGCCCGCGCAAAATTCAACATCCGCTACAACGACAACCACACCCAGGCATCCTTGCGCGAGCTGGTCGAGACGCGGCTGGCAAAAGCCCGCGGCAATCGCATCAAGGCCCGCATCGTCTGGGAGCCGTCGAACTCGAACGTGTTCGTGACCAAGCCGGGCCCGTTCACCGATCTCGCGGTGTCGGCGATCGAGGAGGTGACCGGGCGCAAGCCGGAGCTGTCGACCTCAGGCGGCACCTCGGATGCGCGCTTCATCTCCAGCTATTGCCCCGTCATCGAGTTCGGCCTGGTCGGCCAGACCATGCATCAGGTCAACGAGCGCGTGCCGGTGGTGGACCTGGAGAAGCTGACGAAGGTGTATCGGGGGATTTTGACGCGGTATTTTGGGTAGGGCACTAATTGCCGCTTAGCCCTCCGCCGTCATGCCCGGGCTTGCCCCGGGCATCCACGTTCTTTGCCGACACTGACAAGAAAGATCGTGGATGGCCGGGACAAGCCCGGCCATGACGGTGTGGCGCGAGTTCGGGCACGCCTTACTGGACAATCGTGTCGTAGAGATCCTCCCACTCAGGATTGTCCCTGAGGATCAGCCTGACCCTCCACGTCCGCGACCAGTGCTTGATGTTGTGCTCGCGCTGGATAGCGGTCTGGATGTCTTCGTAGCGCTCGAAATAGACGAGCAGCTTGACTCCATCCTTTTTTGTGAAGCCCGGTACCAACCCTTCGCGATGTTCGTACACTCGCCGCACGAGATCACTCGTAACGCCGACGTATAAAATGCCATTTGGCGCGCTCGCCAGGATGTAGACCCATCCACCATGCATGGTTGCATGTTGGCGCACGTGGATGGCCGGGACAAGCCCGGCCATGACGCCAGTGGCGGCATCAGACGCTAATAATCCACCTTCATCAGATACAGCCCCTCCGGCGGGGCGACGATGCCGCAGGCGGCGCGGTTGCGGGCTTTGAGCGCGGCGGAGAGATCGTCCGCGGTCCAGCGTCCCTCGCCGACCCAGACGAGCGATCCCACCATCGAGCGCACCTGGCTGTGCAGGAACGAGCGCGCCGAGGTGACGATGGTGATCTCGCGCCCGTCGCGCTCGACGTCGAGCTGGTCGAGCGTCTTCTCCGGCGACTTGGCCTGGCACTCGGTGTCGCGAAACGTCGTAAAATCATGCTTGCCGAGCAGGCGTTGCGCGGCCGCATGCATCGCCTCGGCATCGAGCCGGCGCGGCACGCGCCAGGCGTGGCCGACGTCGAGCGCGAGGTTGGCGCGGGTGTTGACGATGCGGTAGCGATAGTGGCGCTTCACGGCCGAGAAGCGCGCTTCAAAAGTATCGGGTACGATCTCGGCCTCGAGCACCGCAATCGGATGCGGGCGCAGATGCGCATTGAGCCCGTCGCGAAAGCGGCCCGGCGGGAACTGCTTCTCGATGTCGACATGCGCGACCTGGCCGCGCGCATGCACGCCGGCATCGGTGCGGCCGGCGCCATGCACCCGCAGATCCGCGCCCGTCATCGCCTTCACCGCCGCTTCCAATGCGCCCTGCACCGACGGCAGCGTGTCCTGCACCTGCCAGCCGAAGAACGGCGCGCCGTCATATTCGATGGTGAGCTTGTAGCGGGGCATCGTTTCCAATTCTGCCGTCATCGCCCGGCTTGACCGGGCGATCCAGTACGCCGCGGCCCCTCCGGTCAACCGAGAAGCCTCGGCGTACTGGATACCCCGCCTTCGCGGGGTATGACAGTGTCAGGTGAATTTCGCGCCCGCCTTCACCGGCACGCCGCGCAGGAAGTCGACCGCCTGCATCCGCGCCTTGCCTTCGCGCTGGAGCTCGATGATGCGGATCGCGCCTTCGCCGCAGGCGATCGTGAGCTGGTCGTCGAGCACGTCGCCCGGCGCGCCCGAGCCTTTGGCGAGCTCGCAGCGCAGGATTTTCACGCGCGCGTTGTCGCTGACGCCTGCGAGCTCCGCCCAGGCGCCGGGGAACGGCGACAGGCCGTGGATGTGGCGCAGCACGGCGTGCGCGGGCTTGCTCCAGTCGATGCGCGCCTCGGCCTTGTCGATCTTGGCCGCATAGGTCACACCGTCCTCGCTCTGCTTCTTGAGCTGGAGCCCGCCGCGGCCGAGCGCGGCCATGGCCCGCACCATCAGGTCGGCGCCGAGCCGGGACAGGCGGTCGTGCAGGTCGGCCGCGGTCATGGTGTCCGTAATCGCCAGCCGCTCGGCCATGGCGACATCGCCGGTGTCGAGGCCGACGTCCATCTTCATCACCATGACGCCGCTTTCGGCATCGCCCGCCATGATGGCGCGGTTGATGGGCGCGGCGCCGCGCCAGCGCGGCAGCAGCGAAGCGTGCAGATTGTAACAGCCGAGCTTTGGCGCATCGAGAATGGCCTGCGGCAGGATCATGCCGTAGGCGACGACCACGGCGGCGTCGGCGTCAAAGGCGCGGAACTCGTCGAGCGCTTCCTCTGTCTTCAGCGTCTTCGGCGTCAGCACGGGCACGCCGAGTCTTCGCGCGGCTTCCTCCACCGGGGTCGGCTGCAATTGCAGGCCGCGCCGCCCGCCCGGCTTCGGCGCGCGCGTATAGACAGCCGCGATCTCATGGCCATGCGCGACGAGCTCGAGCAGCGTCGGCACGGAGAAATCGGGCGTGCCCATGAAGATGAGGCGAAGGGGCATGTGACTGCGTTCGGTGAGAGTTCTGGTTCTCCGTCATGCCCGGGCTTGACCCGGGCATCCACGGTCTTCGCGACAAAGCAAGCAAGGCGTGGATGGCCGGGTCAAGCCCGGCCATAACGACAGAGAGAGAACCCTACTCCGCGCGCTTGGCGGCCTTCTCGAACTTCTTGATCACGCGGTCGCGCTTGAGCTTCGACAGATAGTCGACGAACAAGACGCCGTTGAGATGGTCGATCTCGTGCTGGATGCAGGTGGCGTAGAGGCCTTCGGCGTCCTCCTCGTGCACCTTGCCGTCGAGATCGGTGAAGCGCACGCGCACCTTCGCAGGCCGCTCGACCTCCTCGTAATATTCGGGGATCGACAGGCAGCCTTCCTCGTAGACCGACAGCTCCTCGGACGAGGCGACGACTTCCGGATTGATGAAGACGCGCGGCTCGGGCTTGGTCTCGCCGTTCTCGTCGCGCTTGGCGAGGTCCATGGTGATCAGCCGCAACGGCTGCGCGATCTGGATCGCCGCCAGTCCGATGCCGGGCGCGTCGTACATGGTCTCGAACATGTCGTCGGCAAGCTTGCGGATCTCCGTCGTGACCTTCTCGATCGGCTTGGAGACCAGACGCAGCTGCTTGTCGGGCAGGATGATGATTTCTCTGAGGGCCATGGCGGCGATTTAAGCCGGGCGCCGGACGCGGTCAATGCGGCCAGGAACCCTGTTAACCCTCCGCTAACCATAAAGCTTCAGGTTTCGTTAACCATAGAAATTAGCAGGGCATTCACCATAAATGTTCGCTATTCGTTCGTGTCGGCGACCGAATCGGCTAGAAGGACAGCCATGAACGAGATCATTTTCGTGGCTGGCGACTGGCCGGTGCGCACGATCGACGCGCTGATCGGCTTCGGGGCGCTCTTCCTGATCCTGCTGGTTGTGATCGCCGTGGTGATTGCACGCTCGGGGCGGCGCGGGGCGGAACTCGCGATGGCGAATGCGATCCGCGCCGACGAACTCGAGGAGCGCATCAGCCAGATGCTGCATGCCCAGAGCGAGGCCTCGGGCCGGGTCGACGCCATGACCCAGGCGCTGGCCGGCCGCCAGGCCGAGATGGCCCGCGCGGTCAACGAGCGGCTGGATTCGGTCACCCATCGCGTCGGTCAGTCCATGGAGCACTCGACCCGCAACACCATGGAGAGCCTGCACGCCCTGCACGAGCGGCTCGGCATCATCGACAACGCGCACAAGAACCTGACCGACCTCACCACGCAGGTGACGACCTTGCGCGACGTGCTCGCCAACAAGCAGTCGCGCGGCGCCTTCGGCCAGGCGCGGATGGAGGCGATCGTCCAGGACGGCTTGCCGAAGGGCGCCTACGAGTTCCAGTTCACGCTTTCGACCGGCAAGCGGCCGGACTGCGTCGTGTTCCTGCCCGACCAGCGCCCGCTCTGCATCGACGCGAAGTTTCCGCTCGAGGCGATGACCGCGCTGCACGATGCCCGCACCGACGAGGAGAAGCGCATCGCCACGCAGCGGCTGCGCGGCGACGTGATGAAGCATGTCAGCGACATCGCAGAAAAATATCTCGTCACCGGCGAGACCCAGGAGATGGCGCTGATGTTCGTGCCGTCGGAATCGGTCTACGCCGAGATCCATGACGGTTTCGACGACGTGATCCAGAAGGCCTATCGCGCCCGCGTCGTGCTGGTATCGCCCTCGCTGCTGATGCTCGCGATCCAGGTGATGCAGCAGATCATGAAGGACGCGCGCATGCGCGACGCCGCCGACCAGATCCGCACCGAGGTCATCAAGCTCGGCGACGACCTCGGCCGCCTGCGCGACCGCGTGCTGAAGCTGCAGAAGCATTTTGCCGACGCCAACGAGGACGTCCGCCAGGTACTGATCTCCGCCGACAAGATCGAGAAGCGCGCCGGGCGAATCGAGGAGCTCGATTTCAGCAAGGCCGATGCGCCGGCGGAGGGCCCGCATCTGGTGGCGACCGGTGCGCCCGAGCTGTTCCCGAGGAAGCTCCAGGCGGGGGAGTGATTCTCTCCTGAGATCCGGTACGCTGCCGCCATAATTTCGCTGTCGTCGCCCGGCTTGACCGGGCGACCCAGTATCCCAGAGGCGGCAGATGGGCGGACGCTGCTACTACGTCTACATTCTCGCCAGCAGGATCGGCGGAACGCTCTACATTGGCGTGACGAATGATCTCATCCGCCGCGTGGCCGAACACAAATTGCAGGTGGTCGAGAGCTTCACGAAGGAATACGGCGTGGTGAAGCTAGTCTATTTCGAGCAATTCGATGATCCCGAGAATGCGATCAAACGGGAGAAGCGTCTGGAAAAGTGGAAGCGCGCCTGGAAGATTGCGCTGATCGAGAAGGATAACCCTGATTGGAACGATCTCTATTCGGGGATAGCGGGTCCTCCATAACCTCGGCCTCTGGAATACTGGGTCGCCCGGTCAAGCCGGGCGACGACACCTCCCTTGTAGCCAGCAGGAGCGACAGCTCCCTTGTGGTCCCCAGAATCTGCTAACACCTCCCCATGACCGCACCCGACGCGACCTCCCCCGCCGTGACTTCCGCTCCGGCCGCCTCCTGGCGCGACAGCCTTGCCGTTTACCTGCAACCGCGGGTGCTGATCGTGCTGTTCCTCGGCTTCTCGTCCGGGCTGCCGCTGGCGCTGTCGGGCTCGACGCTGCTGGTGTGGATGCGCGAGGCCGGGGTCGATCTCGGAACCATCGGGCTGTTTGCGCTGGTCGGCACGCCCTACACGCTGAAATTCCTGTGGGCCCCGCTGGTGGATGCGCTGCATGTGCCGCTGTTCACGCGCGCGTTCGGGCGGCGGCGCGGCTGGCTGCTGTTCTCGCAGCTGCTGCTGATCGTCGCCATCCTGCTGCTGGCGCTGACCGATCCCGCACGCTCCCCGTTCTACGTCGCGCTCGGCGCGCTGCTGGTGGCGACGACGTCCTCGACACAGGACATCGTGGTCGACGCCTTCCGCGTCGAGAGCCTGCCGGAGAGCGAGCAGGCCGCCGGCATGGCGTCCTATGTCGCGGCCTATCGCATCGGCATGCTGGTCTCGACCGCGGGCGCGCTGTTCATCGTCTCCGGTTTCGAGAGCACCGGCATTCCGCGCACATCGGCCTGGATGTGGGGCTATGTGGTGATGGCGGCGATGGTGCTGATCGGCACGATCACGGCGCTGGCCGCGACCGAGCCCGAGCAGTCGGTGCGGGCGGAAGCCGCGACGCAAGCCGAGACGGCGTTCGCACGCGTGCTGCACGCGGCGATCGGCGCCTTCTCGGAATTCCTGGCGCGCAAGGATGCGCTCGCCGCGCTCGCCTTCGTCGTGCTGTTCAAGTTCACCGACGCCTTCTCCGGCACCATGACGGCGCCGTTCGTGATCGACCTCGGCTTCTCCCGCAACGACTATGCGGCGATCGTGAAAGGCGTTGGCCTCGCCGCCACGCTGATCGGCGGTTTTGCCGGCGGCTTCGTCGCGCGGCGCTATTCACTGGCGACGAGCTTGTGGATCGGCGGAGTGGTGCAGGCGCTCGCCAATCTGTCGTTCTCCTGGCTGGCCTTCGTCGGCACCAGCCAATGGGCGCTCGCCTTCGCCATCACCTGCGAAAACTTCACCAGCGCCATCGGCACCGTGATCTTCGTCGCCTATCTCTCCGCGCTGTGCCAGAACCCGCTGCACACGGCGACACAATACGCGCTGCTGACCGCGCTCGCCGCGGTGGGACGCACCTATCTCTCGTCGGTGGCGGGCTATGTCGCCAAGGCCACCGGCTGGCCGCTGTTCTTCGTGATCTGCGTGCTGGTGGCGATCCCGAGCCTGGTCCTGCTGACGTGGCTGCAGAAGCGCGGGCATTTCGAAGAGCTGGGGCCGATCAGGGTGTGACGCTGCCCTCCCTCCTCGTCATTGCGAGCGAAGCGAAGCAATCCAGGAATCTTTCCGCGGAAACAGTCTGGATTGCTTCGTCGCAAGTGCTCCTCGCAATGACCACGCGGAGAGCGAACCGCCCCCTACTGCTTCTTGATGATGCTCCACTTCGTCACCACGGCTTCGCTCATCTGGCCGGGATCGCTGGCGCAGGCGACTTCGTCGACCTTGACCGAGATCTCCTTGCCGACGAACGATTTCAGCTGCGTGGCCTGCGCGTCGCTGGAGGTGACGAGCTGAAAGGTCTCGGGGCCGGTCTCGAGATTGCACAGCCCGTTCGGCGGCGGCAGGCGGCGCGGTTCCGAGGTGATCTGGTAGGTCGCGATCCGCTTGCCGGCGTTCTTGACGTCGCGCACCTTCATCGCGTTCAGCTCGCCCGAGAGCACGTCGCCGGTGTTGATCGGCTTGCCGGGCTTGGGCGGCGGTGGCGCCGCGTCGTCCTGCTGCGCGGAGATGGCCGGCGTCACCAGCAGCATCATCGTCGCGACCAAAGCCCATCGAGTGGCGAAAAGTTTCGTCATGTCGTCCGTTCCGTAGGGTCTGTAGGATAGCTAGAACAGGGTCCGCTGCCGCATCGCGGCCGATAGCGTACCTTCATCGAGATAATCGAGCTCGCCGCCGACCGGCACACCATGGGCGAGACGCGTTACTTTTACGTTGGCGTCCTGGAGCAGGTCGGTGATGTAGTGCGCCGTGGTCTGGCCGTCGACCGTCGCGTTCAGCGCCAGGATGATTTCATGGACCTGCGCGTCATGCGCGCGCGCAACCAGCGCGTCGATGGTGAGGTCCTGCGGACCGACGCCGTCGAGCGGCGACAATGTCGCACCCAGCACATGATAGCGCCCTTGAGTCGCATTGGCCCGCTCCAGCGCCCAGAGGTCGGCGACATCGGCGACGACCACGATGATCGAAGGATCGCGCTTCGGATCGGTGCAGACGGTGCAGGGATTTTGCGTGTCGATGTTGCCGCAGGTCTTGCAGACCTGGACCTTGTCGAGCGCGACCTGGAGGGCCGAGGACAGCGGCATCATCAGCGCTTCGCGCTTCTTGATCAGATGCAGCGCGGCGCGCCGCGCCGAGCGCGGACCGAGGCCCGGCAGCCGTGCGAGAAGCTGCACCAGCCGCTCGATTTCAGGACCTGCAACCGCGCCCATGTTACTGGCCGAACAGCCCCGGCGGCAGGCCGAGCCCGCCGGTGAGCGACTGCATCTTCTCCTGCACGGCGGCCTCCGCCTTGCGGCGGGCATCACCGAGCGCGGTCACGAGCAGGTCCTCGAGCACCTCGCGCTCTTCCGCCTTCATCAGCGAGGGATCGATCTTCACGCCCTTGACGTCCATCTTCGCGGTCATGCGCACCGCGACGAGGCCTCCGCCGGAGATGCCTTCGACCTCCACATTGCCGAGCGCGTCCTGCATCTCCTGCATCTTGGATTGCAGCTGCGCCGCCTGCTTCATCATGCCGAGAAAATCAGCCATAGGTCGCGTGTCCTTGGAAAGATAGGCTCAGAGATCGTCGTCGGTATCGGAACCGTCGGGCGGATCGTCACTGCCATAGTCTGCGTTAATATTGGACTCCGGCGTCTCGGGGGCAAGCTTGCGGACCTCGACGACCTTCGATCCGGGGAAGCGCGACAGCACCTCCTGCACGCGCGGATCGGCCTCCGCGGTACGCGCATGCTCCTGCTTGGCGGCCTGGTTCACCGAACGCAATGTCGGCTGGCCCTGCTCGTTGGAGACGATCACGGTCCAGCGGCGGCCGGTCCAGAGCTCGAACTTGCGCGCGAGCTCGGTGATCATGGTCTTGGAGGCGTTGGGCTCGAGCGCGACTTCCAGCCGGCCCTCCTCGAAACGGACGAGACGCATGTCGGCTTCGAGCGCACCCTTGGTCAGGAGGTCGCGCTTCTGGCCGGCGAGCGCGACGAGCTGGGTGAAGCTGGTGATGCGCAGCTGGGGGGCTGCGGCTTGCGGATCGGGCGCCGGAGCCGCCATCTGCGGCCGGGCGCCACCGCCGCCGAATGATGACGGCGATGAGGTCGGCGCGCGCATGGGCGCCGCCTGGGCAACAGGCGCTGCGGAAGCCATCGGCGCGGCCGGCGCACTGCGTGCCGCACTGCCGCCGCTCACGACCGGCGAGCCACCGCCGTTCTGCTCCAGCATCCTGATCGCCTCGTCCGGCGTCGGCAGGTCGGCGACATAGGCGATGCGCACCAGCACCATCTCGGCGGCCGCGGCCGGCCGCGTCGCGGCCTGCACCTCGGTGATGCCCTTGAGCAGCATCTGCCACATCCGCGACAGCACGCGCATGGAGATTTTCGAGGCGAAATCCCGCGCGCGCACCCGCTCGGTCTCGCCATAGGCGACGTTGTCGGCGGTCGCCGGCACGATCTTCACGCGGGTGACGAAATTGACGAACTCGGCGAGGTCCGAGAGCACGACGATCGGATCGGCGCCGACGTCGTACTGGTCGCGGAACTCCTTGAAGGCGGCCGCGATGTCGCCGCGTGCCAGCGAATCGAACAGGTCGATCACACGCGTCCGATCGGCGAGCCCCAGCATCTGCCTGACGGCATCGGCTTTCACCGTGCCTGCCGCATGCGCGATCGCCTGGTCCAGCAGCGACAGCGAATCGCGCACGGAGCCTTCCGCGGCGCGCGCGATGATGCCGAGCGCCTCGGGCTCGATCTCGACGCTTTCCTTCGCGGCGATGCTGGCAAGGTGCTTCATCAGCACGTCGGCCTCGACCCGGCGCAGGTCGAAGCGCTGGCAGCGCGACAGCACCGTGACGGGAACCTTGCGGATCTCTGTCGTCGCGAACACGAACTTGGCGTGCTCCGGCGGTTCCTCCAGCGTCTTCAGGAAGGCGTTGAACGCCGCCGTCGACAGCATGTGGACTTCGTCGATGATGTAGACCTTGTAGCGGGCGCTGGCCGGCGCGTAGCGCACGCTGTCATTGATCTGGCGGACGTCGTCGACGCCGGTATGCGAGGCCGCGTCCATCTCCAGCACGTCCATGTGCCGGCTTTCCATGATCGCCTGGCAATGCACGCCCAAGGCCGGCATGTGGATGGTCGGGCCCTTCACCGAGCCGTCCGGCATCTCGTAGTTGAGCGCACGGGCAAGAATTCGCGCAGTGGTGGTCTTGCCGACGCCGCGGACGCCGGTGAGGATCCAGGCCTGCGGGATGCGCCCGGTCTCGAATGCATTGGAGACGGTGCGAACCACGGCCTCCTGGCCGATCAGATCGTCGAAAGAGGAGGGGCGGTATTTGCGCGCCAGCACCCGGTAGGGCGTGCCAGCCTGGCTGGCGCTATCGGAGTTAGGAGGGGCGCCGGCGTCGGTCATCGGTCGATCCGCAATGAAATCTCTCTCGGCCGGCTCTTGCGGAAAGGAGCGCGCTGGCGGCAGGGCCGCCGGCGCAATTCGCTCGGAAAAACAGGTAGGAGACTGACGAGCGACCCGATCCGGACCTCGTTAGGGCTGCTTCCTTCCGGACCTGACCCGGTTGGCGAGTGGCTCGTCCACCGCCAATCTCCCGGTCCCTATTTGGGGCCAAAGGGAGCGGAAAGCAAGCGGGTATCAGCCTGAACGGGTTGGGTTTGCCCAGCATCCGGGCAATTCCCGGTCTGCCCAGCCGACAGGCTGTGCTTTCGCTGGTGGGACCACCTTGCTAAGAACGCTTGGCGGAACTCCATCCAACCAGAAAAGCGATTGATCCCAATGGTTACACGTCGTGATGTTGCATCGATTGTCGGACTTGGCGCCGTTGGCGCGATGGCCGCGGGCGCAGTGGCGTCCCCGGCCGTGGCCCAGGCCGCCGATCCGAACGAATCGACCTTCGCCCGTATCCGCCGCACCAAGAAGATGCGGATCGGCGCGGTCGGCGGCGGCGCGCCCTATTACATGAAGGATCTCGCCAGCGGCCAGTGGAAGGGCTTTTACATCGACATCGCGAAAGCGCTTGCCGACGACATGGAGGCCGAGCTCGAGATCACCGAGACCACCTGGGGCAATTCGGTGCTGGACCTCCAGTCCAACAAGATCGACATCTTCTTCGGCCTGAACCCGACCCCGAAGCGCGCGCTGGTAGTCGACTTCTCGGTGCCGGTCTTCAACAATGCCTTCGGCATCCTCTGCAAGAAGGACTTCAAGCCGAAGAGCTGGGCCGAGCTGAACTCGCCCGACGTCAAGATTTCCGTCGACCAGGGCTCCTCGCACGACCAGGTCGTCAGCCGCCTGACGCCGAAGGCGCAGATCACGCGGCTGAAGACCGCGGACGATGCCACCGCCGCGCTCCAGACCGGCCGCGTCGACGCGCAGTGTCTGGTCACCATGCTGTCGCTGACGGTGCTGAAGAAGAACCCCTCGCTCGGCCAGCTCGTGCTGCCGACGCCGATCTTCGCTACCACGTCGAATGCCGGCTTCCGCCGCGAGGCCGACAAGACCTGGCGCGACTACGTCAACACCTGGATCGACTTCAACAAGGGCCTCGGCTTCATCCGCAACGCGATCATCACGAACATGGAGCTGGTGGGCGTGACCGAGGCGGACATTCCGCCGGGCGTTTCGTTGTAAGTCAACGCCGTCATTCCGGGGCTCGCGAATCGAGAACCCGGAATCTCGAGATTCCGGGTTCGCCCTTCGGGCGCCCCGGAATGACAGTACGAGACGAGTAAGCGCACGCATGTATCATTGGGACTTCGGCATCCTCTGGAGCTATCGCTGGCTCTTTCTCAACGGGCTCGGCGTCACCGTCGGCTTCACCGTCGTCATCGTGGTGCTCGGCCTCGTCTTCGGCCTGTTCGGGGCGTTCGGCAGCCTGTCGCGCTTCAAGGCGGTGCGCCTCGTCGCCCTCACCTTCATCGAGGCGTTCCGCTGCACGCCGATCCTGGTGCAGCTGATCTGGTTCTATTACGCGCTGCCGATCCTCGCCGGCGTCGAGATGACGCCGATCACGGCCTCGGCGCTGGCGCTCTCGCTCTATGGCGGCTCGTTCTATTCGGAGATCATCCGCGGCGGCATCGTCTCGATCGACAAGGGCCAGTCCGAAGCGGGTGCCGCCCTTGGCATGACCCCTAGCCAGGCGATGCGGCGCATCGTGCTGCCACAGGCGATCAAGCGCATGATCCCGGCGCTGATGAATCAGTCGATCATCCAGTTCAAGAACACCTCGCTGGTCTCGGTGCTGGCGGTGCCTGATCTGGTCTATCAAAGCCAGGTCGCCGCCCATGACAGCTACCGGCCGCTGGAGACCTACACGGCGGTCGCGGTCGCCTATGCCGCGATCCTGATTCCGCTCACCATCATCGTCCGGCGCGGCGAGAAACGACTGGCGGTCAGCGAATGAACGACACGTCGAAGATCGAGATCCGGGCCTTACGCAAGAGCTTTGGCAGCAACGAGGTCCTGAAGAACATCAGTCTCGACGTCGCCAAGGGCGGCGTGGTGGCGCTGATCGGCCCGTCCGGCTCGGGCAAGTCCACCCTGCTCCGCTGCATCAATCTTCTGGTCGTGCCCGACGGCGGCAGCGTCCGTGTCGGCGACACGCGCTTTGGGTTCGGCGAGGGCGCGAAGCTGCCCGACGTGAAGACGCTGGCAAAATTCCGCGCCACCACCGGCATGGTGTTCCAGCACTTCAACCTGTTCCCGCACATGACCACGCTCCAGAACGTGATGGAGGGACCGGTCACGGTGCGGCGCATGGCCAAGGCGGATGCCGAGAAGCTCGCGCGTGCGCAGCTCGCCAAGGTTGGCCTTGCGGAAAAGGCCGACCAGTATCCGGCGACGCTCTCAGGCGGTCAGAAGCAGCGCGTCGCGATCGCCCGCGCGCTCGCGATGGAGCCGGACGTGATGCTGTTCGACGAGGCAACCTCGGCGCTCGACCCTGAACTCGTCGGCGAGGTGCTCGCCGTGATGCAGCGGCTGGCGTCCGAGGGCATGACCATGGTGATCGTGACCCATGAGATCGCCTTCGCCCGCGAGGTCGCCGACCGCCTCATCTTCATGCGCGACGGTGTCGTCGTCGAGGAAGGCCCGGCGCGGCAGGTGATCGACAATCCGCAGGAAGCCGCAACGCGCGCCTTCCTCAGCCATTTCCACCGCACCGGCGCATTGCCGCCGGCCAATACAGCATCGTGATGCCAAATATCGATCGTGCCTATCTCGTCACCGGTGCCGCCAGCGGCATCGGCCGCGCCACCGCAAGACTGCTCGCGGCGCCCTGCACCGCGCTGCTGCTGCACACGCGCTCCAACGCGGCCGGCCTCGATGCCACCGCGGCGGAAGCCGAAGCGCAAGGCGCCGTGGTGGCAAAGTGCCTCGGCGACCTCGCCGGGGAGGCCGCCGCCACCGACGCCGTCGCCGCCGCGCAAGCCGCCTTCGGCCGGCTCGATGGATTGGTTCTCGTGGGCGGCCACGCCCGCCGCGGCAGCGCGATCGGCACGCCGGCGGATCAATTCCACCAGGCGATGGACGAATCGGCGCTGGCCTTCACGCGTCTGGTCGACGCCGCGCTGCCGCTGCTGCGCGCTGGCCGCGACGCACGGATCGTGGCGGTGTCGTCCTTCGTGGCCCACGCGATCCGCCCCGAATTCGCGCCCTTCGCGGCGACGGCCGCGAGCCGCTCCGCGCTGGAAGCCTTGGTGCGGCTCACCGCAGTTGAACTGGCCAGCGACGGCATCACCGTCAACGCGGTCGCGCCGGGCCTCATCGTCAAGGACAAGCCGAGCGAAAGCCGGCTGTCACCCGAGCAGATCGCCGCAACCGAAGCGCTGATCCCGATGCGTCGCCGCGGGCGGCCGGAGGAAGTGGCCGAGATCATCGCCTTCCTGGCGTCGGCGAAAGCGTCCTACGTCACCGGCCAGGTCTGGCACGTCAATGGAGGCCTGACATGAGCGAAGCGAGGATCGAACGTCTCAGGCTGTTCCTGATCGAAAGCCCGATCAAGATGGCGCGCCTGCAAGGCGTCGGCAACGTCAAGGGCACGGTGAAGCGCGTGCTGATCGAGCTCACCGCGAGCGACGGCGTGGTCGGCTGGGGCGAGGCGGCGCCGTGGGAGGTGTTCACGGGAACGCCGGAGGCGGCCTTCTCCGCGCTCGACATCTATCTGCGGCCGATCGTGCTCGGCAAACCGGTGCGCCGCATCCGCGCGCTGATGGCGGAGCTCGACCGCGCGCTGGTCGGACATGCCGAGGCCAAGGTCGCAATCGAGATGGCGCTGCTCGACATCGTCGGCAAATCGTCGGGGCTTTCGGTCGCCGACCTCCTCGGCGGCCGCGTGCGCGACACCATCCCGCTCTCCTTCTCGATCGCCGATCCGGACTTTCCCGCCGACCTCGAACGCATGCGGAAAATGGTTCCGGACGGCAATGTCATCTACAAGGTCAAGACCGGCGTGAAGCCGCATCGCGAGGACCTCGATCACCTCGAGGCGATCCGCAAAGAATTCGGCGACAAGGTCGATCTGCGTGTCGACTACAACCAGGCGCTGGCGCCGTTCGGCGCCATCAAGATCCTGCGCGATGTCGAGCAGTTTGCGCCGACCTTCATCGAGCAGCCGGTGCCGCGCAAATATCTCGACGTGATGGCGCAGCTGACCGCGGCGCTGGAAACGCCCGTGCTCGCCGACGAAAGCTGTTTCGACCGCCGCGACATGATGGAGGTGGTGCGCCGCGAGGCGGCCGATGCCGTCTCGATCAAGCTGATGAAGGCCGGCGGCCTGTTCGAGGCGCAGGCCATCATGGCGATCGCCGACATCGCCGGCCTGCCCGGCTATGGCGGCACGCTGTGGGAGGGCGGCATCGGCCTTGCCGCCGGCACGCAGCTGATCGCGGCCACGCCCGGCATCTCGCTCGGCTGCGAATTCTACATGCCGCATCATGTGCTCACCGAGGACGTGCTGGAAGAGCGCGTCGCCAACCGCGCCGGCCATGTCGTGGTGCCCGACGGCCCCGGCCTCGGCATTCGCGTCAGCGAAGCCTCGGTCCGCGCCAATGCGCGGGTGCTGGCGGAGGCGTAAGGCAGCAGCACCTCCACAAACTCGGTCGTCGTCCCGGGCAAGCGTCAGCGCAGAC
>NZ_LBKA01000229.1:0-76989 GCF_028128955.1 Bradyrhizobium sp. CCBAU 11386
ACTGGCGACTACCGACGAGGCAAGCGAATGATGTCGTTTATTGGCTCTTTCCGGACCTGAAGCAAATGCTGGTCAATGTCAGTCGGTTGGAGACCAAGAAGACATTGTGGAGGAAACTCAAAGCTGAAAACTGAACGCCATCATCTCGTGTTGACTGGCCGCCTCTGGCAGACGCGGCGGCTGGTCCAGACGTCTCGTCGCCCAGAAAGAGCATGATCGCGCCGCTCACCAAAAAGATAGAGATCCGATGAAGCTCAGGACCAACGGTAGGTGCCATAGGGGCTGCACCCCTCGAATGGCCGCCGCTTGCGGCGCCTCGGGATCATAGAGGACCGAGACGACCTGACCGGTAATCGGGCGGATTGCTCCGTAGGCTGGATTGGAATTCGGTGGTAGGTTTACGGCCTGGAGGCGTACCAGCGGAGTGAGGAGATAACCTTGGTTGTTCCCAGCTCGTACACGCACCATCTCGATCACTTCCCCGCGCACTTCGACGGCGCGTGAGATCCACACTTTGGCGGTCAAGATGGTGCACGCTGCCCCGAGCAACAGCAGCAGAGCGATGGGAATGAAGCAGTACTTGCCGAGGCGACTGAAAGGGACGATAGGCGTTTTCCATGATCGAGAGGGTCCGTGCGGAGGGCTGGCGCCCTGCGCTGTTGAAGGCCCTGCATCTGTCTCGGGACGAACGGAAAGGTTCAAAGCTGTCCGGCCCGCTGAAAGTGCTTCTTCTTGGACGATGCTTAGCTCGACTTAGGCGTTAACTGATAATCTCCTTGACCTTGATGCCGCGCAAGGCGTCGATGCAGTCAGCCACCAAATGCAGGAACTCTTGCCGCTTTATGCTTTTCACCTGACGACCTTCCATATTGACGAGAATGAATCTCGTCATCTCGTAGGCGACTTCAAACTGCGATTTGCCAGTAGCCTCGACATCGATTCTTTCAGCCATTTCGCTCTCCGCTAGTTGAAATTGGAAAGCAGCAGCTCAAGGGGGAAACCTATGGGAAAGCGAGTGGCCAAGTCGAGTCTATCTTTCCTCGCTATTGGACTTGGCAAGAGGCCGGTGCACTTTGTCTCTGCGCCAGACCTGCAAGGTTGGTCACTCTGGCTTGGTCAAAGACCAGGTCAGCTACCGGGTGGAAGGCGGTCCAAGATAAGCTGCCCCGCCAATTCCGAGTCTGACCCACTTCAGACTAAAGCCGCCTCGCGATATGGTTCGAGGGAAACCGCCGAACGCCAATCCCCCGTTCGGCGACAGCGGTCTAGGAGGTTTGCGTGGAGACAAAGAGACCCTACAAATCCTTTCGCTACAAGGCCAACACAGCCTGGAGTTCCGCACGACGGGGCACGCTTTCTGCGTCGGGAAAACCAAACATCGTCGTTGGCAGTCCGCCTGAGTTTAAGGGCGAGCCAGATTATCTGGGCGCCTGAAGAGCTACTCGTCGGCTCGGTCAATACATGCATGATGCTGACCTTCCTGACGCTCGCCCAAGCTAAAGGTCTGACTCCCGTGCGATATGAAAGTGAAGCCGAAGGCCTGCTCGAAAATGTCGAAGGCAAGTACCGCATCACGGAAGTCATGGTTCGACCGCGCGTAAGCCTTAAAGACAACGCCGAATTCGAACGTGCCCGCGAAATCATGGAAACCGTTGAAGCACAGTGCTTCATCTCCAACTCCATAAAATCGAAGGTCTCGCTCACTGCTGAGTTTGTCGTCGCTTCGTCGCCAAAGTGAAAACGAATCGCGTTGTCTGCGCGAGTCCGTTGTCGGCCCATCAGCGAAGTGGCGAGCCTTCGCTTTAAGGTCAGCTTAATAGGTCGGAGCGGACTAGATTTGCTCACGCTGAGCTTTTCGCATTTTGACCCATCTGCGACATTGGGCAGCACTCACGAAAGTGCACGATCTCACTTGATCGGCGGAATGGTTCGCCCAGGCGGCGATGTCCTGAGCCTACGCGCTAATGTTCAACTGCCGCAGCACGTCAGCGATGAGTTGCTTCACGTCCTGATGGCCACCGTTGTTGAGGGTGATGCGCGTGCCTTGTCCGTCGGGCAGTGGCGCCGCTAATGTTCAACTGCCGCTGCACGTCAGCGATGAGTTGCTTCACGTCCTGATGGCCACCGTTGTTGAGGGTGATGCGCGTGCCTTGTCCGTCGGGCAGTGGCGTGGCGGTCACGATCCTATCCGTGTTGATGACGATGGGCTGATCGTCCGGTTGCGTGAACTGCACGAATGCCATGAAAGATGGATCCTGTCTGGTGGGCGCGCGAGCCGCGCGCGGCGCCCCGAAACCTGCGACGCGCGGGCGTCAAGGTCAAGCCTGCGTACCGAAAACGTAAAGGCGAGGCGCTTCAAATGGCTTGCGGCCTTTGTGCCCGCTCCACGCGACGCGCCGCCTCGCTTCCCGTTGAGGGCAGCACTCATCTACGGGGTTGCGGAATGACCGCTGTTGGCACAGATGCGAAGTGCGCGATGTCCGCTATTTGGTCGCTATCAGGAAAAGCGGACGTCGCGGACATCGCGTTTTTGTAGATGCGGAGGTCATACGAGGCGGGCCGCTGCTAGAGGTGGCGTGGCGGGCGCGGTAGAGAAGCTTGGCGAGCCGCCCAGGTTCCGCGCGGTTGCTGTGAGCGCATTTCTTCCCGCACACAATCCGCGGGCGGTTTTACTGCGTCAGATATCTATATGCGACAATCAGAGCCACCATGCTCGCGAAAATCAGCAGTGCCGAGAGGGATTTTCGGATCATTGGCCTCGTCGAATGGCGCGCAGCCGATGGAGCGGGCTGAGGTTTAGGCCGTCTCTGGAAGCGCACGACTTTGCCCTCTGTCGTTGGTGTGCGGGCCTTTGGTTCCGGGGCCGCGCCCACGCCTCCCATCTCGCTGTAATAAGCGCTGTAGACCTCGCGAACGGCCAGGGCCGTGGACTCGGCCTCGCTCATCGTCTCGAGTCGGGTTCGATAGTTAGTCAGAAAGCCCTGTGCGTTTGACGGAAGGTCATCGAAACCACCGAGCTTGGCCATCATGAGCCAAGTGGCAAAATCCGCCTCGGCCTTCGTGCGAGCTTTCTTGGCGATACTGGCGTTGGAGCTAGAGGACATGGTGGTCCGATTGGTTCGCCCGCCCAAACTCGCCGGCGTTCATGGCTATCGTTGGACAGTTCGCTTAGGTATCTCGGTTGACGTCAAGTGTCCCGCCTCGCGCCTGGTTTGGCGCGCCAGTGATTTGCCCTGGCGCCGAAGCCGCCAAGCGCGCCGGACCAAATTAAGGGGCTTGCCGCCGGCATCGTTGATCCGACCAATCTACTCCTTTGCCGAAGTCGTGTATCTTGAACGAGCCGAAAAGCTCGCTCATAAAACCGTCATTGAAAGGTTGGTGGCCGTGGTCCGAAGCAAAAATGCCTCGCCAACTTGGAACGATGTTAGGACCGTGCTCTTAGACTTCGATCGCGCAGGCCTTCGGGGACTGGTGCAAGACCTCTACACTGCGAGCAAAGAGAACCGAGCATTCTTGCACGCCCGCTTGGGCTTGGGTCGTGATCAGCTCCAGCCCTTCAAAGCAAATATTTCTACCTGGATATGCCCAGACTTAATGAACAACCAGTCCGTGTCGGTTTCAAAAGCCAAGAAGGCGATTGCGGACTACAAGAAAGCGATTGGTCGCCCGGAGGGGATGGCGGAGCTGTCGATATTTTATTGCGAAGAGGCATTCGGCTTTCTAGAATCCTGCAGCATGGAAGATGAAAGCTACTTTGCCGCTCTGATCCGCATGTATGGACGGTCCCTCGAATTTGTATCGAGCCTACCTACTGCCCAGCGCGCCGCCTATCTCGAGCGTCTCGACAAGCTTAGATCACGCGGGAGCCACGTCGGCTGGGGGGGCAGGATGAACTCAATAGCCTTTGGCACGCTGCCGCTCTGGACGAGCAACAGAGTGAATGACGGCTCCTTCTGTTGGATGAGGTGTTACCTGCTGCCCAGCGCGCCACCTACCTCGAGCGTCTCGACAAGCTTAGATCACGCGGGAGCCACGTCGGGTGGGGAGGTCAGGATGAACTCAATAGCCTTTGGCACGCTGCCGCTCTGGACGAGCAACAGAGTGAATGACGGCTCCTTCTGTTGGATGAGGTAATCGACGAAGCGGCGCGAACATTCTACGGGGAGATTGCATGGCGCGCGCAGCTTGGCTTTACGGACTCGTCATGAAGCTTATTGCGCATCGTGGATGGTCCGCGGGTCCGGGTGAAAACTCGCTCGCCGCGTTCGCACGTGCCGCCCGTGACGGCAGAATATCTGGTGTCGAATTCGACGTCTGCCTTGCAGCGGATTCCGACACATTGGTGGTGTCACACGACCCGCCGCGTCATGTCGAGAATGCGCTTACCCTCGATGCGGCACTGTCGCTTCTTTCACCAACTGACCTTGAACTGTTTGTGGAGGTGAAGGAGACGGGACTTGTCTCTAGAGTCATCGAGAGGCTGGTTGCCAGCAATGTGGCCCGTCGCTCAGTCGTATTTGCCTTTGCCGCCGTCGCAAGATCCTTTCCGTGGGAGGGTGCGCGACCGGTGCGCCTGGGCATCATCGTCATGTACCCGTGGAACCTGAATCGTGCGGTGCGCAGGTATGCGCCGGATGTCCGGGGGGGGGGGGGGGGGGGTCCTGCTCGGCTGGGACGCGCGCGCTTGGACGCGAGTCGCTTTTCGCGCCTGGTGGTCCGTTTTCTCGCTTGAGCAGCTTGCGCGACGCCACCACGTGCCGGTTGTGGTAGGAATCGTGCAACGCATGGACGACCTTCATTGGCTCTCGCGGCAGCGCCTCTACGGGGCGGTTGCCGACGTCGACCGCACTATCGGCCGCAGCGCCAGACCTGATTAGGCCGGCGCAAACCCGTTCGGGGGGGGGGGGGGGGGGGGGGGGGGGGGGGGGTCGCCCGTGAAATATTCGAAAGCGGCTGACAGATCGGCCTGATCTGGCGTGGCCGGCTTTTTCGGTGACGTCGCCTTTTGGCCCTAAACGACGGTTTGCGCGACGCCTGAATATTTCCGAAGTTGAGGGTAGTCCGCACTTTGGCTGCTAACGGCGCTAAACCGGACGCCACGCGGATAGCCCAATTCGGTCGAGAATGACCCCGCCACTTCGAGCCGCCCTGAGGGGATCTTGGTGGTTGGGCGGGGTCAGGCAGTGTGGCATAATCCACGACGTGGACCCGTTAAGTCCATTGCTTCTTTGTCAAAGGAGAATCGCCATGTCCACGTACATGCTTCTCTGCAATTTCACCGAGCAAGGTGTTCGGACCATCAAGGAAATGCCGCAGCGTCGAGCGGCCGCCAGGGAGTTGGGCAAAAAGTTTGGCGTTGACATCAAGGCCGGCTATCTCGCCATGGGAACATATGACCTCATCATCCACACCGAGGCCACCGACGATGAGGCCATGGCCAAGTTTCTCTTGTCGCTGGCCGCCATCGGGAACGTACGGACGACGTCGGTCAAGGTGTTCCCGGAAGCGGACGTTGACAAGATCATCGCGGGACTTGCGTAAGCTTAACGCAAATCAAAACGAAGGTCAGTTGTTGGCACATAACGTCGGCCAGCGCAGCGACATGTCTGAAGTTGACGGTAGACCGGAAATGACAAGCCGACCTTCAAAACAACGCTAATGACCCTGGCTGTGTGAAAACGCTGCGCTTGATGTGATTCGCGCGATATGATTCCCGCACGATTTGCGGGGGGCTGGAATGAAGTTCGCCCGTGAAATATTCGAAAGCGGCTGACAGATCGGCCTGATCTGGCGTGGCCGGCTTTTTCGGTGACGTCGCCTTTTGGCCCTCCGGAAGCAGTTGGCCGTCTGTCCAACCGGCGGTTTTGACCCCACAAGGGACTTAGTGGAATCGCCGCCACCGGGCGGCAACGTAGCCGATCAGCGCGAGCGCGATGGCTGCGCCAACTGCGATCTTGATCGCGTCAGGGCCGGTACTGGGCGCAACACCTGTTGCCACAAGATAGATCCGCCCAAGGATCTCGGCGGCGATCAATGCCATGCCGAGCGCCACACCCCACTTCCTCAAAGTCAAGATGAAAACGCCGCTCAGGCTATAGCAGGCACCGACAAGCGCTGTCACAGCGGAGGGCTCCATGGGTTTTGAGAGAATCCCGAGATAGTTGCCCTTGACGCCGACGATGATCTCCCCGAGGCCGGCGACAATCGCGAAAACGCCCGCGGCCACGATTCCCCATCCTCGACCTTGCCCGTCGCTGTCAGCGGTCTTCATTAGATGGCCGCATTAGATTGCCTCGCTGTACTTCAGACGTAGCGGTTGGTCCGACCCTTTCGCCAACATTGCACTCTCCGCTGCCGTGACATGGACGTAATAGCTTTGTTGCAGTACAGGAGTCCGGAACTGGCCCTTCGCGACATATTGCACCGCTACATAACCTCGGTCGCAAACCGGGCATAGCGGAAGTTGACGGACAGCCGAGTGTTGCAGAGGTGATTGACCCGAAGGCGGCATTCGGGCTGGTGACAAAGTTTGACATTTTCATTCGAGCGAAGCGCGCAATGGGCTAGAGCACCCATCCGAACGTGCGTTGCAGAGTCTCACTGGCGTTCGAGTCGAACCAGCGCCCGTGGCTGAGAATGATGCGTTCTGGCTGCCATGACAGAATTTTTTGGACCGCCGCTCTCGTCTTTCGTTTCTGCAAAAGGAGTGGCAACCGCATGCCGAAGAATATTTGGCCGCGCGGATAGTACATTCCGGTCAGCTTGGCGGCGAACCGCCATGGCTGTCTGATCTTGTCAAGCTCAAGATTTATGATGGTGTCAGCCAATATGAGGGTTTTCGATTCCTTGTGGAAGAAAACAATCTCCCCGAAAATTCCTCCGGGAACGGCGGTCTGATCAATTTCGGCACGCCATTCCTTCGGCGATTCGACGCCGATGTCTCTATCGAAACGCACATCGATGCCCCGCGAGCGGGCACGCTTGCGTGCGCGCGGAGAGGCCCATGCAATCGCACCCGGAAACGCCCGCGACCACTCGCCAATGTGCGCGTAATGAAACTGGTTCGGCGATACGAGGTGGCGGACTGTGCCCATCGCTTGCAGGCGGTCAGCGAGCGCGGGCTCGAATGCTATGGGGGAATGGATGAAAAGGTCGCCGTTGCCGAGCCGCACCACGGTCATCCGAGTAGTAAACGGCAACGGGAGCCTTACTCCAGCCACCGTCAAATACTCGAAAGGACCGTCCACGATACCGATGTTCCGCGCGACCGGCTTGTATTGATTTAGGGGTTCGTAGACCTCTGACGCGGCAGCAGCCATGGTCTTGTCGCCAATCGATAACTCGGATGAGGCCTTTGACAGCACGTCTAACGCCAACTCCATGCAAGCACCAGCCGTCGCCGCGCAACAAGGCGAGAAGTTCTGCTCCTGGCCCGACTCGGACCTCCGGCGAGGTCCGCTATCGCGCCGCTCTTGGGGACATGCCGACATCAACCTGGCCGCCTCGCTTATGAGTACCCGGCCTAACTAATCTAATCGGTGTGGCATCGACATAGGTTAAGCGGCGTTAGGCAGGATTAGCGAGTCCACACCCTAACCAGCCAGCAGTCCGCCCTACGGCATGGAGTCTACACAAAATCGATGTGCTTGTTCAGCGGCAATTCGCGGATGCGTTTGCCGGTGGCGGCGAAGATGGCGTTGGCGAGCGCGGGCGCGGCGGGCGGAACCGGAGGCTCGCCGATGCCGCGGATGGCGCTGCCGCTGTCGGTCGCGCGTACCTCGATCACCGGTGTCTGGTAGAGACGCAAGCCTTCATAGGCATGGAAGTTCGTCTGCTCGGGCACGCCGTCCTTATAGGTCAATTCGCAATTGATGGCGTGGCCGAGTCCCCAGATGACGCCGCCCTCGACCTGGTTCTCGAAATTCTCGGGATCGAGCACTTTGCCGACGTCGGCCGCGACGAACACCCTGTCGATCTTGATGCCGCGCGGCGTGTTGGTGACCTCCACGACTTCCGCGACGGGCACACCGAACGACAGCGTGAACGCGATGCCGCGCCCGCGGTCCTTGCCCGGATCGCTGCCCCACTTTGACATCTCGCCCACCGTTTCCAGCACCTTGCGCGACGGCTCGTGCCAGCAGAGCCGGATCAGTTCCTTGAGGGGATCGGCGCCCGCCGCGCGGATCAGTTCGTCAAGGAAGCAGTCGTGCAGAAAGCCGTTGCCGGACGCGCCGACCGAGCGCCATGAGCTGACTGGCACCATTTCCGGCACGCGATAGCCGGTGACGCGATAGTGCGGAATCCGGAACGGCTGATCCCAGGCGCCCGCGACGATGGCGGTGTCGGGTCCGAAGGTCGGGATGCGCAGCCGGCCAAACCACGAGGCAGTCACCGAAGGGCAAGCGAGCTTGAGATCATAGGCCTCGACCTTGCCATCCTTGACCGCGCCGCGCATGCGCGCCATGCCGAGCGGACGCGGGACGTCGTGACTCATGTCCTCCTCGCGCGTCCAGGTCATCTTGATCGGGCGTCCCGGATGCGCTTTCGCCAATTCGACCGCCTGGCGGACATAATCGTGTTCGAGGCGCCGGCCAAAACTGCCGCCGGAAAACAGGGAATGCAGGTGGATGTTCTCGGCGCGGAGCCCCGTGACCTCAGCCGCCATTGCAACCACGAACAGCGGAATCTGCGTCCCCGTCCAGATGTCGAGCAGACCGTCCTTCAACTGGACCACGGCATTCATCGGCTCGAGCGGTGCGTGCGCGAGATATGGCACTTTATACTCGGCTTCGAGCACGCCAGCAGCCTGCAGCGCCGCCTCCACATCGCCGTCATCCTTGAGCCGGCTGTCCTGGCGTTCCGCCGTGAAGGACGCAGCGACCGTCTGAAACATGGCCGCGCTGGATGATGGATAGGGCGCTGGTCCCCAATCGCACTTGAGCAGGCTTGCGGCCTTGAAGGCGCGCCAGGTGTTGTCGGCGATCACGCCGACGCCGCCGGTGATCGGCACGACCGCGATAACACCTCTCGACTTCTCGGCTGCGCTGGCATCAAAACCCTTGATGCCGCCGCCGAGCCCCGGATTGGTGCGCACCGTGGCGTAGACCATGCCGGGCATCTTGATGTCGATGCCAAATGTCGCCGTCGCCGTTGATTTCGCGACGATGTCGATGCGCTTCATCGCCTTGCCGAGATAGCGCCACTCCGCTTCCGGCTTGAGCCGGACATCTTTCGGCGGATCAATCCGGGCGGCGTCCGCGGCCAGGGATGCGTAGCCGAGCGCTTCGCCGCGGGGCGTGATCACGCTGCCGTTGCTGGTCTTCAGCTCCTCCTTGGCGATGCCGGTCCGCTTTGCGGCGGCCTGCAGCAAGACGTCCCTCGCGACCGCGCCAGCGACGCGCATCTTCTCATAGGCGTCAGGGACGGTCGACGATCCGCCGGTGATCTGCAAGCTCAAGAACTTGCTCACGGCATCGCCCACGACGCGCGCTTGGCGAGCAATCAGACCGTCGTTGGTCGCGGCAAATGGCAGGCCTTCCGCCGTCACCGCGCCATTGTAGTAAGCGGCGCTCGGCGGTCCAAAATCGATTCTGATGTCGTTCCAGGCGACATCAAGCTCTTCCGCAACCAGCGCCGCGAGCACCGACGCGACGCCCTGCCCGACATCGGCGCGCGGCGTGATGATGGTCACCCCGGTCTGGTCGATGCGCACGTAGGGCGTGAGCGCGACCTGTCCATCGTCGAGCTGCCCCAGCAGCGGATTCTCCGGCTCGCGCTTGTACGCATAAACACCGAACGCCACGCCGCCTGCGATCGCCGCGGAGCCGATCAGGAATGTGCGTCGCGCGATCGTGCCGAGCCTGCTCATGTCGCGCGTCCCTTGAGCTCGCGGGCCGCGGTCTTGATCGCGGCGCGGATCCGCGGATAAGTGCCGCAGCGGCACAGATTGCCCGACATCGCCTGGTCGATGTCGTCGTCGCTCGGGTTAAGGTTGACTCTCAACAGCGCGGCGGCCGACATGATCTGGCCGGACTGGCAATAGCCGCATTGTGCGACCTGGTGCTTTACCCAGGCCTTCTGCACGGCATGCATCGCCTCTGGCGTGCCCAATCCCTCGATCGTGGTGATGTCGCCTTTGACGTCCGCGGCCCGCAGCGAACAGGATCGCACCGCCTCGCCGCCGACATCCACCGTGCAGGCGCCACACATCGCGACCCCGCAGCCATATTTGGGTCCGGTGATTCCGAGCACGTCGCGCAAGACCCATAGCAGAGGCATCTCGTCTTCGACGTCAACCTGATGCGTCTTGCCGTTGACGATGAGCTGCTGCATGTGGCCTCCGGAGCTCCTCCGGGCCTAACGGTCCTTGACCGGCTTGGTTCTGCGTTCTGACGTCAGGTGAACCTTGCGGCAGGCTACGCCAAAGTCTTGGCGCTGTCATGAAGATCACAAAGACTTGCAAAATGATCCCTTCCACTGAACAAAGGGCTCCTCCCGGCGAACCAGTTGGCCCACATCAGCGGCGCTGACCCACCTCCTTCGCTCCAGCCCCATTACAGGACCTCCTCGCTAGTACGAGGCAGTCCGCCCCTCTCCGACGCATCGGTACTTTCGGCCTCGCGGTTGGCGCCGCTTGTGCCTTTTCCCTTGGCATCGCCGTATAGGTTCTCACGTTCCGTACAAGAGCCTAGTTGAGCTTCGCGCCGCCTACATGCCGGATGTCGCTCGGGCAGTCTCAGGCATCCCCCGAGCTGATCCCGGAGGAAGGGTCACCCCCCGGTTTTGACAACGTCTAATCCGCTTTCGACACTTCCGCAGCGGTTCACTTGCTCTCGCCTCTCTCAACCTTGCCTGCCGGAATCTCGTTCCGACGTTTCCGCAACGTTCACCACCATCGCGGTGTTGTGGAGGATCGCGAGCGTCAACGCGCCGCCTACCGAATCCGGAGCTTCGCACCGGATCCGACCACCTCCGGAGCCCGTACGGACATTGGACGAGGAAACCATGAACCCCTCAATCTTCATCTGGCTCGTCTACGTTCTCTGGATCATCGTCATCGTATACCTGATCGCTGCCGCAGCAGGCGTAAATCGAGACACCGAAACGCACTTGGGGCAGAGTTTCGTCCTCATGTTTGCAATTATTGCAGCATTTCTGCTTCCGCATCTGCCGCTATTCAACTTCGTCAACTTCGCGCCGGTAAATAGCGTCCTCAGCAGTATCGGCTTCATCGTGTGTGTTGTGGGCTTGGTGTTCTTCGTGTGGGCGCGGCGGAGTCTCGGCAAAAATTGGAGCCAGACTGTTTCCGCAAAGGAAGAGCACGAACTAGTGACATCCGGCCCGTACCACTATGTCCGGCACCCGATGTACGCAGGAGGCCTTTTGGCATGCATCGGTTCAGCGATAGTTGTCGGCGGCCCGTTTGTCTTTCTTCTCATCGTTCTGACCCCGCTGTTTCTTTGGCGGGTGGGCGCGGAAGACAAGCTCATGGAACAGCAATTTCCGAATGAATATCCCGCTTACAAGAAACGAACGAAGGCACTCATACCGTTCGTGTGGTGAGCCGAGCGCAAGCCTTCCGACTTTCGTTGGCCGGGCGCTTATGCTGCGCGGGCAATCACCCGCAGCTAGACGGGACAGCACAGGCCAGAACTACCGCTTTTTTTCCGAGGGTACGCGCAGCGGACGGTCGCTGCACGGGGGCATCCGTATCGGTCCAAGGTCTATTCTAAGGCCGGCGACAGCCTCGCCGCCATCGCCGTCGCGCTTTACCGGCTGATTGCCGAGGAACGGCTCACGGAAACCGGGGCGTCGGCGCCACGAACTGATGAATTTTTCGCTCACGCTCTGACGAGACGGCACTTTGATTGGTCATTTCCGGCGTCATCAATTATTCCGTCACCACCGACAGTTTGCGAACGTCGATCATGCGCGCCGTTGCCAGCACCGTGATCTCAAAATGATCTGTCTGCACGATGTCCGTGATGTTGCGCGGCCGATGCGCAATGACGTTACTGCCGGTCCGCCGTCGCAGACTATCGTAGAGCAGTCCTGCTCCACCTGACGCGCGAACCTCCTCGCCAAGCTTCTGCGAGGCATCATAGCGGTCGCTCGCGTAAACGTCCGGGCGCGTGGCCTGCTGGCCTCTGATGTCGAGATAGTCGCCCAACAACGTTGCGGCATAGGCCCTGTAGGTCCGGGTCATCGTGGCGACGCCTCGGGCGACCGTCTCGCGGCGCAGATGGTGACCGACCTCGGCAGCTGCAGTTCGGATATCGTCGGCCGCATACCACGCACCAAGCTCGGGGCCGTTGAATCGCATCCCGCCGGGAGCGACGTGGAGAAAGGCCGCCATGACGATGCTGGCATTGGGCACCCCATAGACCCATTCACTTCGCGGCAGCCGATCGATGCGATCGGCCACGAGCCGATCATTGGTCCAACCGACCAGGTCCATCACCGCGGCAAGATCGGCCGCCGTCGCGACCGTATCGAACAGCCCGATGGGAGGAAATTGCGACGGAATCAGGCGATGGGCGGGCTGCGGCGAGGTCGCGAAAGTATCCGTCACCGGAACACGATTTCCGTGTCGTCGTAGGGTGCGAACGCCTCATCAATCGTGTTCGGCTGCATGTAGAGTCCGCCGCGCGCGCCGTCGAGGAAACGGCGCACCGTAAGCAGCCCATCCTGGGATCCGCTGGTGACGAGATCGAGCGGCGGTCGCCCGCCGAAGACGACTGCGTTGTGCGCGGTCCGCAACCATTCAACGCCGAGCCGCTCCGTCGGAAAGAGAATTCCGAGAGCTTGATGGATGCCGAGCACCGCAGAGATTCGCGAGAGAACATCCACGTCGAGGGTGAAGGCACCATGCTCGCGCGCCTGCTTGCACCAATTGTGATATGTGGATCGCGAGGGATACCCGAGGACCAGAAGCCGTTGCTCTTCGGTTAATCCCCACAGATCCGCGATGGCGAGGAAGGTCCGCAACCCTGGGGGACTGAGCCGCCTTCGATTGGCCGGCGCAAAGCGCGAGATATCAAGCCGCTGCGGCCCGTTTCCTGTCTCAGCCGGGCGCCGCTTACGATCGGCTAACATGGTCTGCTCCTGTCAGATATGGACATAATCCAGATCTGGACAAAATGCAACCCACATTCGCAGCATTTCTCCTCGATCCTGGCGGCGCGTGGTGGAGGAAATGCCCAGAAGCGGGTGGGTCCTTTCTGCGATGAAGGGCTGCAATCGCCTTCCTACGCGACCGCCTTGTCTCCGATATGAAGCCAAAATCCCACTGGCTATTCGGCAGGCCTTGCACGACAGACTCATGGAGATGCGCAGCAAGATCATGGCGCACTCGGACAGCGAAATGATGCGGATGACGACGCAGGCGTTCGACGTTCCCTTGCGAGAAGGCGAGCCGCCCATGTATTTCAGCCAGACGGTCTTCGACGAAGGCGTCACTCCGATCGGTTCCCTTCTCATCGAGACCAACGAACGCAAGGTCTTTCACGCAATCTACCGGACCCTTCACCGCGAGGCGTAAACGAACCCGAAGCTGTTCGATCTTAGGATTGACAGTCCGGAGGCGAAAGCTGCGATGAAGCTTCGTGTGTAACCTTTATTCGATGACGACGAACGTCGAGGCGATCCGGCGCCTGTTCGAAGCTCTCAACAGTCGCGTCGGCAAGGCGTATGGCCCGTCGTCTCGCCCGACGGGAGCGACGTCGCAAACGACAAGGTGGCAGTACCGAGCTTACTCTCAGCACCAAGCGACAGCCACCTCTGCTCGAAACCATCCTTCGTCATGCCAAGGCCGTCGTCCCTCAGGACGAAGAGGTTCTCTCACCTAAAGTAGTCGACCTCAACATTGTGCGCGTAAGCTCGCCGACGACATCACCGGAGGCAGCGGGACCTCAGCGTTCCTCCATGGCAATCGAACGGGCAGAAGTTGGCGATGCTGGCGAGTGCCGTTCCTGAACTCGATAATACGCCACGAACGGCGGGTTTTCACCGCTACGTATCCGTCAGCAAGCGCCCCGCTGCCCTTCGCAACCAAGTTCGCCCGAGTTCCATAGAGGGTTGCACTTGATTAATTGCGACATGTGACACATATTAGGCGACACATGACGCGAGGGCTACGATGACTGCTGCAGCTGAGAAACCGGCTCCAAAGGGGCCAGTCAATGATCTGCAGAAGGTGGCCAATTTGCTCGGCGGGCCGCGCATCCTGTCGCGCCGCATCACAAGCACCCTCGACGCCCACGAACTGCTGCTGGACGGACTGCCAGGCTCCGCGCTGACCCACTTCGTCAGTCACCTCCTCTTCATTCAAACGGACTCGCTGGAAAAGGCCTTCGGAATGAGCCTTCGCACCTTTCAGCGACGCAAGGACGCTCCGGACAAGCCGCTCAGCCAGGAGCAAAGTGGGCGGACCTGGAAGTTTGCCGAAATCCTGGCCAAGGCCACGGACGTGTTCGGATCGCAGGAAGAGGCAGAGCAGTGGCTCGAGCGTCCGGCCATCGGTCTTGACCAGCGCCGCCCGATCGACCTGCTTGCCACTCCGGCGGGCATCGAGCTCGTTGAACAGTACCTCACACGCCTCGCATACGGCGTCTATGCATGACGCCTTTAGAGCCATTGGGAGGCGGCAAGCTCATCGCTTGGCGCCTCGATCAGGCGCGCTTTGCGTCGACCTGGGATAGTGGCGAAGGCGCATTCCAGGTCGGCGGCCGGTGGAACAGCAAAGGCGTTCGCGTCGTGTATTGCGCGCTTGATCCAGCGACCGCGATCCTCGAAGTGGCGGTTCACAAAGGCTTCAAAGCGCTCGACACTCTGCCGCACGTACTGACCGCGCTTCATATCGCCGACGTGTCCGACGTTCATATCGTTCGTCTTGCCGACGTTCCGAACGCCAATTGGCTGCGACCGGGAATCCCAGGCGCAGGCCAGCAGGCGTTCGGTGATGCGCTCTTGGCCAAGCACAAATTCGTCGTGATCCCAAGTGTCGTGTCCAATTACAGCTGGAATCTGATCTTCGACCCGACCAGGGCGAAAGGCGCGTACCTGCAGCACCTTCAGGAAGCGTTCGCGCTCGATACGCGCCTTCATCCTCCGACATCACCGCTCTAATTCGGCCCCGTAGCAGCGACCGGCCGCGTGTAAAATATCGAAGAGGGGCACCTGAAGTTCTTTTCGTCCATCCTGGATGCCGGCGCCTATTACTACTGGATCTCGCGCGGCGTCGACGACCGTCCCGTCCGCGCCAATCGTATTCGCAAGTCCATCGGCGCGGAGAATACGTTCTCGGCCGACCTCACGACTTTCGACGCCACGGCCGCCGAGTTCCGGCCGCTGATCGACAAGGTCTGGCGCCACTGTGAGAGCACCGGCAACCGGGGACGGACCGTGACGCTCAAGATCAAGTTCTTCGATTTCGAGATCATCACCCGCAGCAGGTCCGTCGTGGCGCCGCTTCCGAGCCGGGACGATCTCGAAGGCCTAGCCGTCGGCGTGCTGCAGGCCGAGATGCCGATGCCTAAGTCCGTGCGGCTACTGGGGGTCTCGCTGTCATCGCTGCAGGCTAGTGATCTAGCCGAGCCGCAGCTGGATCTGCCGATCCGAGGCCATTATCCCTTGAAAAAAGCTATCAAATATTTGACTTTGATAGCATCGCCGTCCGTCTCTGGAGGACGCCATCATGGCCGATGTCACCATCCGTAACCTCTCCGAGGAGGCGCATCGCGCTCTGAAAGTCCGCGCGGCACAGCACAATCGCAGCGCGGAAGCGGAAATGCGCGCCATTCTGGAGGCCGCCGTGCGTCCCGAGGGCCGGCTGCGGCTCGGCACCGCCCTTTCGGAGATGAGCCGGAAAACCGGCCTCGACAATGCCGATGTCGAGGCACTTGAACATGGCCGCGACGCGCGTCCCGCTGAGCCGATGCGCTTCGAATGATCTTGCTCGATTCCAATGTGGTCTCCGTGGCGATGAAGCCCGAACCGCATCCATCGGTCCGTGACTGGCTCGAGGCCCAGGCGGCCGAAACGGCGCCGAAAGTTTCGCCTGACTGGACGTGCGGCGGCGCGGCCTATCCTCGTTGCGTGCCATCTGCTTTGAACTTGCTTCGTGTTTGGAACATCGAAACTCATCGAGAACGTTGTTCTTTCGATACCAACAAAAATGCCAACAAATCGGATGGCTGGGAGCGAAGGAGAACAAACAGTGATGAACACCGATGTACGCGGAATCGCCCATTTTTCAAGGGGTTGCGCGCACCTCGCGAACTGCATCGAACACCTTAGGACTGTCTCGAACGGGCGCCTTTTTTACCCGCGAGGTAATGGATATGGGCATGCCGCATTCAACCGGAACAAAAATCAGCCTTGGCCATGAGGCCGCATTGATCAAACGCACCGATGCTGGACCATGCGGGACGAAATGTCGGCGTAGTTCGGGAAACACCTCGATAGAACGTGAGGGATACGATGAAATTGGATCACGTCGCCGAACGGCTCGGCCTTCAATCGAAATGAACCGGATCTGACCCGGGATAAGCAAGGGAGACGAACTCGCAAAATGCGCGGGCTGCCGGGGAAAGCCGGGCCTTGCTTTTCCAGGCAAGGCCCACGTCCATGGTATGAACGTCGTCATCCAGCGTCTTGAGATCGATCCGATGTCCTTCCAGCGACCATGGCCGGTAGACCATGTCGGACAGGACCGTGATGCCCATGCCGGTGGCAACCATGCTTCGCACCGCTTCCACGGACAGGGTCCGGAAGATGACATTGGGAACGTGAGGCGTCCGCTGCCAGTAACGCATTGCGGAGCGTTCAGCCTCGTCGACGGTCAGCATCAAATAAGGCTCGCTGGCAAGATCAGCCAACTTCACGCTGTCCTTGTGCAACAGCGGATGGTTTGCGCAGGTCCACAGCCGGCGGGGCGAGCGCAAAAGAAGGCGAGAACGGATGGAACGCCGGTCGTGCAGGTTCGAGACGAGCATGATGGCGGCATCGACGCTGCCTTTCACGAGACTCTGCTCGATCGCGTCGCGCTGGAATTCGTGCAGTCGCACCGTGATACCCGGAAAGGATCGCCAGAACCGCGATAGCAGCGGCGGCAGGAAATAACCTGCAACAGTGTAGCTGACGGCGACATCCACGGTGCCGTCGACCTGGGTCCCCCAGCGATGCGGCCCGCGCATCGCGTCCGACACGCTGGCCTCGATGGCGCGGGCGCGCTGCAGGAATTCCTGGCCATCGAAGGTGAGCGTCACACCGTTCGAATGCCGGTCGAACAGTTTGCGGCCGAGATCGGCTTCAAGCGCCTTGATCGATGCGGTGACGGCGGATTGCGTCACGTTCAGCGCAGCGGCCGCCGCCGAGACCCGTCCGGACTCGGCGGTGGCGATGAAGTGGCGGACCTGACGGAAAGTCAGCGTCATCAATTTTTCCGATATCAGCGACCATTATTTCGAATTTTACAATCCCTCGCCGCAACGCAAAAATCAATCGTTGGCTCGCGTGTGAGAAGGCGTCTTGATGACTTCCCATGAATTGGAACTGGTCGCACGCGATGTCAGTGTCCAATTCGACGGCTTAAAAGCCCTATCAGGGGTTGCGCTCGCCGTACCCCGCGGACGCATTACCGGCTTGATCGGCCCCAACGGCGCGGGAAAGACTACGCTCATCAACGTCCTCACCGGGTTTCAGCCCGTCGGGACCGGAAGCGTCGAGCTGGAAGGCGAAACGGTCAATGGCGTGGCCGCACACAAGCTGCGGCGCAGGGGCGTTGCACGCACGTTTCAATCGGGTCGACTTTTCCGCGATCTTCCAGTCATCGACAACCTCGAGGTGACCGGCGTCGGGCTCGGCCAAAGGCGACGCGACGCGATCGCGGAAGCCCAGCGCGTGATGGACTGGCTCGGCATATCGCAGCTCGCCGGCACGATCGCCGGCGCGTTGCCCTACACCGACGAACGCCGCGTCGCCATCGGCCGCGCCATCATGTGCACGCCGCGCTATCTGCTGCTCGACGAACCCGCAGCCGGCATGTCCGAGCACGAAAGCCATGATCTCGCCATCATCATCAAGCGGATCGCCGGCGAGCTCGGAATTGGGGTGCTGCTGATCGAGCACAATATCGGCCTCGTCCTCGAATTGTGCGAGCGCATCTTCGTGCTCGACTCCGGCGAGATCATCGAGGTCGGGCCGCCGGACCAGATTCGCAACAGCGACGCGGTCCGCCACGCCTATATGGGCACCCAGCTCGACGAGGCGGTCCCGGCGCTCGTGGCCGAAGAGGCCGTCGCCTCATGACGCTGCTGGCAGTCGACGATATTGCCGTCAGCTATGGGCGCCTCGCCGCCTTGCGCGGCGTCACACTGAAGATTTCCGAAGGCGAAATCCTGTTCGTGACCGGGCCTAACGGCGCCGGAAAGTCGACCTTGCTGAACGCCATCGCGGGCGTCGTGCCGTCAGGATCGGGCACCATCACGATGGAGGGCCGAAACATCACGGGAGCGCCGCCCGAAGAGATCGCACGGCGTGGATTTTCGCTGGTGCCCGAAGGACGCAATGTCTTTGGCGCGCTGACCATCGAAGAGAATCTGAAGGTCGGCACCGGCATGCGCGCCGACCGCAGGAAGATCGCCGCCGACCTCGATTCCGTCTACACCGAATTTCCGATGCTGGCGGACCGCCGCCACACCACGGCCGGCATGCTGTCCGGCGGCCAGCAGCAGATGCTGGTAATCGGCCGGGCGCTGATGGCTGCCCCGCGCATCATGGCGATCGACGAGCCGTCGCTCGGGCTTGCGCCCAAGATCATCGACCAAGTCTACGACATTCTGATGCGCCTGCGAAGGCAGCGCAAGCTCACCCTCCTGATCGTCGAGCAGAGCTCGACGCGCGCCAAAATGACCGGCGGGCGGATGATCCTGATCCGCGGCGGCCGCATCGTGCTGGAGGGCGAGGCCGTCGACATGATGAAGGACGAGCGGCTGAGGCAGGCCTATTTCGGCTTCGGGGATCATTAGGCGATGACGGCCGTGCTCCAGATCATCTTCGACGCTCTGAGCCTGGGCAGCATCTATGCGCTTGGCGCACTCGGGATCGCAGCGATCTTCGGCGTCATGCGGCTGGTGAACTTCGCCCATGGCGACTTCATCGCATTTTGCGTGTTCGCGATGCTGTGGCCCTCGGTCGATGCCGCCGCGATCGTGTTCGCCGGCAGGCTGCCTGCCTTTCTCCTGATTCCGCTGCTGCTTCTCGTCGGCGCCGGGCTGTCGATGCTGTCGGAAGTGATCGTCTTCCGCCGCTTCCGCAACGCCAATCCGGCGACGATGATGATCGCCTCCTTCGCGCTCGGCTTCGTGATCCGTCATCTCTTGCTGATGCTGTATTCGAGCCGTCCGAAGTCGATCGCGCTGTGGCCCAATCTCGGCCTGCCCGTGGAGCTTTTCGGCGCCCACATCCCGATGCTCCAGGTCGTCACCATCATCATCACTCTCCTGGTGCTGAGCGCCCTCGTTCTCTTCCTCAAGCGCACCCGCTACGGCCTGGAGATGCGCGCCGCCGCGGAAAACTTCACAATGGCCCGGATGCTGGGCGTGCGCGCCAACGGCGTCATTCTGCTGGCCTTCGCCATCAGCGGCATGCTGGCCGCAGCGATCGGCCTGATCCTTGCGACCAATTCCGGCACGGCCGACATCGGCATGGGCGCCAACGTCATGCTGATCGCCTTCATCGCAACCGTGATCGGGGGCCTTGGCAGCGTGCCGGGCGCGGTTGCCGCGGGCTTCCTGATCGGCGCCGCCAGCGTGGTTTTCCAGGCGACGTTGCCGCATGACGCCCGCGTATTCCGCGACGCCTTCGTCTATGGCGCGGTGATCGTGGTCCTGCTGGTGCGCCCGCAGGGCCTGTTCGCCCCCAAGTCAGCCAAGCAGAGGGTCTGATCGATGTCGCAGCCACCGTCAGTCATCCGGCAAACGATCGCGACGCCGATCGTGCTGATCGTGGTGCTGCTCGCGATGACGGCTTTGACCTATCAATTCGGCAGCCGGGCCTTCAACCGTACCGCGATCGAGATGTTCATCAACATCATGCTGGTGGTCGGCCTCTACGCCTTTGTCGGCAATTCCGGCCTGCTGTCGTTCGGGCATATCAGTTTCATGTGCCTCGGCGCCTACATGACGGCGTGGCTGGCCATTCCGCCGGTGATGAAGTCGATCACGCTCAAGGGGCTGCCAGCGTGGCTGCTGCACACGCAATTGCCGATGTGGGTCGCCACGCCAGTCTCCGGCCTGTTCGCGGCGCTGTTCGCGCTGATCGTCGGCCGCATCATCATGCGCCTGTCGGGGATTGCCGCCTCGATCGCCACATTCGGTCTGCTCGGGGTCATCAACAACGTCTATTCGAACTGGGACTCCGTCACCGGCGGGCAAGGCTCGATCGTCGGGATTCCGCCCACCATGAACGTCTGGATCGGGTGGCTGGGGGCCGCCGTCGCCATCGTGATCGCCTATTTCTATTCGATCTCCCGCTCGGGCCTTGCGCTACGCGCTACGCGCGACGAGGCGGTCGCGGCAAGCGCCTCCGGCATCGACATCGTGCGCGAGCGGCTGATCGCCTTCGTCGTCAGCGCCTTCATCGTCGGCCTTGCGGGCGCGCTCTACGCGCATTTCCTCAGCATCGTCAATCCAGGTTCGTTCTACCTGCGTACGACCTTCATCTCGCTGTCGATGCTGGTGGTCGGCGGCATGTACAGCCTCAGCGGCGCCGTGACCGGCGTCGTCACGGTGTCGGTCTTGATCGAGCTGTTTCGCAATCTCGAGAAGGGCGTCAGCTTCGGCGGCACGACCGTCGCGCTGCCGAACGGCGCCCAGGAGATTGCGATCGGCATCGTCACGATCATCATCCTGATCTATCTGCCGACCGGCCTCACCCGCAACCGGGAGTTCTCCTGGCGCGGCTGGCCGCTTCAGCGACGCCTCGCACAACCCGTGCCGACGGCGCTGAAGGAGATGAGCTGACTTTCGATGCATCATTGGAGGAGTGGACGATGGGTTTCATGAAACTACCTGGCATACTCGCCGGCCTGACCGCGCTGTGGTTCACGCCGGCTCACGCCGCGAACGAGATCGTGGTCGGATTTGCCACGGCGGCATCCGGCTTCATGCAGGCTTATGACAAGCCTGCCCAGGATGCCGCCTTGATCCGCATCGAGGAGATCAACAAGGCGGGCGGCCTGCTCGGCAAGAAGATCAGGCCGGTATTCGCCGACACCAAGACCGATCAGGCCGAAGGCGCCAAGGCGGGCCTCACGGTGCTCGACCAGGGGGCGGACCTCGTGATCGTCTCCTGCGACTACGATTTCGGCGCTCCGGCAGCCTTGCAGGCACAGGCGGCCGGAAAAGTCTCCTTCTTCCTGTGCGCCGAGTCGATCAAGGCCGGCATTCCCGGCGTCGGTCCGTTCTCGTTCTCGGCCTCGGTGCTGGCGGCCGTGCAAGGCGCGACCATGGCGGAGTGGGCCTACAACAAGAAGAACGCCCGCAGCTTCTACCGTCTGCTCGACAGCTGGACCGTCTACAACAAGGGCATCTGCGACGGCTTCGACTGGATGCTGCCGCGCCTGAAGGAGGCTGCCCTCGCCGGCAGCGACACGTTCAAGAACGATGACGCCTCGGTCGCATCACAAATCACGCGCATCAAGAGCCTGCCGAAGGAGCCCGATGCCATCATGCTCTGCACGATGATGCCGGGCGCCGTCTCCGCCATCAAGCAGATCCGCGCCGCCGGCATCAAGTCGATGATCCTCAACGGCTCGGGCGTCGACGGCAGCTACTGGCTGAACGCCGTGCCGGACCTGTCGAACTTCTACGTTCCGGTACAGGGGTCCGTCTATGGCGACGATCCGAACCCGGACGTCAATGCGTTCAACATGAAGTACAAGGAGGTCACCGGCGGCGATCCGTCCAGCCAATATGTCTATCCGGGCTATGTCCTGATCGACGTCTGGGCCAAGGCGGTCGAGCGCGCCAAGACGGCGGATGCCGCAGGCGTCGTGGCCGAGCTGGAGAAGATGAACAACGAGCCCACGCTGTTCGGGCCCCGCACCTTCACCAAGAACATCCACCATCAGAACCAGGGCCGCTACCTGATCGTCGACACGGAGGCCGGCAAGCCGAAGGTGATCGATCAGTGGACGATCTCGGAGAAGATCCCCGTCGACTATCTTGTATCGAAATAGCCTGGGCGCGCGCCGCGCACCGGTGCAGATCGCATCGTGCGCGGCCCTGCCCTCGGATCACATGCAACAGCCCGGGAAGAAGGACAACGGGAGGACAATGAGAAATGGTCGTCATTAACTGCGACATGGGCGAAGCCTACGGCCTCTACAAGATGGGCGATGACAAGGCGCTGATTCCCCATATCGACGTGGCCAACGTCGCCTGCGGCTTCCACGCTTCCGACTTCAATCACATGCGCAGCACCGTGCAACTGGCGAAGCAACACGGCGTCAAGGTGGGCGCCCATCCATCGTTGCCGGATCTGCAAGGATTCGGGCGCAGGGAGATGAAGATCGGCCGCGAAGAGCTGACCAACTGCCTGCTTTATCAGATCGGCGCCCTCAAGGCGTTCCTGGACGCCGAAGGCATGACACTCAACCACATCAAGCCGCACGGCGCGCTGTACGGCATGGCGACGCGGAACGAGGATATCGCGGAAGCGGTCGCCGATGCCGCCGACGTCTACAAGGTGCCGCTGCTCGGCATGAAGGGCACACTGCATCAGAAGGTCTATGAGCGACGCGGTCACACCTTCGTCGCCGAGTATTATGCCGATCTTGACTACAACGCCGACGGCAGCCTCATCATCACGCGCGAACATGACCCGAAGGATCCGGCCGACGCCGCCTCGCGGTGCACACGCGCCGTCAATGAAGGAAAAACCCGGACGGTCGCCGGCAATGACGTCACCGTGGGGGCGGATTCCATCTGCATCCACTCCGACACCCCCAATGCCGTCGCCATCGCGCAGGCGGTACGCGAGGCGGTCCGTCCCTATTTGACGGCGCCTTGAGGCACCGCACGATCCAGCTCGAAGCGAACACACAAGGAGCAGTTCATGGCCACCCAGCAGATATTCTCGCCGCTACCGGGCATCTTCTACCGCAAGCCGGCGCCGGACAAACCGGCCTACAAGTCGGACGGCGACGTCATCACTGAAGACGACACGATCGGCCTGATCGAAGTGATGAAGTCTTTTAACGAGGTCAAGGCGGGCGCCGCAGGCAAGATCGTGCGCTTCCTCACCGAAAACGAGGAAGCCGTGATGGCGGGCCAGCCCATTGCCGAGATCGACGTTTGAGCCGCTTCAGCAGTCCATGACCATCAAGAAGCTCCTCATTGCCAATCGTGGCGAGATCGCCGTGCGCATCAACCGCGCGGCGCGCGAACTGGGTGTTGCGACCGTGCAGGTCTACAGCAAGGCCGACAAGGACTCGCTCGCGGTCCGGCTCGCCGACGAGTCCGTCGAGATTGGTCCGCCGCAGGCGTCAAAATCCTATCTCGATCAGGCGAGAATCCTCGCCGCCGCCGAGAGCACGGGCGCCGACGCGATTCATCCGGGCTATGGCTTCCTGGCCGAGAACGCCGAGTTTGCCGCCGCCGTCGAGGCGGCAGGACTGGTCTTCGTCGGCCCAACGGCGCAATCGATCCGCCTGATGGGCGACAAGGTTGCGGCCCGTGAAGCTGCCGCAGCGGCCGGGGTCCCGACCGTCCCGGGCAGCCGTGGACGCCTGGACTCCGCCGAGGCGGCCTTCGCTCTGGTCGAGAGCACCGGCTTTCCCGTGATGATCAAGGCAGCGGCAGGCGGCGGCGGGCGCGGCATACGTATCGCGCGCACGGCCGAAGAATTTCATCACCTGATGCCGCAGGCGCAGGCCGAGGCACTCGCGGCGTTCGGGGACGGCGGCCTCTATGTCGAGAAGCTCGTCGAAGGCGCGCGGCACATCGAGGTGCAGGTGTTGGGTGACGGGCGGGACGTCATCCACTGCTTCGAGCGCGAATGCTCGTTGCAGCGCCGCCGCCAAAAGGTGTGGGAAGAAGCCCCCTCGCCTTCGCTGGCGCCGGCCATGCGCGAGCGGCTCTGCGCATCGGCTGTGGCCCTCGCCAAGGCGGTGCACTACCGGGGCGCGGGGACACTCGAATATCTCTACGACGACAACAGCCACGAGTTCTACTTCCTGGAGATGAACACGCGCATCCAGGTCGAGCATCCCGTGACCGAAATGGTGACCGGCATCGACCTGGTGCAGGAGATGATCCGGATTGCCGGCGGCGAGCCGCTGCGCATCCGCCAGGGCGAGGTGAGGGTCAACGGCCATTCGATCGAGGTCCGCATCAATGCCGAGGATCCTTCGAAGAACTTCCTTCCCAATCCCGGCACCGTCAGCGCGCTCGGCGTGCCCGGCGGTGAAGGTGTTCGTTTCGACAGCATGCTCTATACCGGCTACACGGTACCGCCGTTCTACGACAGCCTGCTCGGCAAGCTGATCGTGCATGCCGAGGACCGGGCGAGCGCCATCCGACGGCTCGACCGCGCCCTCGCCGAGCTGAACGTGGAGGGAATTGCGACCACCAAGCCCCTGCATCAGGCGCTTGCCCGCGATCCCGAGGTACAGGCCGGACGTTTTCACACCGCCTGGCTCGAGCCGTGGCTCGCCGCACACGCCAACAGCCTCGGGGCCGCGGCCCCGCTGCCGCCCCACAACGTCGCCCCGACGATCGCACGATAACCCGCCCGGTCAGAAACAGGAGGCCGTAGTCCCATGCAAACTCGATTTTCCTTCGGCGGCGACGAGCACATCTTCGCCGAAGTGGATGACTCCATGTCGCTCGAGGCATTCTTCAAGAGCCTCTTCATCACCAACGCAGTACGCGACGCCAGGATCAAGGGCGTGACCGAGATTTGCCCGGCCAACGCCTCCTATCAGGTCAAGTTCGATCCTGATCAAATCAAGCCCGACGACCTGCTTGCCGAGCTGAAGCGGCTGGATTCGGCGTCCGAAAAGTCCGAGCCGGTCATCAAGACACGGATCATCGAGATCCCCGTGCTCTACAACGATCCCTGGACTCATGAGACGCTGATGCGCTTTCGCGAGCGCCATCAGAATCCCAACGGCACGGATCTCGAATACGCCGCTCAGATCAATGGCCTCGATGGGGTCGACGCATTCATCAAGGCGCATTCCAGCGCACCCTGGTTCGTCTCGATGGTCGGCTTCGTTGCCGGCCTCCCGTTCCTCTACCAGATGGTCGAGCGCAAGCGGCAGATCCAGGCGCCGAAATATCTGCGCCCACGCACCGACACGCCGAGGCTCACGGTCGGCCACGGCGGATGCTTCAGCTGCATCTATTCGGTGCGCGGCGCCGGCGGCTATCAGATGTTCGGCATTACCCCCATGCCGATCTATGATCCCAACCAGAAGATCAGCTATCTCCGGGACTTCATGTGTCTGTTCAAGCCGGGCGACATCGTGAAGTGGAAACCGATCGACCGGGCCGCCTATGACGCGGCGGTCGCCGACGTCGACGCAGGCCGCTTCGCGCCGGTCATCCGCGACGTCTCGTTCTCACTGACCGAATTCAACCGCGACGTCGATGCCTACAATCGCAAGCTCGAGGGGGTTCTCCATGGCCATTAAGATTCTGAAGCCGGGCCTTGCGACGACCGTCCAGGATCTCGGACGTCCCGGGTACTATCACATCGGCATCCCGCTATCCGGCGGCATGGATCGTCACGCGCTCGCAGCGGCCAATCTACTCGTCGGCAATGCGGAGGGCGCGGCCGTGCTCGAAGCCGTCTTCATGGGACCCGAGATCGAGTTCACCGATGACGCGACGGTCGCGATCACGGGCGCCGAGCTGCCGCCGAAGCTCGATGGCACGCCGCAGGAGACCTGGACCAGTTTCAAGGTGAAGCGCGGCCAAAAGCTCTCCTTCGACTTCCTCAGGCAGGGCGCACGCGCCTATATCGCGGTATCCGGCGGAATCGACGTGCCGGTGGTGCTCGGTTCGCGTTCGACCTACACGCTCGGCGCACTCGGCGGGTTCAAGGGCCGCAAACTCGAAGCCGGCGATGAATTGCCGATCGGCACGGACGCCACCTCCGTCAAGGAAGGCCGGACGATCGCAAAGGAACTGCGCGGCCTGCCGACGACGATGCCCACCGAGTTGCGCGCCATGCCGGGCCTCTATTGGCACCGCATCACCGAGCAGGCCGGCAACGGCTTCCTCTCCGATACCTGGAAGGTCGCGCCGGAGGCCGACCGGATCGGCTATCGCTTCAAGGGTGGCAAGCCGCTCGCGTTCGTGCCGCGCGAGCCGCCCTTCGGTGCGGGCTCCGATCCGTCCAACATCACCGACGCCTGCTATCCCTATGGCTCGATCCAGGTGCCCGGCGGCACCGAGCCGATCGTATTGCATCGCGATGCGGTGTCCGGCGGCGGCTATTTCATGGTTGGCACGGTGATCTCGGCGGACATGGATCTGATCGGCCAGCTTCAGCCGAACACGCCGGTCAGGTTCGTGAAGGTCGGGATGGAGGAAGCGCTTGCCGCACGACACGCTCGTGCCGGGCTCTTGGCCAGACTTCGCAGTTCCCTGGCGTGATCGCCAGACTGCTCCGACAACGGGCAACCTCCCGGCATGAACTTCGTCCGGGAGGTTGTTGTCGATCGCGGCTTCCATCTTTCGGCCGCCCTCATGGAAATTGAGCACACGGCCTAAAATATCGGCTTCCCCTTCTATTGGACTTGACGTCATCCTGCCGTGCTCGCCAAGCTGATGACGACGACGAGAGTGCAGTAACGGGAGTGCAGTCCACATGCGGCCATCAACGATCGGGATGATGACGCGTTCCGCGTTCTTGCCGCAACCGACGGTACACGGCCAGGAGAGACGATAAGACGCAGCAGTCGACGGCAGTGACGGAGCGCAAGATGCAGACCACTTTCGCGACCAGTGACATTCCCGCCCATCATCGACGCCAGTTCTGGCAGCAGATCGTCTCCGACATCTACTACTCGCTGGACCTTCGTTTTCTCGGAGGTCACGACTTCCACGGCAATTTGGGCGCCTGGTCGCTCGGGCCGGTTTCGATCTCGCGCAACGTCTCGGACGGCCTGCTCTACAGAAGGGACGAACGCCACCTCCTCAACGAACGCGAGGAGTGCTTCCTGATCACGGTGCCCGAACTTGCCGAGATCCGCTTCGAGCAGGACGGCAAGGACATCCGCTGCCGACCGGGCTCCTTCCTGATCGAGCGCAGCCATTTGCCCTACGAATTCAGCCACTGCGATCCCGCCGCACTCTGGGTGCTGAAGATCCCGAGCGCCGTGCTGCGCGGGAGGATCTCCGGCCCTGAACGTCTGGCGACGCTGCAATTCGACGCCAGCCGCAGTGTCGGCGCGCTGTTCGTCGACACGCTGCGCCTCGCCGGCGAGCGTATCGCGGAAATGGACGAGACCGCCCGCACCATGATGGGCAAGCATCTCATCGATCTCCTGGCGATGGCGGTCGAGTCCGACGAGCGCGTGCTGGCAGGTCACTCGTCCACGGTCCGCAACGCGCACCTGCACCGCTGCGAACAATTCATCCGCACACGCCTCGACAACATGCGCCTCGCGCCGCAAATGGTGGCCGACGGTTGCGGCATCTCGCTGCGGTATCTGCACCAGATCTTCGAGAGCGAGGGCATCACCGTGAGTGCCTATATCCGCAATCAACGCCTGCTGATGTGCGATGCGATGTTGCGTGATGCGAACTGCCGCAAGAGCATCTCGGAAATCGCCTATCACTGGGGATTCGGCGACCAGGCGCAGTTCAGCCGGAATTATCGCGGCCGGTTCGGTTGCACGCCAAGCGAAGCCCGTGCTGCGTCGCGTGCGTCCAATCCGTGACCCTGCGCCATTCGACGTCGCTGCTCCGGCACTGACCGCCGGTTGACCGGCCCGGCCGATTTGAGCGGTTCGTGCTCTCTGGCACAAATTGTCCTGCGCTCAGCGTCAAGAGTGCCGACGACAACCTGCCTATAGTCCTTCCGACATCTTGCGAAATCCGCCGGTCGAACGGGTGGTTCGCGGCATCCGGATCGTCGGTCCGGGTCGGTCCGCGTGCTCGCCCGACCTCCGCCCGGCAGGCATGTGCTGGAAAGGAAATCGTATCGTGCAGACCCTTCGCGTGGCCGTTGACGTCGGCGGCACCTTCACAGACATCTGCATCATGGACGAGACCACCGGCCTCATCCGCATCGAAAAGACCTCGTCGACACGTGATCCCATCGAGGGGATCATGGGTGGGGTCTCAAAGGCCGGCATCGACCTCTCCAAGGTGGCGCTGTTCTCCCACGGCACCACGGTCGCGACCAACGCACTGATCACGCGCCGCCTTCCCCGCACCGCCGTGGTGACGACCGAAGGCTTCCGTGACGTCATCGAGATCCGGCGCGCCAACAAGGAAGACCTTTGGGATACCTACAAGGACGTCGTCAGGCCCTACGTGCCGCGGCGCGACCGGCTCACAGTTCCCGAACGCATTGACGCGGGCGGCAAGGTGATCCAGCCGCTCGACGTCGAGGCGGCGCGCGACGTCGCGCGCATCCTCAAGCGCCGCGGCGTCGCAGCGATCGCGATCTGTTTCATGAACGCCTATCTCAACGGCGAGAACGAGCGCGCGATGCGCAATATTCTGCTGGAGCAGATGCCGGATATTCCGGTCTCGATCTCGTCGCAGGTGTTGCCCGAGATCTTTGAGCATGAGCGGTTTTCGACGACCGTCGTCAATGCCGTGGTTAGTCCGGTGGTCGTCAGCTACACGAGCCGGCTCGGCGACCGTCTCGCCCAGGAAGGCTATTCCCGCGATCTCCTGCTGCTGCACACCGGCGGCGGGGTCATGACGCCGGCGAGCGTCAAGGATTTCGCCGCCCGTCTGGCCGGCTCCGGGATCGCCGCGGGCGCCATCGCCAGCCGCTACATCGCCGGCCTGTGCGGTTTCCCCAATTCGATCGGCCTCGACATGGGCGGCACCTCGACCGACGTGTCGCTGGCCTATGAGGGCCAGTCGCGCATCACCAAGGACTGGTACATCGAGTTCGGCTATCCGATCCGCTTTGCCTCCATCGAGGTGCTCACCATCGGCGCCGGCGGAGGATCGCTGGCCTGGACCGATCCGGCCGGCTCCTTGCGCAACGGCCCGCAATCGGCGGGCGCCCATCCGGGCCCGGCCTGTTACGGCAACGGCAATACCCAGCCGACCAACACGGACGCCAACGTCACGCTGGGCCGGCTCGGCACCAATCTCGCCGGCGGCAAGGTGAAGCTCGATCCCGCTCTTGCCCGGCAGGCCGTCGAGGAAGGCGTCGCAAAGCCGTTCGGCTTCGGCCTGCACGAGGCTGCGGATGCGATCGTCAGGGTGGCCAACGCCAACATGTCGGACGCGGTGCGGCTGATCTCGATCAGCCGCGGCTACGATCCGCGCGATTTCGCGCTGGTCGCCTTCGGCGGCGCCGGCGGCCTGCATGGCGTCGATGTCGCGCGCGAGCTGGCGATCCCCGTCGTGATCGTGCCTCCCAACCCGGGCGTCACCTCGGCCCTCGGCTGCCTGCTGGTCGATATGCAGCACGACTTCTCGCAGAGCTGCATGGTCGGTGCCGACGAGGCCAATTCCGACGACATCGAGGCACAATTCGCTGTGCTGGAGAAGGAGGCGCTGGCCCGACTGACTCACGAGGGCGTCGCGGAACGGGACATCGTGCTGCAGCGGTCGATCGACATGATGTATCGCGGCCAATGGCGTTCGCTCGCGGTGCAGGCGCCGCGCCCGATCGGCGCCATCGCCGATCTGGTCCAGAGTTTCCACGCCGAGCACAAGCGAGAATACAATTTCCGGCGCGACGACTCGCCGGTGAGCTTCTTCCGTCTCAACCTGAAAGCCATCGGCGTCGTGCCCAAGGCCGAGTTCGCCGTCCACCAGCCGACCGGCGTGATCCCTGAGCCGGTCAGCCACCGCAGGGTATGGTTCGAAGGCAACGGGCTCGATACGCCCGTCTACGAGCGTGACGACCTGCCCTGCGGTTTCTCCTTCCAAGGCCCCGCGATCGTCGAGCAGGTCGACGCGACCACCGTCGTGCCGCCCGGCGCCAGCGCCGAGGTCGACAAATATCTCAACATCATCATCCGCGTGAAGGAATGAGCCATGGCCGGAGATCTCCCGCTCGACCCCGTGACCTTCGAGGTTCTGAAGAACTCCTTCATCACCAGCGTCGACCAGATGGGCGAGCAGGTACTGCGGACCTGCTACTCTTTCGTCATTTACAACCGCGACTTCTCGAGCGCGCTGCATGACGCCAAGGGCGAATGCGCCGCACAGGGCAATCAGGACATCGCCGTCCATGTCGGCACGCTGCACTTCACCTGCCAGGACGTCATGCGCCACTTCGAGGGCGACATGCACGAAGGCGACGTGTTCGCGATCAACGATCCCTATGCCGGCGGAACGCACTTCTCCGACGTGCGGTTGATCCGGCCGATCTTCGCCGATGGCAAGATCATCGCCTTCAGCCAGTCCAACGGCCACTGGTCGGATGTCGGCGGCAGCGTGCCGGGCTCGTTCGACGTCGCCGCGCGCGAGATGTTCCGTGAGGGCCTGCGCATCACGCCGATCCGGTTGTTCGACAAGGGACGCTTCTGCAAGGACGTCGCGCACTTGCTCGCGTCCAACACGCGCGATCCCGCTTCGATCATCGGCGATATCCAGGCACAAGCCGAAGCGACAGCGGTTTGCGAGCGCGAGATATTGCGCCTCGTCAACAAGTATGGCCGCGATACGGTCGAAACGGGTCTCGCCGCCGTGCAGGACTATGTCGAGCGATCGGCGCGCCAGCGCATCGCCGCGCTGCCCGATGGCGAATGGGAGACGGTCGACTTCATCGATCGCGACCCCGCCGGCGGCGAAGGCATGATCCCGATCCGGATCAAGATGACCATCAAGGGCGACAAGGCGATCTACGACTTCACCGGCAGCCACCCGACCATCGGCTCGATCTACAACTCCGCCTTCGGCGCGACCTTTTCGGCCGTCGCGGCCGGCATGAAGACGTTCTTCCCGGACCTGCCACTCAACTCCGGCTTCTATCGCTGCTTCGACATCATCGCGCCGGAAGGTTCGATCGTCGATGCGAGATGGCCGATCGCGGTCACCGGCTTCCTGATGCCGTTCGAGAAGATCATGAACTCGATCTACGAGATTTGGTCGAAGCTGATGCCGGAGCGGGCCCTCGCCTGCGCCTTCAATCTCGAATATCTGCTCACCGGCGGGCTCGACGCCCGCAGTTCCGACAAGCCGATCTTCATGTTCTACGACTGGCTGCCCGGCGGCTGGGGCGGCCGCAACGGCAAGGACGGCAGCAACGTCACGACGGCCTGCTTCGGCACCGGTCTGATGTCGCAGCCGGTCGAGGGGCAGGAACGCGCCAACCCGATCCTGACCACCAAATGCGAGATCCTCAGGGACTCGCCGGGACCCGGCAAATGGCGCGGCGGCGCCGGCGTGATGAAGACCTCGCGTATGCTGGAGGCCGAGAAGACCGTGATCTCCTACATCTGCGACCGCGAGCGCGCCGTGGTGTGGGGCATCGAGGGTGGCCTGCCCTCGATGCCGCATGGCCTGACGCTGAAGCGAAGCGGCAGCGATGGCGAGGAGCGGCTCGGCTCGATCTTCTCCGACGTGCCGATCGGCGAAGGCGATGTGTTCTCGCGACCGACAGCCGGCGGCGGCGGATTCGGTGATCCGCTGGAGCGCGATCCGCGTCTCGTGATCGAGGACATCAAGGATGACTACGTCTCGGTCGAACGTGCCGCCAAGGATTATGGCGTGGTCGTGCACACCATCGACGCCGAGCTCTGCGAGTACGAGGTGGACAGGGCCGCGACCGACGCGCTCCGTGCCAAGATCGCGGCCGAGCGCGTCGCCAACGTCCGGCTCGATCCGGAGGTCGTGGCGCAGCGCTATCGCAGCGGCGCGATCGATGCGCTCGACGTCATCCGCCAGCACGCCGTGATCCTCGACTGGGGCAACGGCGATCTCCTCCCCGAATCCACGCGTCAGTTCCGCGAAGTGTTCGAGCGGCGCTCGCTCGCAAAGTGGGCGGCGCGCTGATCCCGATCGGCAACCGCATCGCCCACGGGCGGTGCGGCACGCATGCAGAACGAGGATCCGAAGCCGTCGGCCCTCGCCCTTTCATCGAACCATGAGGATTGAGCCATGACCCGTATGACGTGCCTTTCCATCAACCGACTTCGCCCGATCCGCTCCACGCTCGGTATCGCCGCAGGCCTCGCGCTTGTCTCCGCGGCCACGCCGGCAGCCGCCGAGACGCCATGGTTCCCGATGAAGGTGTACGACGCCTCATCGGGCACGCCGAAGCCGGCGGAGTACACGCCGTTGCCGAAGGCCGAGAAGCCCTACAAGCTCTGCATCCTGTTTCCGCACATGAAGGACAGCTTCTGGGTGGCGGTCGCTTACGGCATCGTGAAGCAGGCCGAGGCGATGAACGTCAACATGACCCTCTACGAAGCCGGCGGTTACGAGAACCTGCCCAAGCAGCTTTCGCAGTTCGACGATTGCATGGCCGCAAGCCCCGACGCGATCATTGTCGGCGCCATTTCCGGTGCAGGCCTCAGCAAGAAGTTCGAGGAAGCCAAGGCCAAAGGCGTGCCGGTGGTCGGCGTCGCCAACCCGCTGCCACCGAATGCCCTGCCCGCCGCCATCTATGTCGATTTCGTCGCCATGGGTGAGGTCACCGGCGATGGCCTGTTGGCGCAGGCCAAGCCCGGCGACAAGCTCAACATCGTGACCTTCCCCGGCCCGGCCGGCTCGGGCTGGGCAGAATCGTTCAACGAAGGCCTCAAGAAGGCGGTGGCCAAGAATCCGAACGCCAAGGTTCTTGCCGAGAAATTCGGCGACTCCGGCGTTGCGGTCCAGCTCCAGCTGATCCAGGACGCGCTGCAGGCTTATCCCAACATGAACGTGATCTGGGGCACTGCTCCGACCGCCGAAGCCGCCATCGGTGCGGTCGCCGAAGCCGGGCGGAGCGACATGAAGATCATGTCCTCCTACGAGAACCAGGCCATGCTCGACGCGCTGAATCGCGGCGACATCCTGGCCTTCGCGACCCAATACCCGGTCGGCGAAGGCGCCATCTCGGTCGACCAGGCCGTGCGCCTGATCGAGAAGAAACCGGTGATGAGCCTGGCCCAGCCGCTCGCATCCGCGGTCGACAAGACCACAGTGCCGAAACTGCAGATGGACCTCGTGCTGGCGCCGGGAAGCTGGAAACCGGTCTATTCGGTCAAGGCCAAGTAGGCCCGGACACCTGGTCGAGGCGGGAGACACGTGCTCCCGCCTGTTTGCCCGCCGCCTACGGAGAGGGAGATGGACGTCGACATCGACGCGAAACTGACCGAGCCCCTGCTCGTCTTGCGGGGCATCTCGAAGCGATTCACTGGCGTTCGGGCCCTCGACCGGGTTGATCTCGACGTCCGCGCCGGCGAACTGCACGTTCTGTTCGGCGAGAACGGCGCCGGCAAATCGACGCTGATCAACGTGGTGTCGGGGACGTTTCCGCCCGACGAAGGCACCTTCCATTTCGGCGGCGAGGAGATCCGCCATCTCACGCCGCAGCGGGCGCGCGCGATCGGCATCAGTCCGGTGTTTCAGGAATTCTCGTTGGTTCCCAGCCTCACGGTGGAGGAGAACCTGTTCCTCGGTCGCGAGGTTGCGCACGGCGGCGTGTTGCTCACGCGCGACATGCGAAAGCGCGCGCAGGCGCTGATCGACGAGCTCGGCTTCGACCTCGATCCGTCGCAGCGGGTCGACGATCTCTCGCGCGCGCATCAGCAGATGGCCGAGATCGCCAAGGCCCTGCTCGGTCGGGTGCGCCTCTTGATCCTCGACGAGCCGACCGCTTCGCTGACCGAGCGCGAGACCGGGCGGCTGTTTGAGCTGATTGCCCGGCTGAAGAGCCAGAACGTCGGGCTGATCTACGTCTCGCACCGCATGCGCGAGATCCGCGCGCTCGCCGATCGCGTGACCGTGCTGCGCGACGGCCGTCACATCCGCACCCTCGACGCTGCGAACTCGAGCGACGGCGAACTGGTCGAGCTGATGACCGGCCGCAAGATCGACCTGCTGTTTCCGACGATCGCGCACACGCCGGACAAGGTCATGGTCGACGTTGAAAACCTCACGCTCGCCGATGGCAGTGTGCGGGACGTGAACTTCCACGCGCGCGCCGGCGAAATCACCGGCATCGCAGGCCTCGTCGGTTGCGGCAAATCGGAGCTGATCCGCGCGGTCTACGGAATCGAGCCGCTCGCCTCCGGTACGGTCCGGATCGACGGCCTGCCTTACGAATTTCCGGCGCCGCGGCGCAGCTTGAAGCACGGCATCGCCTACTTCCCCGCCAACCGGATCGCCGAGGGACTCGCACTGTCGCGCCCGATCCGTGAGAACGCCTCGATGACCGGGCTCGACCTGCCCGCCTTCGCCCGCCTCGGCGTGCTGCGGCAGGCCGCGGAACGCGCGACGATCAAGGGCATCATGGAACAGCTCCAGCTCAGGCCGCCCAATATCGAGCGGACCGTCGGCGCACTGTCCGGCGGCAATCGCCAGAAGGTGATGCTCGGCCGGGCACTGACGCGCGAGCTGACCGTATTCCTGTTCGACGAGCCGAGCGTCGGCATCGACGTCGGAGCCAAGCTCGAGGTCTACGAATTCATGAAACGCCTCGTTGAAGCCGGAGCCGCCGTGATCGTCGTGTCGTCGGAATTGCCGGAAGTACTGGCGCTGTCGAACCGGCTTTACGTCATGCACCACGGCCGCATCGCCGCCGAACTGAAGGGCGCCGAGAAGACTGAGCAGAACGTGCTGGCGAGCTTCTTCAAGGATCATCTCACGGCGGAGGTCGCATGAGCACGGCATTGACGGCCGGCCAACCAAGTATCTCGATCGGGCTGGGTCGATCGATCGCCGGCCGGATCGGGTTCCTGCCGGCCCTGCTGCTGGCGCTGATCGTCGGCATGTCCGCCGTCGATCCCCAGTTCTACGGCTTCGTCAACATTCTCAACATCCTGCGCAACGCCTCGTTCCTGGCGATCGTTGCCTGCGGCCAGGCGCTGGTGATCGTCGCAGGCGGCTTCGATTTGTCGGTCGGCGCCGTCGTCGCGCTCGCGAGCGTGGTGACTGCCAAGACCATGGCGGCCACAGCGACCGCGTTTCCCGACAACAATGCGCTGATCATCGCAAGCGGCGTCGCCGCGGGGCTCGGCAGCGGGCTCATGGTCGGGCTGGTCAACGGCTTCTGCGTTGCGAAGCTCAAGGTCTCCGGCTTCGTGGTGACGCTGGGCACGATGTCGGCGACCGCCGGCGTCGGCCTCATGATCACGAGCGGCATCCCGGTCTACGGCATGCCCGACATCTTCGTGAAGGGATTTGGGCGCGCCCAGATGTTCGGCCTGCCGACCGCAATATATGTCGCGCTTGCCGTCATCCTGGTCATGATGTTCACGCAGCGGCGTACGCTGTTCGGCCGCTACGTCTATGCGATCGGCGGCAATGTCGATGCGGCGGTGGTCTCGGGCGTGTCGATCCAGCGTCACATCGTCGGGACCTATGTCGTCTCCGGCGTGCTCGCGGCCCTGGCCGGCATTTTGCTGACCGCGCAGGTCGGCTCTGGTCAGGCGAGTTTTGGCGGCGACCGCATGATGCTGCAGTCGATTGCCGCGGCCGTGATCGGCGGGGTCAGCCTGCGCGGCGGCGTCGGCCGGGTCGAAATCGTCGCCGTCAGCGCGCTGTTCCTGACCATCCTTGGCAACGCGCTCAACCTGCTGCACGTCAACTCCCGCCTGCAACCGGTCTTCCTCGGGGTCATCATGGTGGCCGCCGTGGCGCTGGATGAATTCAGCCGACGGAGGAAGTCGCGTGTCTGACCTCGAATTGTCGGTCGCCAAGGACACGGGCCGTGCAAAGCAGGTGCCGGGCCAATGGTTCGCGCGCGCGATGCTGCCGATCGCGCTGATGGTGCTGTTGCTCGGCTTCGCCGCCGTCGATCGGGGCGTGCTCTCGCCGGCCAATCTGCTCAACATCGCGCAGCAGACCAGTTACCTGGCTCTCTTCGCCATGGCGCAGACCGTGGTCATCCTGACACGTGGCTTCGACCTTGCCCTCGGCCCGACGGTGTCGGCGGTGAGCGTCGGAACCGCGCTGGCGATGGCCGGCGCCACGGCGGCCGGCTATGACACGGGCAGCGTGCTGCTCGCCGGACTCGGTGCCGGCTTCGGCCTCGGTATCGCCTGCGGACTTTTCAACGGCGTGGTCGTCGCGCTGCTCGGCGTCAGCCCCTTCGTCGCAACGCTCGGCAGCTACAATATCGCGATCGGCGTTGCGACCACCCTCTCCTCCGGGCGACCGGTCCAGGGCGTGCCCGAGCTGTTCTCGCAGATCTTTTACGGCGGCAACGTCTTCGGCGTTCCTGCCGCCATCGCGATCACCGTCGCCGTCGGCATCCTGCTGCAGCTGATCCTGGCTCGCACGGTGTTCGGCCGGTCGCTCTACATCATCGGCACCAACCCGCGCGCGGCGGCGGTGGCGGGCCTGCCGGTCAAGCGCATCCTGGTCGCGACCTATGTGCTGTGCTCGGCGCTCGCCGCGCTCGGCGCCATCATGATGACGGCGCGGACCGGCTCGGGCGAGCCGAATCTCGGCGGCTCGCTGTCGCTGCAAGCGATCGCCGGCGCAGTGGTCGGCGGCACCAGCCTGGCCGGCGGACGCGGCGGTGTCGGCACCGCGGTGCTCGGTGCCTTGTTCGTCACGATTCTGTCCAACGGCATGAACCTCACCCGCATCGATGGATACGTCCAGATGGTCGTACTCGGCGCGATCGTCATCATCGGCGTGCTGCTCGATCGGCTGCGGCTGGAGGGGCGTCAATGATGACTGGATCTCTCATGCAAAGCTCTCTGCCTGAAACCCGCGGTTCAGCGGGCTCGATCTACGTTGCACCGTCGCTGGCCGCCGCCCTCGATGCCTTGAACGACTACGGCCCGGCCGGAGCTCCCTTTGCCGGCGGCACCTGGATCATGAGGTCGCCGATCCGGCACGAGCCGCTCCGGGAACACTACGTCGCGATCGGGAAGATTTCCGAGCTACGCGCGGTCCAGATCGGCAGTGATGCCGTCGAGATCGGCGCGGCGGTCACCCACGCGGCGTTGGCGACAGCCCTGGCCGGGCTCCCGGAGTTCGACGTCCTCGCGACGGCCGCCGGCAGCGCTGCCAATCCCGCGATCCGCACGATGGCGACGATCGGCGGCAATCTCTCGACGCCCAATTTCGCTGCCGCCGATTGCGTGCCGGCGCTGCTTTGCCTTGATGCCGAGGTCGAGGTCTCGAGTCGTGGCGATCGCGAGCGGATGAGCCTGAACGATTTCCTGAAGGCCCGGCCGACGCTAGCGCCCGGCCGCCTGCTGACCAGGATCGTCGTGCCGCGCTCCAGGCGCACGACCGCTCACGCCCGCCTGCCGCTCCGCAGGTCGGGTGACTATCCGGTTGCCATCGTCAGCTTCTCCGCAGAGCTCGATGCGCTCAACCGCGTCGAGCGCGTGCGGGTCGCGGTCGGCTCGGTCGAGCCGGTCGCGCGCCGCTGGGAACGGCTCGAAGCGGCACTGCTTGGCCGCGCGCTCGAGCCGACGCAGGCGGCGAACATCGCCGCCGAGCTGGCCGGCGAGTTCACCGGCCGCGACAGCGTCGAGGCGCCCGCCTGGTACCGTGTCAACGTGTTGCCGAGCCTCGTGCGTCGCGCGACCGCCGCCGCGCTTGGCTCCTGAACGGCATTGCTGGAGGTGAACATGGTCTTGAGCCTGACGGTCAATGGCGATCGGCGCGCATCTGTCGCCGATCCGGTCACTCCGCTCGTCGACGTCTTGCGGGAAGAATTTCACCTCACAGGCGCCAAGCCGGTTTGCCGTGAAGGCTTTTGCGGAGCCTGCATGGTGCTGGTCGACGGCCAGCCCACACCGTCGTGCCTGATCCCTGTCGGGCTGGCGCAGGATTGCGATATCCGGACGATCGAAGGGCTCGCCGCAAACGACGCGTTGAATCCGATCCAGCAGGCGCTGGAGGCCTGCGACGCCGTGCAATGCGGCATGTGCTTTCCCGGCATGGTGGTGACGTTGACGCATCTTCTGACGACCACGCCCCGTGCGATGGGCGACGACATCCGCGCAGCGCTGACCGGCAACATCTGCCGTTGCACCGGATATGAGCGCATCGTCGAGGCAGCTGCCGCATTGACCGCAAAGTAATCGGGGGCCATGCATGTCCGACGTCCCAGCAACCATGGATTTTCGCCGCCGTGATGCCCGCGACAAGCTGCGCGGCCGCACACGCTACACCGTCGATCGCTATCTGCCCGGCATGCTGCACGCAGCGGTGCTGCGCGCCAGCGTGCCCTCGGGGCGCATCCTCCGTCTCGACACCGGCAAGGCTGCGCGCATGCCGGGCGTGCGTGCGATCGTTACCGCGGCCGACGCGCCCGGTCAGATTGGAATCGGCATCGCCGATCATCCGCTGTTTGCCCGCGACGTGATCCGCTATGATGGCGAACCGCTGGCGGCCGTCGCCGCCGATACGCTTGCGCAGGCACAGGCGGCGCTTGCGGCGATCGATGTCGAGATCGCGCCCCTGCCGGCCGCGCTCACCATGGCGGAGGCCCTCGCGCCCGATGCCCCGCTCGTCCATCCCGACTGGCGCCAGTACGAGGTCCTGTTCGAAGGCGGGGCGCGCGAGGGCAACGTCGCCTGGGAAGCAACGGTCGTACGCGGCGACATCGATGGCGCCTTCGCCCGACCGGACGTCGAGATCATCGAAAGCACATTCCGCGTCGGTCGCCAGAACCACGTCGCCTTCGAGCCGCGCGCGGTGGTCGCGAGCTACGAAGACGGGCGCTTTCATATCGAGACATCGACGCAGGTACCCTGGAGCATCCGCAACGCGACCGCGCGCATCCTTGGCATCGCCCCGTCGCAGGTGCGGGTCACGGTGCCGCCGGTCGGCGGCGGCTTTGGTCTCAAGTTCGATCTCGCGGTCGAGCCGTTCGCCGCCCTGCTCGCCCGCGCCAGCGGACGACCGGTGCGGATGGTCAATTCGCGCGAGGAGGAGATGCTGACCTGCCTGTTCCGCGAGAATGCCGAAATCCGCATGCGCTCGGCGGTGACACGTGACGGCGAGATCGTCGGGCGCGAGGCGGTTGTGCTGATGGATTGCGGGGCCTATGGCGGAGAACAAGTCTTTCTCACCACGATGACCGCCCATACGCTGGGCGGCAACTATCGGCTCGGCGCGGTGCGGCTGGTCTCGCGCGCGGTCTACACCAACACCGCCCCGAACGGCGCGTTCCGCTGCTGCAACGGCGTCTACAATACGTTCGCGCTGGAGCGACATACCGACGAGATCGCCGCCCGGATCGGCATGGATCCCCTCGCCTTCCGCCGCCGCAACGTGCTCGGCAACGGCGATCTCGGCGCCACCGGACAGGTGTTCGAAGCCGACGTGCTTGGCCCGATGCTGGACCGGATGGATACGCTGCGCAATGCAGCCGCGCCGCCCCGCGAGCTCGCCGACGGCCGGCTGTTTGGCCGCGCGACCACGGTCGGCACCTGGTTCGTCTTCGTCGGCCCGTCGGCGGCGACCGTAAACATGAACGCCGACGGGACGGCGACGCTGGTGACATCCGGTGTCGAGATCGGCTCAGGCTCGATGATGCAGAGCCTTCCCCAGATCGTCGCGAGCACGCTCGGAATGAGCCCCGACGACGTGATCGTGCGCGCAGCCGACACCGATGCGGCCGGCTACGACGTCGGCGTCGGCGGCGGCCGCACCACGGTCTCGCTGGGTGCAGCGAGCCTCTCGGCCGCGCAGGAGGTGCGGACCAAGCTGCTGAAGGTGGCCTCGGAAATGATCGAAGCGGCGCCCGAAGACCTCGTGATGCGCGAGGGGCGGATCGAGATCGCCGGCGCGCCCGGCTCCGGTCGCACGATCACCGAAGTTGCGACCCGCGCGCAAGCTCAGCTCGGTCCGATTTCCGGCACCGGCGCCTTCACGGGTACCGGCGTCCCGGCGATGCCGGGTTGCGTCGCCGGCCACTTCATCGACGCGATCGACATCCCCGTCTTCGCCGTCCATGACTGCGATGTCGCGGTCGATCCGGAGACCGGGCAGGTCGAGGTGCTGAACTATCGCGTCGTGCAGGATGTCGGCCGCGCGCTGAATCCGCGCGCGATCCATGGCCAGATCCAGGGCGGCGTGGTGCAGGGACTGGGCTATGCCTTGCACGAAGAGGTGACGATCGGCGCAAATGGCCGCGTCTGCCAGAGCGGCTTTGAAACCTATCGGGTGCCGCTCGCGCTCGATGTCGTGCCGGTCGAAATCAGCCTGTACGAAGGCGCGCCGTCGGTCGGACCGCTCGGCACCAAAGGCGCCGGCGAGGTGCCGATCCTGAACGTCGGCGCGGCTATCGCCTGCGCCGTCGCCAACGCAACGGGAAAGCGCGTCCAGGAACTGCCGCTGACGCCGCCGCGGGTGCTCGAACTGCTGCTCGACCGCAAGGGTGAGCTCAGTCTTCCCCATATCGCGAAGGCCTGGGCCGACAATCTGGTGCGGCCGCACGGCACGGCTGCACAAAATTGAAAGTAACGCATTTTGGCCATCGAGACCATCAAGTCCGCCGCGTCGTTCGATCCAGTCACCCACGAAATCATCCAAGGCAAGCTGCTCTCCGTCGTCGACGAAATGGCAGTCGTCATGACCAGGACCAGCATGAGCCCGGTGATCTACGAGGTGCTGGATTTCGCCTGCGGCATCTGCAATGCGCACGGCGAGCTCATCGCCCAGACCAATGGAATCACGCTGTTTACCGGAACGTTCGGCGCGCAAATTCGAAGCGTCATCGACCGGTTCGGCGCGTCGATTTTCCCGGGCGATGTGATCGTCACCAACGACCCCTTCCGCGGCGGCACTCATCCCTGTGATCTCGCGATCGTGCGTCCAGTCTTTGCCGAAAGCCGACTGATCGCGTTTGCCATCAATGTCGCGCATTGGCTGGACGTCGGCGGCGCGATTCCGGGAAGCCTGCCGCCCGATGCGACCTCGATCTTTCAGGAAGGGCTGCGGCTGCCCTGCGTGAAGATCGCCGAAGGCGACCAATTGGTCGAAAGCATCGTCGAGATCATCCGCGAGAACGTCCGGCTTCCCGACATGGCCATCGGCGATCTCCATGCGCAACTCGCCACCGTCCGAATCGCCGATCAGCGGCTGCAGGAGGTGGTCGACCGATACGGTGCCGACACGCTGCTCGCTTCATTCGACCAGCTGCTGCGAGATTCCGAGAAGAGAGCCAGGGCCATCATCCGGTCGCTGCCGGATGGCGAGTACATCGCCACCGACATCGTCGACGGCGACGGAGTCAATCCACTTCCCATCGAGGTCAGGGTTGCGGTCCGTATCGCCGGCGACAGCATGGAGGTCGACTTCACGGGCTGCCCCCCGGCGTGCACCGGTCCGATCAACTGCGCCCGCGGCGCGCTGCACTCCGCGGTGAAGACGGTCTTCAAAGCCCTGGTCGCGCCCTACGAACCTTCAAACGAAGGCTGGTTTCGTCCACTGTCGGTCGTTGCCCCGCAAGGCACGCTGTTTACCGCCGAGCGGCCCTCTCCCACCGGTTGGTACTATGAAGGGTCGGTGCAGGCCTCCGAGCTGGTCTGGAAGGCGCTCGCGCCGATCTTGCCCGAACGATTTTCTGCCGGCTCCTATACCAGCCTCTGCGTCACTTACATCGCCGGACATGATGAGGCCGGCGAATTGTTCGTCCACATCGAACCCGAGCACGGAGGCTGGGGGGCCTGTCACGACAGCGATGGCGCCAATGCGCTGATCGCGCTTACTGACGGCGATACCTACAACTATTCCATCGAACTCATCGAAGCCAAGTTTCCGCTGCTGGTCGAGCGCTACGGCTTCAATGTCGAAGGCGGCGTCGGTGCCGGCCGCTTTCGTGGCGGATACGGTCTGGTGAGGGAGTATCGGGTGCTGGCCGAGCGCGCCGAGGTCTATTGCGGCTTTGGGCGGACGGTCACGCCGCCATGGCCGATGGATGGCGGCCAGTGCGGATCCGTAAACTACCTTGAACTCGTGAAGGCCGATGGCAGCGCCTTGAGGCTCGGGCGATCACCGACCAGGCCGGTTGGCCGAGGCGACCGTGTCAAGATCGTGACGGGCGGCGGCGGCGGTTGGGGAGCGCCATCGGACCGGTCCCCCGCAGCAGTGACGGCCGATGTCGAGAGCGGGCTGATCTCTCCGGAAGAGGCACGGCGCATTTACGGAAGACCGCAATAACGCTTGGCCAGGAGTGCAGCCGCATGATTCGCGTTGCCACGGATGTGGGCGGTACATTTACCGACCTGATTGCATACGACGACGCCAGCGGCGCCGTCGTCTTCTCGAAAAGCCTGACAACCGTCGATGACCAGTCGATCGGCGTACTCGACGCCATCGCTATGGCGGAGCAATCCGGTCTGGGCGTTGATGACATCGGCTTCTTCGTGCATGGCGGCACGACGGTTATCAACGCCATAACCGAACGCAAAGGCGTCAAGACCGCACTGGTCACCACGGCTGGTTTCCGCGATGTGCTTGAAATCGGCAGGGGCAACCGACCCGATCTGTATAATTTGCGCACCAGGACTCCGGCGCCCTTCGTACCGCGTCATCTGCGGTTCGAGGTGAGAGAACGCATGAGCGCTTCGGGCCAGGTCCTGCACCCCCTGGACGAGGAAGATGTCGTGCGCTGCGCCCGGCAATGCCGCGAGCAGAACGTTGCCGCGGTCGCGATCATCTTTCTTCACAGCTATGCGAATCCCGCCCACGAGCAGCAATGCGCCGAACTGCTGCGCAAGGAGCTGCGCGGGATATCGGTATGCGCCAGTCACGAAATCTCACGGCAATGGCGGGAATACGAGCGGTCCAACACGGTCGCGCTCAATGCCTATGTTCAACCCATCATCCGAAACTATTTCGATAACCTCGATGGCGCACTGCAAAGGAAGCGGTTGAATTGCCCTTACTATGCGATGCAATCGAACGGCGGCATCGCGAGCTTCGAACAGGTGGTGACAGCTCCCCTCACGCTGGTCGAATCCGGTCCGTCCGGCGGCGTGGCTGGTGCGGCGCGCATCGGATCCGAAATCGGCGAAACCGACGTTCTGTACCTGGACGTCGGCGGTACGACCGCGAAATGCTCACTGATCAAGGCGGGACAGCCCAAGGTCGACGCAGAATATCGCCTCGAGAAGACACGAAGCTCCCCCGGTTACACCATTCAAGTTCCGGTCGTTGATATCGTAGAGGTCGGCGCCGGCGGGGGCTCGATAGCCTGGCTCGACCCGAGCGGCAGGCTGCGGGTCGGCCCCCAAAGCGCGGGATCCAGCCCTGGGCCGGCCTGTTACGGCAGAGGTGGCGTCGACCCGACGGTGACCGATGCCAAACTGGCCCTCGGAATTCTGGACCCGCTCACCTTCGCCGAGGGCCGTATGCCGCTCGACGCCGATCGTGCGCGCACGGCGATCACCCGTGTTTCCCTGCCGATGAATCTTTCCGTCGAGCAGGCCGCGCTGGCGATCGTCAAGGTGGCCGAGGAATCCATGACCAACGCACTGAAGTTGATCACGATACAGCGGGGGCACGATCCGCGCGACCTCGTGCTGATCGTATCCGGAGGCGCGGGACCGTTGCTGGCTGCCAGCCTCGGGCGAGAACTGAACGTCAAGCGGACCGTGATTCCCACGCATCCCGGTATTTTTTCGGCCTGGGGAATGCTTGCCGCGCGGCCGCGTGCCGATATCAGGCGTACGGTGCTGAAAACGGTCAGCGAGCAGGAAATGAATTCGATCTCGCAATGGTTTGCGGAGCTCGAACGGGAGGCCAGCGAATATTTCGCAGGAACCAGCGCGGAGAGATTGAAACTCCATCGCCATGCCGAGATGCGATATCGCGGCCAGGAGCACAGCGTCTCGGTGGCCCTTTCCGGCGGCAGCGCGGAGGAACTGTTATCCGACTTCCATGCCGCCCATCAGAAGGCGTTTTCGTTTGCGTTGATGGAGGCAACGGTCGAGATCACGATGCTTCATCTCCAGACCGAGGTGCTCAGCGAGGTGATCGCCCTGCCGAATATTCAGGGTAACGGGCAAGATACGTTCGACAACGCCCTCAAGGGCCAACGCTTCGTCTTCTTTGCAAGGGAGAATGGCTGGGTCGCCTGCAACGTTTATGATCGAAACCGGCTTCCGATCGGATCGTTGATTCCGGGCCCGGCTCTCGTCGAGGAACCCACGACGACGACGTTCGTGCCGTCCGACCAGACGTTCACGCGCGACGAGACGGGTCAGCTCATCATCTGGGGTGATAGATCAACGACTGGGTCGGAAGCTGGAGCGGCCTGACAGTTCTGCGCGGCCTGCATTATTGAAGCGCGACGCCAAATGCGGAAAACCCCTGCCGGGCCTTCCCGGCAGGGGGCTGTCTTGCAACGCGACCACGGTGGCCTCGGACGCGCAGCCATGCACCGTCCGAGCGCCACCGACCGATATGTCCCGCGAAAGATGCAGAATGGCTACTGCGACCGATCCGACGTCCACCCCTTGTACTCGGCGACATTGTCCCGGGTCACAAGCTTCGACGGCAGGAGCTCGACGGTCGATGCCGGCTTCTGGCCATTGAGAATGCCGACACCGACCTGCACGGCGCGCCGCGCCATGAAGAACGGGTCCTGTGACGCGGAAGCCTGGATCTGCGCCGCCGCCGGATCCTTCAGCGCGGCCTCGATGTCGGGCGCGCCGTCCACCGCCGTGATGACGATGCCGGTGCGATTTTGCTGGCGCGCCGCGAGGTCGGTGCCGATCGCCTGCGGATCGTTGATGGCGAAGATCGCATCGATCTTGGGGAAGCGGGTCAGATAACCTTGCGCGACGGTGAGGCCGCCTTCGCGCGAGCCCTTGCCGTCCTGGTCGCTGGACAACACCTTGATGCCGGGATTCTTCGAGAGGACGTTCTTGCAGCCGACAACACGGTCGATCACCGCGGAGACCTGCGGCCCGTTCTCGATGACGACGTCCCCCTTGCCGCCTAGCTTGTCCACGATGTACTGGCAGGAAATCTCGCCGGCCTGGACGTTGTTCGTGGTCACGGTGGCATCGGCGCCTTCGGCCGCGGTGTCGACCGCGACGACGACGATACCCGCCGCCTGCGCCTTCTTGATCGCTGGCCCGATCGCCTTGGGGTCGCCGGGGTTCAACAGGATCAGGTCGACGCCGGCGGCGATGAAATTGTCGATCTGGGTGACCTGCTTGCCAAGGTCGTATTCGAACCCAACCGCGGTGATCTTCACATTGGGGTTGGTCTTCTTGGCCTCGAACTCGGCGCCCTTCGACAGCGCGACGAAGAACGGGTTGCCCATCGAGCCGAGCGAGACGCCAATCGACTTGAGCTCCTTGGCAAAGGACGGCGCGGTGCTTAGGGCAAGCGCCATCGCGGCGCCGGCGAGCGTGGTCATCTTCAACATTGGCTTCCTCCCTGGTCTGTCTTCAACCCCGGCACGGCTGACCAGTTACCGTACCGGAATCTCACATCGAACCGCCCGCGCTCAGGTGCGCGCCGAGCCTTAGAGCCTCTTAGGTTCTGGCAGAGCCTTGCAGCCGGTAGCGGTCCAGCGCCACGGCGCCGATGATCACCAGGCCCTTGATCACATATTGCCAAATGTCAGAGACGCCGGTGAGGATAAGGCCGTTCGACAGGACCGCGATGATCAGCGCGCCGACCAGAGTGCCCCAGATCGAGCCGATACCGCCGACGAAGGAGGTGCCGCCGAGGATCACCGCGGTGATGGCGTCGAGTTCATAGGACTGGCCGAGCTGGAGACCGTTGGCCGCATAGAGCCGCGCCGCCTGCATGGCGCCGCCGAGTCCGGCGAGCAGTCCGGACACGCCGTAGACGAAGATCAGCACGGCCCAGACCTTGATGCCGGCAAGCCGCGCCGCGCTCTCATTGCCGCCCACCGCGTAGATGTGCACGCCGAGCACGGTCCGGCGCAGCACCAGCCACGAGGCGAGGATGACGAGCAGAGCGATCACCGAGAGCCACGGGATCGACGCCACGCCGGGAACGAGCGTCAGCGAGCCGTTGCCGATGAAGGCGTAGGGAATGGAAGGATTGAACACCGTGGTGTCGGCGCCGAGCAGCCGCGCCAGACCGCGCACGGCGGTGAGCGAGCCCAGCGTGACGATGAACGGCGGCAGGCGCAAGAGCGCGATCAGCGCGCCATTGACGACACCGAAGCCGAGACCGGTGAGAACGGCGGCCGGCAGCCACAGCGCCCCGAGCTCCGGCAGTTTCGAGATCGTCAGGCCGGCCATCGCGGACGCCGCCAGGATCGAGCCGACCGAGAGATCGATGCCGCCGGTGAGGATGACGAAGGTCATGCCCGCGGCAAGCACGGTGTTGACGGCGGCCTGCTGCAAGACGATGCCGAGATTCTGTCCGGTGAAGAAACGGCCGTCCGACAGGTAATGAAAGCCGACGCATAGCAGCAGCAGCACCGGTAGCATGCCGGCCGCGCGGATCAGGAGCCTGATGCGCTGACGCTTGGTCTCCTGGGCGGCGGCAAGGCCGTTTGCCGTAGTAGCCTTCGCCTGCGTCGATCCGTTATCAGGCATCGAGATGCTCCATCCCCGTAGCAAGTGCCATGATATCCTCCTGATTGAGCGGCGCCGTCTCGGTTCGGTTGACCTCGCCCGCGATATGTCCCGACCGCATCACGATGACGCGGTCGCAGATGCCGATGATCTCAGGCAGGTCGGACGAGATGACCAGGATCGCGGTGCCGGCCTTGGCGAGATTGTCGATGATCGAATAGATCTCCGACTTGGCGCCGACGTCGACGCCGCGCGTCGGCTCGTCGAGGATCAGGACCTTTGGCGCGATGGCGAGAAGCCGCGACAAGAGCACCTTCTGCTGGTTGCCGCCGGACAGGCCCCCGGCCGGCACGCCGGCATTGGCGGCGCGGATGCTGAGCCCCGCAAAGGCCCTGTCGGCACGCTCGCGCGCCTTGTCACCATCCAGGAACCAGCCAAGCTTCGCATCGCGCCCGAGCACCGCGAGATTGATGTTGTCCAGGCATGACATGTCGAGAAACAGGCCGAGCGCCTTCCTGTCCTCCGTCAGATAGGCGATGCCGGCCTCGAGGGCCTCGCCGGGCGTGCGGATGTCGATCGGGCGGCCTTCGAGTTCGAGACGGCCCGACGTTTTTGCCGCGGCGCCGATGATGAGATGCGCAAGCTCCGTGCGGCCGGCACCGATCAGGCCGGCAAGCCCCACCACCTCGCCGGCATGCACGGTGAGCGAGCAGCCCTTGACGCGCTGGCCGTCGGACATGTCGATCGCACTGAGCACGGGGTGTCCCCGCCCCGCCTCCGGGTCATGGTCCTTCTTGTAGAAAGAGGAGACGTCGCGCCCCACCATCAGCCGCACGATGGTATCGGCGCGGATCTCCGGCTTGTCGAGCGAGCCGACCAGCCGGCCATCGCGCAGGACGGTGACGCGGTCGCCGAGTGCGTAGACCTCGTCCATGCGGTGCGAGATGTAGATGATGGCGAGCCCCTCGGCGCGAAGCTGACGGATCAGCATGAATAGCCGCTCGCTCTCGCCGGCCGACAGCGCGGTGGTCGGTTCGTCCATGATCAGGATTTTCGACCTCGCGTGCAGCGCACGCGCGATCTCGACGAGCTGGCGCTGGCCCATCGACAGATGCGCCACCAATGTCGATGGCTGGAAGTCCGCGCCCAGCCGTTCCAGGATGGGGCCAACGCCCTGGCGCATGGCGCCGCGCGCCAGCAAGCCCGAGCGCGAGATCTCGCGGCCGAGATAAATATTCTCCGCGACACTGAGATTGGGAGCCAAAGACAGCTCCTGATAGATGATGGAGATGCCCGCGGCGCGGCCACCGAGCGGGCCGTGGATATGCACCGGCTTGCCCTCGATGCGGATCTCGCCGCCGGGATCGGGCCGGTAGGCGCCGGACAATATCTTCATCAGCGTCGATTTGCCGGCACCGTTCTCGCCCATCAGGGCATGGATTTCGCCGGGATAGACGGTGAGATCGACGGCACGCAGCGCCTTGATCCCGAAGAAGCTTTTCGAGACCCCGCGCATCTCGAGGATCGGATCGTTCATCGTGCCTCCCGACGCACAATGCGTTTCCCACCCGCGTCTCGTTTTGTCAGCGCGGTTCGCGCATTAAACAAAACGCCGCGGCGCAGGGCAATACCGAACAGACGGGAAAGCGAAATCGAAACGGCGCTATTGGCGTGGCCGATACAGTTCGCGCCAGGCGGGAAGCCGATCGGCATAGGCATCGACCAGCACGCGGTCAGGTTCGAATGTCTCGATGCGTCGCGGCGGCGTGCAGACGGTGTCGATTGCCTCGCCCGTGACAGCAAGACGCCCCAATCTCGCCGCACCGAACGCCGCTCCCGTTTCACCTTCGGCAAAGCGATGGATCGGAACATTCAGAACGCTTGCCAGCACCGCCAGCCAGAACCGGGACCGTGAACCGCCCCCGATGGCATCGGCTTCCGCGATCCTGATGCCGGCATCCGCGAGCACGTCCCGGCAATCTGCGAGCGCGAAGGCGACGCCCTCGAGCACGGCCTGCACGATCGCCTCGCGATCGGTGCCGTGGCTCAAGCCATCGAGCATGCCGCGCACGACGGGGTCGTCATGCGGGGTCCGCTCGCCCGCCAGATAAGGCAAGAAGCTCACCGGCGAGGGCAGCTGCGGGCGCGACCCAAGCGGTGCCAGCAATTCCGCCTCGGCAATGCCGAACAAGCGCGAGATCCAGGCAAGACAGGAGGCCGCGGAAAGGATCGCGCCGGCCTGAATCCACATTGCGGGGATGGCGTGGCAGAACGTATGCACCCCGCGATCCGGGTTGGCGGCAATCCTGCTCGTCGGCACCAGCAAGGCGCCCGAGGTTCCCAGCGATATGAACGCGGTTCCCGCCCTGATCGCGCCGATGCCGACGGCACCCGCCGGATTGTCACCGGCACCGCCCGCGAAAATCGGCCGTCTGATCATGCCCCAGCGTTGCGCGAGCTCGCTGCGCAGCGTTGCCGCCGGCGCGCAGCCCTCGACCAGACGCGGCATGTGATCGCGCGACAGGCCGGTCGCGGCCAGCGCGGCATCCGACCAATCCCTGCGCGCGGCGTCGAGCCACAGCGAGCCCGATGCGTCCGAGACATCCTCGACGGCTTCGCCCGTCAGGACCAGGCGCAAATAAGCCTTCGGAAGCAGGACGAGTTTCGTCGCTGCAAAAACCTCAGGCTCGTGCATCGCAATCCAGAGCAGCTTCGGCGCCGTGAATCCGGGCATCGCCTTGTTGCCCGTCGTCGCACGCAAGGCGGGCCAGCGTTGCTCCAGGATACGGCACTCAGCGACGGACCGTCCGTCGTTCCAGAGGATGCAAGGCCGCAACGGTCTTGCGCTCGCATCGAGCAGCGTGGCGCCATGCATCTGGCCGGACAGTCCGATGCCTTCGACCGCGGCCAACGCGCCGGCATGCGTCGCCTTTAAGGCATCCAGCGTGGCAAAGGTCGCATCGACCCAATGCGCGGGATCCTGCTCGGAATAGCCTGATAGCGGCGAGGCGGTCGCGAGCGGCCGGCTTTCGCTCGCAATCACGCGCTGCGCGGAGTCGACGAGAACGGTCTTGACCGCCGAGGTGCCGAGATCGATGCCGAGATACATGGATGCATACAATTGCCGACGTCGGATGACCGACGGCGTGGCGAGGTCGGATGGCCCAATCAATCCAAGAAGCCTGATCGCGTCAAGGCAAGCCCTGCCATTCGTCGATCCACGGGCTGAAAGAGGGGCAGTGCCGCCCTGCTTACCTGCGAGGTAATCGAATTCGGCATCGCCGCGGCGCATCTTCCCGGGCACAGGAGATGACCATGATCGCGCTGCTGCTCTACCGGACCGTCGCAGACCACCTTCTTCCCTGGGCCATGGCGCTCGCGACCCGCATGCTGGCGCGCAGCCTCAACATGCCCGAGCCGCTGGTGCATTCGACCGGCGACTATGTGGTCGCACAGGTGCTCGCCTTCGAGCACGGCGTCGGCAGGAGCCTCTGCCCGTTCCGCATCGCCCGCCTGCTCCGCGCCTGGTGGCGCGGACTGCGCTGAATTCCACCCCAAGATTTCACCCCCAAGCCCAACCCCAGCAAGGAGACCTCCAATGATTGACGCATCCACCTTCCTGCGCCGCGCCCTGCTCGCCGACGCGATCTTCAGCGGCGTGGCCGCCCTCGGCTTCACTTTCGGCGCAGGCGCGTTCGCAACGCTGTTCAACCTGCCCGAAGCGCTGCTGCGCGAGATCGGCCTGTTCCTGATCGCCTACACCGCGCTGGTCGGCTGGCTTGCCGCGCGCGCCGCGGTGCCGAAGCCGCTCGTGCTGCTGGTCGTGATCGGCAACGCGGCCTGGACGGTCGGCAGCATCGCGCTGCTGCTCTCGGGCGCGGTCTCGCCGAACATCGCCGGCGAGCTCATGGTCGTGGCCCAGGCGATCGCCACCGGCGTGTTCGCCGAGCTGCAATATGTCGGATTGCGGAAGAGCGGGCGTGTTGTGGCGGCGTGAGGCCACATCCGCTGCTGTCGTCGCCCGGTTTAGCCGGGCGACCCAGTATTTCGAGACGTCAGCTGGATACGGAGAAGCTGCGTACTGGATGCCCCGGTCAAGCCGGGGCATGACAGCGAGGCTGGAAGAGCAAGAGCTGGCTACGCCCGCGCGCGACCGTTCGCCTTGCCGAGAGCGTGACCGTTGAGCTTCTTCTTGGCGCTCTTGGCGCCCGCCTTCTTGGCCTTGGCTTCCGTGCGCGCCTTCACCTTGGTGCGATCGGCCCGCGCTTCGGCGCGCAGCTTCTTGCGCTTCTTCTCGCAGGACTCGCACTTGCAGCCGATCGGCTTCAGATAGGCTTTGAAATAATCGGTGCCGTAGTCGTAGTTGATCTCGTCGCCCGGCTCGATGTTCCGGATGGCGCGGATGAAGACCTTGCGCTCGCGCGGGCGGACGTCGGACTCGGCGTTGGGCCGGCAGGAATGGTTGATGTAGCGCGCGAGGTTCTTGCGCACCGAGCCGTCGATGGTCCAGCGGCCGTTGAGCTCGAACAGATATTTGTTCTCGATCTCGTCATGCGCCGGGATTCGCGAGTCCAGGATCGGTCCGAAATAACGGATGATCCGGGTTCCCTTCTTGATCGGTTTGGTGGCGAAGAGGCCGAGCCCGGTCTTGGAGCGGCCGACGCGATAAGGTTTGTTCGACGATGTGGCTGGCATGATCTGGAGAACGAGGACGCGAACGAGGCCGGACGGGCCCAAGCGAAGCCGCTCTTCTAGAACGATTCCGCGCCGCTGTCAGGTCTTCGGTGCGCCTGTTTGAACCTTGCCCACAATCAAGACGTCTGATGGTACGGAGTTCCCGATGCATCAAGGCCTCATGATGACCCGCATCACCGCAACGTGCCTGGCCATGTTGCTGATATGCACCGTCCTCGGTGGCGCGAACGCCCAATCCGTGGGCAGCACCTACACTTCGACGGCGCCCAAGGACTGCCGCCAGGTCGGAAAACCCAGCGAGCTCGACGGCAGCACGACGCGCGTCTGTCCCGGCAAAGACGGCCTGATGGTGCTGATCGCCGAGGACGATCTTCGCGAGATCGTCTCGGTCGGGCGCAATCGCAAGGAAGCGGCCGAGGAACCGGCGGCCAGAATCTGGTTCGCGCCGTTCAATTCATCCGAGACCACCGTCGAATGGCGCGCCGCCGGCCCAAAGCCGTTTGCGATCATCCAGCGCTGGCACATCGCCGACGGCAGCGATCCCGACAAGCAGGGACGGCCGAACACCAAGGCCATGCTGGTCGTGACGCGGCTGCCGCCGGGCCCGGTCTGCCATGTCGCCTATGTCGACGCGATCGCCAACCCGAACGCCAACGAGCTCGCGCGCAAGGCCGCGGACGATTTCGCCCGCAGCTTCACCTGCGGCAAGGACGAGGTGAAGGTCGTCGGCACGCGCGGCCGCGCCGTCGAGCTCGCGACGATGCGCTAGGGGCTGCGCCCGTTCGAAGGCGCTATGCCGGCAGCTTCGCCGTAATCGGCGCCGTCAGCATCGCCTCGAGCAGCCGCTCGGCCGTCGTGCCCTCGGGCAGCCGCTCGAGGATGTCCGAGAGCCGCCCGTCGAGCAGCAGCGTGGTGAAGCCATGCACCATCGACCAGGCCCGCGCGATCGCTGCGCCCTGGTCGAGCGTCAGGGCGTCGCCGCTGATCTGCTCCTGCCGCATCGCGCCGATGGCATTGGCAAGTCCGGCGAAGGAGGCCTCGGCCGCCTCGTGCAGCGAGGGCCTGGAATAGTCGAGCCGCTCGGTGCGGAACATGATGCCGTACATGCCGGGATGGGCCTGCGCATAGGCGACATAGGCTTTCGGCCGCGCCAATGCCCGCGCGAGCGGCGTGGTGGCGGTCTCGCAGGCCGACGCCATCGCGGCGTTGAACTGGCGGAAGCCGACGGCCGCGAGCTCGCTGAGAAGGCCGGTGAGATCGCCGAAATGATGGGTCGGCGCGGCATGCGAAACGCCCGCCTCGCGCGCCACCGCGCGCAATGTCAGGCCGGCAAGCCCGTCGCGCTCCAGCACCCGTTCGGCGGCCTGGAGCAGCGCTTCGCGCAGCGCGCCGTGATGATACGGCGTCTCCGTCTTCGCACTGGCCGGACGGCGTGCAGGACGCCCGCTCGTTGCCGACGATGTCTTCCTCGGGGCGCGCGCGATGCGCGCCGCTTCGGTCCTGGTTTCGCTCTTCGGATCGCTCTTGCCCATGAGCCAACCTATATGACGCAATATTGACAGTGTAAAGATTTCGCTTGACCGGCGCGGCGATCGGTCCTATTTCATCTTTACGATGTAAAGATAGGGAGGGATATGCCGTGCAGCAGAACGCCATCACTGAGCGCCACAACAATATCGCGCCGATCCCGTTCGAGGCCGACGCGCCCTTCCTCAGGATCGTCGGTGAATTGCCGCGCGAGCTGAACGGCACGCTCTATCGCAACGGCCCCAACCCGCAGTTCGATGCGCCCGGCGCGCACTGGTTCGTCGGCGACGGCATGCTGCACGCCTTTCACCTCGAGAATGGCCGCGCCAGCTACCGCAACCGCTGGGTCCGCACGCCGAAATGGCTCGCCGAGCACGACGCCGGCCGCGCCTTGTTCGGCGGCTTCGGCCGCAAGCTGCCGGATGCGCCGCAAAACCTCACCGACGGCGGCGTCGCCAACACCAACATCATCTTCCACGCCGGCAAGCTGCTGGCGCTGGAAGAAGCGCATCTGCCGACCGAGATCGAGCCGGGCACGCTGGCCACGCGCGGCTATCACAACTATCAGGGCCGCGTCGCCGGCAGTTTTACCGCGCATCCGAAGGTCGATCCCGTCACCGGCGAGATGCTGTTCTTCGGCTACAACGCCGCGGGGCCGCTGACGCCTGCCCTCTCCTTCGGATCGATCGATGCATCCGGCAAGGCGACGCGCTTCGAACGTTTCGAGGCGCCCTATGCCAGCATGGTGCACGACTTCATCGTCACCGCGAACCATGTGCTGTTTCCGGTCCTCCCCATCACCGGCAGCATGGAGCGCGCGATGAGCGGACGGCCGCCCTATGCCTGGGAGCCGGACAAGGGCGCCTATGTCGGCGTGATGAAGCGCAACGGCACGGCAAAAGACATCGTCTGGTTCCGTGCTGAGGCCTGCTACGTCTTCCACGTCATGAATGCGTGGGAGGACGATGGCCGCATCATCGCCGACGTCATGCAGTTCGAGGAGGCGCCGCTGTTTCCGCATCCCGACGGCCGGCCGACGGATCCGGAGAAGTCGCGCGCCCGCCATTGCCGCTGGACGTTCGATCTTTCAGGCAACACCGATCGCTTCCAGCAGACGTATCTGGACGATCTCACCGGCGAATTCCCCCGCATCGACGATCGTCGCGCCGGGCTGAAGAGCCGTCACGGCTGGTACGCCTGCGCCAATCCAAGACTGCCGATGTTCGGCGCACTCTCAGGCATCGTCCATGTCGACGGCAACGGCAAACGGCTCGGCCATTATCTGCTGCCGGCCGGCGATACCATCTCCGAACCGGTGTTCGTCGAACGGTCGAGCGATGCAGCCGAAGGCGACGGCTGGCTGCTCGCGGTGGTCTGGCGCGCGCGCGAGAACCGCAGCGACCTCGCCGTGTTCAATGCCACCGACATCGAGGCCGGCCCTGCCGCATTGGTGCAGCTCGGCCACCGCGTGCCGGACGGCTTTCACGGCAATTGGGTGGGAGCGGCGTAGCTCTCACCGCGTCATTCCGGGGCGCGCCACTCGGCGCGAACCCGGAATCCATTTCACCGCGTGTTCTGCCGCCCGATGGATTCTCAGATGCGCAATTGCGCATCGTAGTTCGCGCTAACGCGCGCCCCGGAATGACAGCGTAGACGTGTCACACCACAGAGGCCTCCCATGCACATGCCCTCGATCACAGCCGCCTGCCTCGCCGTCCTCGCCCTAACCTGCGCCGCGCTCGCACTGCAGATGATCCGGCTGCAGCGGCGCGGCCAGGCTACCTTCAATGGCGGCATCTTGCTCGTCGCCGGCCTCGTGATCGGCTGCGCGCTGCCGATCCTGTCGCGCCTGCCATGGGCGGAATTCGCCGAAGAGGCGTCCGAGCAAGCCATTGCGGCAATTCACATTTTACAGGTCACCTATATCATTTTGACACTGTAAAGATTTCGCTTGACCCGCTTCATGGGCTCGATTATCTATCTTGACGCTGTAAAGATTAGCCTGACCGAGGCGGTCCATGACGATTTTCCTGATTCTCGCGCCCTACGGCGCCTACACGTTCCTGATGCTGGTGACGTCGGCCACGGTCAGCGTATTCGCGGCCTCCGCGATCTGCCTCGCCACCGTCGCGATCGATGTCGCGCAGGGCCGCTCGGTGAAGATCCTGCCTGCGGGCTCGGCGATCGTGTTCGCCGCAATCGGCCTCTACCTCGCGCTGCTCGACCCCACGCTGGGCACGCTCGGCGTCAAGCTGTCGGTCGATGTCGGCATCTTCGTCATCTCGCTCGGCTCGATGCTGGCCCGCCGTCCCTTCACGCTGCAATATGCGGTTGAATCGGTCCCGGCCGAGACCGCGGCGATGCCCGGCTTTCTCTATGCCAATTACGTCATCACCGGCGCATGGACCGCGGCCGCGCTGCTGATGGCGGCCGCCAATCTCGTGCTGCTCTACGTCCCCGGCCTGCCGCTCTGGTCGAGCCTTGCGGTTGCCTTCGCCGCCCGCAACAGCGCGATCTACTTCACAAAATGGTATCCCGAGTATCGCCAGATCAAGTACGGTACGCCGGCCGCCGCACTGCCCAACGCCCGCTGAACAGGATCGACGATGAAGGACGTATTCGCCCGCCTCGCCTCCGACTTCCTCTCCGCCATCGTCTTCCTGGTCGTCTACCTCATCACCGACAACGTCGTCCTGGCAACGTCGGTGGCGATTGCCGGTGCGATCGCGCAGGTGATCTACGCCCGCGTCAAGGGGCAGCATCTCAACTACATGACCTATGCGAGCCTCGCGCTCGTCGTCGTGCTGGGCACGGTCACGCTGCTGACCAATGATCCCCGCTTCATGCTGGCAAAGCCCTCGATCGCGCATTTCGCGATCGGCGCCATCATGCTCAAGCGCGGCTGGATGCTGCGCTACATGCCGCCGATCGTCGCCGAGACCGTTCCGGAATATGTCACCGCTGCGGGCTATGCCTGGGCGGTGCTGATGTTCGTGATCGGCGCCGGCATGATCGCGGTCGCCTCCACGGGCGATCTGAAGCTGTGGGCGTTCTACATCACGGTGGTCGCGGGCGGCGCCAAGATCCTCGCCTTTGCCGTGCAGTATGTCGTTCTGCGGCTCATCGTCACCAGCCGCCGGCGCGCCGCCGCCCGCGCCTAAATGCCTCCAATGCAGCGTTAGGCAGGCGCGCCGAGTTGGGTTATAGGCTCGCTCAGGACTGGCCGCGGATCGTCGCGGCCCGCCGGGATTTGTTCGGGAGACGGGAATGGCCGTAGACGGCAACTGGAATCTGACCATGACGACGCCGATGGGCGAGCGCAACGCGACGCTGAGCCTGAAGGCCGCCGGCGACGCGCTCACGGGCACGCAAGGCGCCGAAGGTAATACCGCCGAGATTTTCGACGGCACCGTCAGCGGCGACAACGTCTCCTGGAAGGTCTCGATCGACAACCCGATGCCGCTCACGCTCGAATTCAACGGCGCCGTCTCCGGCGACAGCATCAGCGGCGAGATGGGCATCGGCCCGATGGGCAGCTTCCCGTTCACGGGCGCGCGGGCGTAAGGCCGCGCAGCCATGCGCGTGCTCCGTCTCATCGCGGCGGTGATGCTGTGTGTCGTGACACAAGCGGCGCGCGCGGACGACACCGAACCGGCGTGGCGCGCGAGCGCGCTCGCCATGGTGCCGGCGGGCTTCGTGGCCGGCACCGCCTATCGGACCGATGGCTCGACCGGCTATCTCGCCGTTTATCCGGCGATGTCGAATGATCCGAAGACGCCCGCAAGCGTGTTCGCCGCACGCCAGGCACTCGTGGTCACGCTGACGCCGGATGCGACGCGCGCGGTCTCAGCCGAGCTGAAGCCGCGCACCGGGCCGGATCCCGACAACGACGACACCGACTTTGCAAAGCTGCACGCCGATCTCGCCGGCAAGCGCGCAACGTTGCCTGATGGCACCGAGCCCTGCGATCTCGGCGCCTGGTCGATCGACAAGGATCCGAGCGGTCTCAACGTGCGCGCCGAGCCGTCAGTGAAGGCGCGCGTGCTCGGCACGCTGCCGCCGCCCTACCGGCTCAAGCTCGGCGGCAGCGAGAACACGCCCGAGGGCGGCTGGCTCACCGAATTCCGCATCATCGGCTTCAAGGACGGCTGGTTTCTGATCGAAGGCGCCAAGCCGCCGGGCAAGGACTACGAGGACGACAAGAGATATCCGCGCAGCGCGCCAAAGCCCTATGCCGGGCGCGGCTGGGTCGCCTCCAACAAGGTCGGCGCGTCCTACGCCAATGGCGCCACGCGCATGGGCGGCCTGTTCCAGGCTCCCTTCGTCGATGCCAAATGGATGCCGGCGCAGCGCGAGCTCGGCGGCCCGATCGACACTGACGGTGGCCCGAAGCGCATCTTTGCCTGTAGCGGTCTCTGGGGCCTCGTCGAGAGCGAGGACGGCGTCCGCGGCTGGTGGCGCTCGCTGTGCTCCAACCAGGTCACGAATTGCAGTTAGGCGGGTCGAGGCTTCGCCGATAACTCACTTCGTCATACGCGGGCTTGACCCGCGTATCCATCTTCCTTGAAGAGCGATGGATGGTCGGGTCAAGCCCGGCCATGACATCTCAGCCCAAATTCAACTCCTTGAAGAAGTCATTGCCCTTGTCGTCGATGATGATGAAGGCGGGGAAGTCGACGACTTCGATGCGCCAGATCGCTTCCATGCCGAGCTCGGGATATTCGAGCACCTCGACCTTCTTGATGCAGTGCTCGGCGAGGTTCGCCGCCGCACCGCCGATCGAGCCGAGATAGAAGCCGCCATATTTCTTGCAGGCCTCGCGCACGGCCGGCGCGCGGTTGCCCTTGGCCACCATCACCATCGAGCCACCCGCGGCCTGGAACTGATCGACGAAGGAATCCATGCGGCCCGCGGTGGTCGGACCGAACGCACCGGAGGCGTAGCCCTCCGGCGTCTTGGCGGGGCCGGCGTAGTAGACCGGATGATTCTTGAAATAGTCCGGCAGCGGCTCCCCCTTCTCCAGCCGCTCCCGCAGCTTGGCATGGGCCGAGTCGCGCGCCACGATCATGGTGCCGGTCATCGAGACCCGGGTCTTGATCGGGTATTTCGAGAACGTCGCCAGGATGTCCTTCATCGGCTGGTTGAGGTCGATCTTGACGACCTCGCCGCCGAGCGACTGCTCGACCTGCGGCAGATACTGCGCCGGGTTGTGCTCGAGCTCCTCGAGATAGATGCCGTCCTTCGTGATTTTGCCGAGCACCTGGCGGTCGGCCGAGCAGGACACGCCAAGGCCGATCGGCAGCGAGGCGCCATGGCGGGGCATGCGGATCACGCGCACGTCGTGGCAGAAATATTTGCCGCCGAACTGCGCGCCGACGCCGAGCGACTGCGTCATCTTGTGGATTTCCTTCTCCATCTCGACGTCGCGGAAGGCGTTGCCGTCGGGCGAGCCGTGGGTCGGCAGCGCGTCGAGATAGCGGGCCGAGGCGAGCTTCACCGTCTTCATGCAGAGCTCGGCCGAGGTGCCGCCGATCACGATGGCGAGGTGATAGGGCGGGCACGCCGCGGTGCCCAGGGTGAGGATCTTCTCCTTCAGGAAGGCGAGCAGCCGGTCCTTGGTCAGCACCGAGGGCGTCGCCTGAAACAGGAAGCTCTTGTTGGCGCTGCCGCCGCCCTTCGCCATGAACATGAACTTGTAGGCGTCGTCGCCCTCGGCGTAGATCTCGCACTGCGCCGGCATGTTGTTGGCGGTGTTCTTCTCCTCGTACATCGACAAGGGCGCGACCTGCGAGTAGCGCAGGTTGCGGCGCAGGTAAGCATCGCGCGCGCCTTCCGACAGCGCCGCCTCGTCGTCACCGTCGGTGATGACGTTGCAGCCCTTCTTGCCCATGATGATCGCGGTGCCGGTGTCCTGGCACATCGGCAGCACGCCGCCGGCGGCGATGTTGGCGTTCTTCAGGAAGTCGAGCGCGACGAACTTGTCGTTGGGGCTCGCCTCGCCGTCCTCCAGGATCGCGCGGAGCTGCTTCAGATGGCCGGGCCGCAGATAATGGTTGATGTCGCCGAAAGCCGCCTCCGACAGCGCCCGCAGCGCCTCGCGCGACACCACGAGCATGTCTTTCCCCAGGACCTTCTCGACCCTGATGCCCTCGGACGAAATCTTCTTGTAGGGCGTCTCGTCCTTGCCCAGCGGGAACAGCGGGGTGTGCTTGTAGGGCGGAACGGGCTTGGACTGGTCGGGAAAGGCGGTGGGAGCGTTCATGGGGCGAATCTCGGGGTTTTGGAGCCCTCGCGCGGGCTCCTGGCATAGAAGCGTTCTAAGCTTTTTTGCCGTAAAGGGAAGGCGCTCCGGCGCGGTCGGGGCATCCCGATTCGACGTCATGACGGCCCTTTTTCGGTCACCGTCGGCCGGACGCAATTGGTGATGATCGTTCCCGGCAGGCCTCGGGTCCACCCCTTGCGCTCGTCGCGCGACGAAGGTTGAATGCGCGCCCTAAGGGGCTTTTCATCATGATTTTCAAACCGAACTTCCGCGGCGCGATCCTGGTCGCCGCCGTCATCACCGGACTTGTGACCCTCGCCTCGCCTGCCCGTGCGGACCAGTGCGACGACATCGCAAAGCAGCTCGCGAGCGGCGTCGACAGGCTGAAGGTCAACTTCAAGGCCGCCAACATCATCTACCTCACCCACCCGGGGGCGAAGGAGCTCTCGCTCGGCTGCCGTACGCAGGGACAGAACTATTCCAACGAGCTCTATGCCAAGGGCGACCGCAAGCCGACGCCGCAGTTCTACGACCTCGTCGCGTCCGCGGCCGCGATCATCTTCACGGTGCCGAAGGATGACACCGCGAAAGGCGCGACGCGCTGCCTGAAGCGCATGGGCCTGCTCCGCGGCGACAAGGTGTCGATGCGCTTCAAGCGCCTCAACATGGATTGCTCGCGCACCAAGACGGAAGCGTCGATCGCGATCACGCGTCCGAAGGACGAGTAGGCGGGCGCGTCTGCCGCAGGCCTCGCTCTTTCCGCAGGCGTAACCCGCGTGTGTCGTAACGTCGCCCGCCACAAACTCCGTCATTGCTGTCGAGCTCCGCGAAGCAATCCAGAATCCCTCCGCGGAGACAGCCTGGATTGCTTCGCTGCGCTCGCAATGACGGATGAAAGAGCTGGCATCCCTCGAAATTGCACAATGACAGGCGCAAAGGCGCGCCTCCCACCGCACCAACTCCCTCGCATTTTAACGATTGGCTTGAAGGAAATTTCGCTCCTCGCAGGGCAGACTCAATTGTTTCCATGTGTGAGGATTTGTGGATGAGCGTTTCTACCGTTGCGCCGCCGCCGATCGCGATCGTGGTCCCGAGCTACGACACGACCAAGCAGCAGGACGATCAGACCAAGGACACCGACCCGACCTACAAGCCGCAGCCGCCCGCGCCGCTGCCGCCGGGCCAGGGCACGCGGATCGATCAGCTCGCCTGATCGGCCCTTTTCCCAGTGAAGCGCCCGATCCGGTCGATCGGGCTTTTTGCGTGTCCGGCCGCATCTTTGCCGGATAGCAGGACCAGTATCGTGCGCGGCCATCCCGGAACCTGCGCATGATCGCAAAACTGCTGTTGCAGAACACGATCACCACCATCGCAATGGGCGCGCTGTTGTTCGCGTCCGCGGGCACGCTGCATTGGCCGTCCGCCTGGGTATTTCTGATCATTTGCATCCTGCTCGGCCCGCTCTGCGGCTGGTGGCTCTACCGGATCGACCCGGCGCTGCTGGCCGAACGCCTGCGGCCGGTCCTGCAGAGGGAGCAGCCCGCCGCCGACAAGGCTTTCATGATTGTCTTCGTCATTGCGATGCTGGCCTGGCTGGCCGCGATGGGGCTCGACCAGCGCACGCTATCCTCCGACATGCCGGTTGCGGTGCAGGTGCTCGGCCTCGCGCTGTTCGTACTCTCGACGCTGTTCATCCTCTGGGTGTTCCGCGAGAACTCGTTCGCCGCGCCGGTGGTGAAGCTGCAGGCCGAGCGCGCGCAGCACGTGATCTCGACGGGGCCCTACGCGCATGTGCGCCATCCCATGTACAGCGGCATGGTCCTGTTCTTCGCCGGCGTGCCGCTGCTGCTGGGCTCGTGGTGGGGCCTTGCGATGGTGCCGCTCTTCCTCGCGCTGTTTGCAGTCCGAATCCGCATCGAGGAGCGCACGCTGCGCGAGGGCCTGCCGGGCTATGCCGACTATGCCGCGCGGGTGCGCTACCGTCTGCTGCCCGGCGTGTGGTGAGCGCGCATCACCGTCCCGTGCAAAAATCGAAACTCCTAGGAAAGCGCCTGCCTCCTCCGATCGACTGACGTCGTCGCGACCGAACCCCGCTGGAGGGAACCCGCACCACGCAACGGGAGACGCGACGATGTTCTGCAAGCCCCCTGCCCTGACGAGCATGACCTCGCTGCCGTCGCCGATGATTCAAGCGATCGATCTGGTCCGGAGCGTTCACAGACGCTCGGGAGCCACGACGCGTTCGGGCGATTGATCGCGCCCGAAACGGCCGGTCCGGAACGGGGGCTGCCGCCAGCCTCCCTCCGGACCGGCTAATGATCGAGTTCCTTGTAGCGGCGGAAGATGCCCTGCTCGTTGAAGGCAATGCGGCGTTCGCTCGCAAGATAGGCCTTGATGTTCGGCCGCGCCGCGACGCGGTCGTGCAGGCCGACGAGGCCTGGGATGTCTGCCTCGAACGCCTTCATGCGCCTGGGGAACGCATAGCGCAGCCCGGCGACGATCTGGAACAGCGAGAGGTCGACATAGGTCAGCCGGCGGCCGGTGACGTAAGTGCCGCCATTGCCGGCGAGCAGCTGTTCGAAATAGCCGAGATATTTCGGCACGCGCTCGCTCCAGAACTCGGCCGTGCGCTTCTTCGCTGCGGGCCGCGCGTCCTCGTAATAGAGCGAGGGCCCAAGTGGATGATGGGTGTCGTGGATCTCGACCACGAAGTCGGTGATGGTGAGCTGGAGCTGGTGCACCCAGAGCCGGCCCGCCTCCGTCTTCGGCGCAAGGGCATGGCGAGCGCCGAGATAGAGCAGGATGTTGGCGGTCTGGCCGATGACGAGCTTGCCCGCTTTCAGGAACGGCGGCGCGAAGGGCGGCGTGCCGCCATGCGCATCCATCATCTTCATCATCGCACTGGTGCCGCGCGGGCCGCGCGCGACGTCGACGTAAGCTGCGCCCGCCTCCTCCAGCGCCAGCCGCACATATTCGCCGCGGCCCTGAATCTCGGGCCAGTAGTAGAGCTCGTATTTCATGGGAGGGGATCCGTGAGCGTTGGGGGCGACGGAGCCAATGTAGCATGTGGCGCAGCGTCCCGTCAGGGTGGAACGGAATGGCGCGCCACATACTCCGTCACTGCGAGCGCAGCGAAGCAATCCAGAAGTGCCTCTGCGGAAAGACTCTGGATTGCTTCGTCGCTACGCTCCTCGCAATGACGAGGAGAGAGCTCAGCGCCTCAATTCGAGGCGAAGCAATACAGCAGCCCGTCGCCACCCGTGCTCTTCAAGTCGGCCTGCGAGCAGCCGCCATCGGGACCGCGCGAGGGGTGCGAGCTGTTCCACGATTTCGACGGCTCGTCGTCGCCCAGGCCCCGCCGGTCGGCATGGCCGACCACCGCAGCACCTTGTGTGCTCGACGACCAGTTCTTGCAGGTCTTGTCCTCGCCGGCCGCGAATGCGGTGCCGTCGGGTTGCGTCCCCGTGAGGATGTCGTGCCGGTTCGGCGTATCGCCGGCTCCGTTGGTGACCTCGCCCTTTTCGCTGAGCGCCGTCTGCTTGGTCAGGTTGTTGGCGGGGCCATGCAGGTCGGCAACGTCCTTGGCGATGACCGCGCCCTTCGCATTCTGCCACGGCCCCTTGCCGATGCGGTCGCGCGCGTTGACGGCCGGCTTGCCGTCGGCGGCCTGGGTCGAGAGATAGGCACGCCAGGTTTTGGCGCTGGCGCCGACGGCCTGAGCGAGCTTCTGGCAGTGCGCATCGGCCCCTTCCAGGCCGCCGAGATCGGCTCCCTTGCCCGGCCCGATCGAGGTCACGAAGAAGGTCATGTCGGCTGACTGCGCCCGCACCGATGGACTTGCGAAGACCGCGAGCGCAGCGCCTGCTGGCACGATGACCCTGGCAATAATGCTCATCCTATCCTCCCGACTGGTCCCGCGGTTGCGCCTGGCTGGCCCGTCTTTGACCCTCTGACATGAACCCGTCACCACTGACATTATTCCGGCAGCCACCCGCCACACACGCGCCACCTTGAGCGGCGGCACGGGACCGGCCGCCCCGAAGGCCGTGTCGATTAATTGCTTCCCGGGACCGTAGCGCCGGGTGAGCATACCAACACGGGCCGATCCTCAAGCGATCGCCCAGGGGAGGACGCGGGAGGCCGTTGCGGAGCCGTTCAGGGCGGCATCCGCGATCACATCGGGGCTGCCGCCGGGCGCGGCGCGAGGGGAGATCGTCATGCACTGGAACACCGTCCGCCCAATTGCGGCAATTGCCGGCTATGCCGCGCTTTGCTGCCTTGCCATCGGCCCGGGCTGCGCCTCGGCCGCGGAATTGCTCAAGGCCCGGCTTGCGCAAAACCTCGGACCGATCTCCGGCCTTGCGATCGTCGCCAAATCGAAGGGGATTTTCGAAAAGAATGGACTGGACATCACGGTCTCGAACTTCACGTCCGGCAAGCAGTGCCTGGACACCGTGATCGGGGGCGGCGCCGACATTGCGACGACGGCGGAGGCGCCGGTCACCGCTGCGGCGATGGCAAACCAGCCCATCGCCTTCGTCGCCGGCATGGAATATTCCGACCTCAAGACGGTCGTCGCGGCCAAGGCCGGCGTCAAGACCAAGGCAGATCTTCGCGGCAAGCGAATCGGATTCACGGCCGGCACCGGCAGCGAGGTCTACACGGCGACCTTGCTGAAGTCGGCGGGATTGACTCCCAAGGATGTCACCCTCGTCAACCTGCGGCCGCAGGAGATGCTGCCGGCACTTGCAGCCGGAAGCATCGACGCGATCGACACTTGGGAACCCCACATCGCCAACGCGAAGAAGGCCCTGGGCGAAGCCGTCGCTGAGCTCGATACAACGGGCACTTACTCGGAAACGTTCAACATCGTCGTCATGAGGACCTATCTGGATGCCAACCCGGCGCTGGTCGAGAAGTTCATCGCCGCACTGATCGACGCCGAGGTCTGGATGAAGGCACACCAGGATGAAGCGATCACGGTCGTGGCGGACGCGGTCGGCATGAAGCGGGACGACCTCGCGCCCATCTGGGTCGACTATGTCTACCGGGTGCGTCTCGACGACCGGCTGATCGAGATTCTCAAGACCCACTCCGCATGGCGCCTCGAGAGCGGCAACCATCCTCCGGGAGCGGCGATGCCCGACTTCAGCAAGGTCGTCGTCGCCGAGCCGCTGAAGAAGGTCGACCCCGCACGCGTCACCCTCTCGTGGAAATAGGCACCCGCACAGCCATGCAGGATGGCACTTCAGCACGACAGGAGATTGCTCTCCGCACCGACCGTCGCGGTCGGCGGCCGGATTCAGCCCGTCTTCACCGTCTCAATATTCTGGTCGGGGCGCTTTCGCTTCCCCTGTTCGTCGGCCTCTGGGAACTGGTCTCTCGTTCCGGGGCCGTCAACATGGTGCTGTTTCCGCCGCCGACGGTGGTTGCTGCGGCGGTCCTTGAGTGGATACGAAGCGGACAGTTCCTTGGCGATCTGCTGGCCAGCCTCTTTCGCGTCACCACGGGGTTCATCGTAGGCGGCGTGCTCGGCATCCTGCTCGGTATCCTCACCGGCCAATTCCCTGTTATTTCGAGCCTGCTGTCCCCGCTATTCCATATCCTCCGGCCAATTCCGCCGATTGCTTTCGTGCCGATCGTCATCCTCTGGTTCGGCCTGTCGGAGGCGGGAAAACTGTTCCTCGTCGTATGGGGCGTGTTCTTCACGGTTTGGCTTTCGACCCACATCGGCGTGCAGAAGGTCGACCGCGGCCTGATTCGGGCGGCGTTGATGCTCGGCACGCCCCGGCGGCAGATGCTCCAGGAGATCGTGCTGCTGGGCGCGCTTCCCTACATCGTGGTCGGGTTGCGCACCGCCGTCAGCATCTCCTTTTACACGCTTGTCGCGGCCGAACTTGCAGGCACTTTCGCCGGCATCGTCTACAGGATCGAGATTGCGCAGCAGAATTTGCAAACGGGCCAGGTCATGGGCGGGCTCGCAGCGCTCGGGTTGATTTCGTTCATTGCCGACCGGCTGTTTTCGGCTCTTGCGGAACGTACTGTCTGGTGGCGTTGATGTCGGGACCTCGATCGATCATGAAACTGGCTCTGGCAAGTTCGCCAGCCTCCGTCGAATCGGCGCGGAAACAACCGACCATTCAAGTCTCAAACCTGAGCATCGTTTTTGACACCAATCGCGGGCAGACCATCGCGGTGGATCGCGTTTCCTTTGACGTAGCGCCTGGCGAGTTCGTTTGCATCGTCGGGCCCTCCGGCTGCGGCAAGTCGACGGTGCTCAATACCATCGCCGGACTGGAAGTGCCGTTTGAAGGCGACATCCTGGTAGAGGGCTCGCGTGTCTGCAGCCCGCGCCCCGATGTCGGCATGGTGTTCCAGCAGCCGCATCTTTTCCCCTGGAAGTCCGTCCGCAGGAACATCGCCCACGGCCCCAGGATGCTTGGGAAGTCCACGACGGAAGCGAATGCCATCGCCGACGATCTGATCGCGATGGTCGGTCTCAAGCGTTTCGCCGACGCCTATCCGAACACGCTGTCCGGCGGCATGCAACAGCGCGTGGCGATCGCGCGAGCGTTGGCCAATCAGCCCCGCGTGCTGTTGATGGACGAGCCCTTCGGGGCCCTCGACGCGCAGACCCGGGCGGTGATGCAAGACAATCTGCTGGAGCTGCGCGACCGGATCAAGGCGACGATCGTGTTCGTCACGCATGACATCGATGAAGCCATCGTGCTGGCCGACCGCGTTCTCATCATGAGCGCGGGACCCGGCCGCATCCTGCGCGAAGTCGCGGTCAAGCTGCCGCGCCCGCGGTCGAGTGCCGTCATGGTCGAGCCAACCTATCTTTCCCTCAAGAAGGATTGTCTCGACGTCATCCGCGCAGAAGGGCTGCGGGCGTTCAATCAGTCGGACGCGAGCTGATCGCCCAGAACTCGGAAATCGAGAGGCAGCCCGCAACGCGCTGGCATGGTTCTTGAATAATCGATGCCGGGTCTCACAGTGGAGCCGGCGATGCACAGGGCGAATAGCGCGATAGCGGCAGGCGTGATGCTGGCCGAGTCGGACAATCTCGTCAGGCCGCTGCCCGGCTTGCTGGACGGTCTCAACCGGGCTGATTGCAATCGGTTGCGTGCGATCGGACGCGAGAAGGCCCTGGAAGCCGGCCAACTGGTTTGGTCTCAGGGCGACACACAGGCCGGGATCTACCTGATCAGCGAGGGACGCATACGCAGCTACTATGCGGCGCCGTCGGGGCGCGAGGTCACGCTCGCCTACTGGTTTCCCGGCAACTTCGTCGGCGGCCCCGATATATTCGGAACGGGCCCGCACATGTGGTCATCGGTTGCGGCCGAACGCAGCCGGTTGACGTTCATGCCCGGACCGGCGCTGCGGCGGCTTGCGCTGGAATCGCCGGCGATCGCCGTTGCCTTGCTGGATGCCCTGGCGTTCAAGGCGCGATGCTATTCGGCGATGGCCCAGATGCTCGGGACGCGATCGGTGACCGAGCGGCTGCATAGCCTGTTGATCTTCCTGTCGCACGTCTACGGCGTGAAGCGCGGCTCCGAGATCGTCGTCGGCATGCCGTTTACCCACGGCGATCTCGCCAATCTCATTGGATCCACCCGCCAATGGGTGACGGTGCAACTCGCGCGGCTCCAAGAGGAAGGCGTGATCCGGTACGACAGATCCGTGATTTCGATCCTGGATCTTTCGACGCTCGGACAGGAGGCGGAATAATATCCGCCCTTCAGCCGCCAGACTTCAATTCGAACGCCGCTTGGCCTGCACTGGCCTCGAACCGCCGCGCCAGTCCGATCAGCGCGCGATCATGCCAGGCCGGCGCCAGCAGGGTCACGCCCATGGGCATGCCGTTCGGCAATGTCGCGTTCGGAACCGCCACGCCGCAGAGATCGAGCAGATTGGCAAAGTACGAGTAGTAGCCGAGGCGATTGTTGAGGGTGATCGGATCGCGATCCATCTCCTCCAGTGTGAACGGCCGCGGCGCGGTCGGGACCACCAGCGCATCGATACCCGCAAAGATCGCCTCGGCGTCGCGGCGAAGCCGGTGCAACCGGTGAATGGCACCAAACGTGTCGATCGCTGAATAGCCGGCGGCTGAGCCCAGCACGGTCCTCGTGACATCAAGCAGGGAGCCGGAATCGATGTCCATGAGCGAAGCGATGGCCGAGTGCCGCTCCGCGACCCAGGGTCCGCTGAACATCAACTCCCCGGCCTGGCGGAACGGGGCGAAGTCCACCTCGATCGCCATTCCTCCGATCTGCGTGAAACGCTCGCAGGCGCGCTCATAGAGCTCGCCACATTCCGGCATGCCGAAGCATTCGAGATCGGCGGACGCGATGCGGCCGAACCGGAACGATGGCGCCGCCCCTGTGGTGAAGGAAAAGGCCCTGGGCACGCGGCTGTAGGGATCTTCGAAATCGAACCCTTCGATGATTTCGATGATCGCCTCGCCGTCGCTGACGGTATTGCAGAACACCGAAACGCAATCGATCGTCGGGCAATTCGGCACCAGCCCGCGCGATGACACCAGCCCAACGGTCGGCTTGATTCCGACGATGTTGTTGAAGCCGGCAGGTATGCGGCCGGACCCGCCGGTATCGGTGCCGAGCGCGAACGCGACGTGCCCGGCCGCCACGGCGACCGCGGACCCGGAACTGGAGCCGCCCGAAATATAGCGCGCATCGGCAACCGACGCGCAGGGGCCATAGGGCGAACGCGCGCCGGACAGGCCTGTGGCGAACTGATCGAGATTGGTCTTTCCGAGGCAAATTGCGCCGGCCGCGGTGAGGCGTTCGACGCTGTGCGCGGAATGCCAGGGCGTGTAGCTGAACGCCGGGCAGGCGGCCGTGGTCGGCATTCCCTCGACATCGATATTGTCCTTCACACCGAAGGGAATGCCGAGCAGCGGAAGATTTTCGCCCGTCCGCGCGCGTGCCACCAGCTTGCGGCATTCTTCGAGCGCCTCCTCCCGCGGGCGGAGATAGATCCAGCAATTGCGGTCGCGCTCGGCCTCGATCCGGTCGTACGCCGTTTCGATCGCCTCCAGCGCCGAGGACGAATTCCTGACGATGGTTTCGTGATTTGTCCTGGAGCGCGCGACAGACTGACTCACCGAATATCTCCTTCGCTAACCGGCAGGCGCGAAATTGCGGGAGCTCTGCATGGGCAACAAGCAATTAAGTGCTTCGCCCAAATGGTCGGCCGTATCAGGATATATGCGGCTCAAAGAAAAAGGCGCCGTGCGCGAGCACGACGCCTTGGTTCTTCATGTCGGTTCTTCATGTCGCCTGCGATCAGTTGGTCTGCTGGATCGCCGACAATTCCCATTGGCCGCCGGTGCGACGGGCGAACGTCCAGACTTCGGTCGCCTCACCCGGCTGCTCGCTGCCGGCGACCACCGCGCCGGTATTGCGGTCGAGCGTCTTGTCGGTGAGCGCGAAGCGCAGCGCCACCGTGGCGTAGTCGGTCTCGCCCTCGCGCCAGGCTTCCGCGAGGTCGCCCTGCAACAGCTTCACGTTCGTGACCTTGTTGACGACGTTGCGCGCGCGGTTCTGGCCGAGGTCCTGCTCGAAATAGGAGACCATTTCCGGCGTCGCGAGCGTGTGCAGCTTGGCCACGTCCTCGTTCGACCATGCGGCCTGGACATCGCCGAGCAGGTGCTCGAACGCCTGGTAGTCATCAGGCTTGATCTCGAGCGGCGCGTTGTTGGCGCCGAAACCGAACCCGCCAAGACCACCACCGAGGCCGCTGCGATAGTTCGGCTGCGGTCCCGGACCGCTACCGGCATCAGCGTTGGCATAGGCCGCCTGCGGCGTGGAGTGGCGGCGCTGCCACCACGACATCGCCAGCCGCACCACGAGCACCACGAGCACGATCTGGATGATCAGGCCGAGGATCGACGACAGGCCGCCGAGGCCACCGAACAGGCCGCCGCCGAACAGCATGCCCAGGAGGCCTGCGCCGAGGAAGCCGGCCGCAAGGCCGCCCATGAAGCCGCCGGCACGACCGAACAGGCCGCCACGCGCGGGCGCGGCCGCAGCCGAATTCATGCCTGCTCCCGGCTGGGTGTAGGTGCGGTTGAACTGCGAGGTCGAGCCCGGCGCGGTCGTGGTTGACGGCGGCGCCGAATAGGTCCGCGAGCCGCGCGAACCCGACGACATGCCGCCACCGACGCGCGCGTCGGCGGACGAGATCGCCAGCGCTGTCGGCAGCGCAAGCGCCAGCACGACGGCGATCGTCTTGAAGAGACTGCGGGAGCGTTGCGAGAAATTCATGTTCGTTTCCCAAATCCCCGGTATGGGGACGTGCCCCTAAGATGGGCAGCCGGCGCGAAAAGTGAAGCCGGTTTCGGAACTTGTAGCTGCGGCCCTCAGTCGCGGGGATGTGGCAAAAGCCCATATTTGGCGGGGGTTTGGCCCGGCGCGCGCAGGGGGCCATGGTCGCCGGGTACCGGCGGCTTGACGGCGGGAATGCCACTGCCTTCCGCGTCATTGCGGCATTGAGGCCGTTGAGCGAGGTGCGTCCCCAACGTCGTCCTGGCGAACGCCAGGACCCATTACCCCAAGAAGCGATTTGGCGAAGACAGGTCGTTCGGGATTGGCGCCGTGCGCAGTCGATAGATCACGCGGTATGGGTCCTGGCGTTCGCCAGGACGACGGCGGAGATTGCTGCGCCTTGCATCCTTGACCGAGACGCTCACCCCTGCTTCGTCATCGTCTCCTTCACCGCCGCCACGAGCTGGCTGAGCGTGAACGGCTTTGGCAGGAAGTCGAACTGCTGCCCTTCGGGCAGGCTCTTCTCGAACGCGTCCTCGGCGTAGCCGGAGACGAAGATGAACTTGATGTCGGGGTTCTTCTCGCGCATCGCCTTCAGCAGCGTCGGGCCGTCCATCTCCGGCATCACCACGTCGGAGACGACGAGATCGATCGCGCCGCTCTGCTCCTCCAGCATCTCCATGGCCTCGACGCCATTCTCGGCCTCGACCACGGTGTAGCCGCGCGAGCGCAGGCCACGTGCGTTGAGCGCGCGCAGGCCTTCTTCGTCCTCGACCAGCAGGATGGTGCCCTGTCCGGTGAGATCAGTGCGCGGCTTCGCTTCCGCCGCCGCGGGCACGGCTTCCTTCGCGGCGCCATTGGCCGCGCTGACCACTGCCGCGGGCTGCTCGACCTGCACCTCCGGCTCGGCGTGATGGCGCGGCAGGAAGATGTGGAACGAGGTGCCCTGCCCCGGCTCGGAATCGACGTAGATGAAGCCGCCGGTCTGCTTGACGATGCCGTAGACGGTCGAGAGGCCGAGGCCGGTGCCCTTGCCGACTTCCTTGGTCGAGAAGAACGGCTCGAAGATCTTGTCGCGGATGTCGGCGGGGATGCCGGTGCCGGTGTCGGCGACCTCGATGCGCACATAGTCCGCCGCCGGCATGCCCTTGTAGGCGAGCTTGCCCGCATCCTCGGTGGCGACATTGGCGGTACGGATGATCAGCTTGCCGCCATCGGGCATGGCGTCGCGCGCGTTCACCGCGAGATTGACGATCACCTGCTCGAACTGGGAGACGTCGACCTTCACCGGCCAGAGGTCGCGGCCGTGGATCAGGTCGAGCTTGACCTTCTCGCCGATCAGCCGGCGCAGCAGCATGGTGAGGTCGCTCAAGGCATCGCCGAGATCGAGCACCTGCGGCCGCAGCGTCTGTCGCCGCGAGAACGCGAGCAACTGCCGCACCAGCGTCGCGGCGCGCGTCGCGTTCTGCTTGATCTGCATGATGTCCTGGAACGACGGGTCGGTCGGCTTGTGCGCGTTCAGCAGGAAGTCGTTCGCCATCATGATGGCGGAGAGCACGTTGTTGAAGTCGTGGGCGATGCCGCCGGCGAGCTGGCCGACCGTCTCCATCTTCTGCGACTGGTTGATCTGGTTCTCCAGCGCGCGCCGCTCGGTGGTCTCGAGCATGTGCACGATGGCGGCTTCCGCGTCGTTCTCGGCCGCGTCGACCGGCGTGACGAAGAACTGGCCCCAGCGCTCCTTGGTTCCCTCCAGCGCCACCTCGACCGGCGCGATGTCGGCCTTGCCTTCGGCGGCCTGGTTGATGGCCGTGATCACCAGGTGGCGGTCACGTGAATTGATGGCGCGGAAGATCGACTTGCTGGCGCTGTCGAGACCGAGGCCCTGCGCGAGCTTGGCGTAGCGCGCGTTTGCGCGCACGACGTTGCCGCCGCGGTCGACGGTCGCGATCGCCATCGGCGTGTGGTCGAAGAAGCGCATGAAACGCACTTCGGCGGCGCGGTCCGGATCGCTGCGCTCGTCGCGGGCGCGGCTGATGACGAGCGTGCGCGACGGCCCCGGCGCGCCGTCGGCGCCGAAGGCGAGCTTGTGGTAGAGCCGCACCGGCATGGTCTTGCCGGTGCGCATGCGCAGGTCGATGTCGAAAACCTCGGTCTTCACCTCGCCCGGCACCGCCACGATCGAGCTGAGCAGCGAAGCGCCGTCGCCGGAGACGATGTCGGCGAGCTTCAACCCGCCCGAGCCGATCTCGGCGAGGTCGTAGTCGAGCCAGTTCGCCAGCGTCGCGTTGACGTAAGCGAGCTCGCCGGCCGGATTGACCGAGAAGAAGCCGCAAGGCGCGTGATCGAGATATTCGATCGCATGCTGGAGCTCCTGGAACACATCCTCCTGGCGCTCGCGGTCGCGGGTGATGTCGGCGATCGACCACACCGCGTATTTCGCCTCGCGCTTTCCGGTGCCGAGCGGGCGCACCCGCATGCGCAGCCAGCGGCCCTGGCTGCCGTCATGGCCGGAGATGCGCACCTCTTCCTGCTGCCGCTTGCCTTCTCGGGCGGCTTTCAGCAGCCGGAACACGGCTTCGGAGACGTCGGGATTGCCGATGAAGACGCGCTCGACGGGGCGCACGTCCTGCGGGCCGGTGGCCCCGGTCAGGGTCAGATAGGCCGCATTGGAATAGACCACATGGCCGCGCGGATCGGTGACCGCCAGGCCGTCGAAGGCGTGATCGGCGATCCGCCCCATCACGGGGTCGTCGAGACTGCGGTCGACGAAGCGGATGATGCCGGCGGCGAAGGCGAACAGGTTGAACAGGCCGACCATCGCCAGCACGGCGAGGATGCCGAGGATATAGGGCTGCGCCTGCGCGCGGCCGAGCGTCATCAGCCCGACGGCGACCGCAACCAGGCCGGCGGCCACCAGCAGCACCAGCGCAATGCTGCCCGATCGCGGCGAAGGCTCGTGCGCCGCAACGGGCTCGCGTGTGAGGTCGTGGTCGGTCTCAGCAGTCATCTCGAGCTGGCGCAGCCTGTCGGCAGAGAATCAACGCGCTGCGGCGCGCGTGGGGTCCTCCCTGCCTGAATCGGACCCGCAGGCGCAAGGGCAGCAAGGGCGAAAGGTACGCTGATTCCCAGATTACGGCCATTTCCGGTACTTTTCGGATATTTTATCCCCGCCCGGCGCCGAATCCGCGCTTCAGCCGCATGACGTAGCCGATGACCTCGGCGACCGCATGGTAGTGCTCGGTCGGGATTTCCTGGTCGATGTCGACGGTGGCGTAGAGCGCGCGGGCCAGCGGCACGTTCTCGACGATGGGGATGTCGTGCTCGCGCGCGATTTCCCGGATCTTGAAGGCGAGATTGTCGACGCCCTTGGCGACGCAGATCGGCGCCTGCATGCCGCGCTCGTAGGACAGCGCCACCGAATAGTGGGTCGGGTTGGTGATGATCACGGAGGCCTTGGGAACCGCCGCCATCATGCGCTTCTTGGCGCGCTGCTGCCGCAGCTGCCTGATCTTGCCCTTGATGTGCGGGTCGCCTTCGGACTGCTTGAACTCTTCCTTGATCTCCTGGAGCGACATCTTCTGCCGCTGGAACCAGCTCCGGTACTGGAAGAAGTAATCGCCTATGGCGATGATCGCGAGGGCTGCGACCACCGCGCCGAGCAGATGAATGGTCAAGCTGGTGGTGGCGCCGAGCATGGCGGCCGGATCGAGCCTGACCATCGCCTCCATGCGATGCCGCTCCGGCCACAGGATCGTGGCCATGACCGCGCCGAGCACGATCAGCTTGCCGAGGCCCTTCAGGAAGTTCGCGGCCGCCTGCTTGCCGAAGATGCGCTTGAAACCGGCCGCGGGCGAGAGCTTGCTGAATTTGGGCTTGAGGGATTCGGCCGACCAGACCAGGCGGTGCTGGAGCATGTTGCCGGCGATGGCCGCCAGCACCAGCATCAGCAAGGGCACGCCGACCGCGGCGAGCACGGCGAATTCGATCTGCTGCATCAGCGCGAGCAGGGCCCTGCCGTCGGTCTTGATCATCCAGGAATTGGCGAGCAGGTTGCGCATCGGCGTCACCAGCCCGCTGCCGACCGAGCCCGAGAAGGTCGAGACCACGAGCGTGCCGCCCGCGATCATGAACCAGGTGTTGATCTCCTGGCTCTTGGCGACGTCGCCGCGTTCGAGCGCCTCGTCGAGGCGTTTTTGCGTCGGGTCTTCTGTTTGACTCTCTGGATCGTTGTCTTCCGCCATCGATCCCCCGTTACCTGAGCGGCATCATCTGGTGCATGACACCGATGAAGTAATCCAGAAATGTGCCCATCATCGCCGTGAGCACCACGGCGAGCACCAGGAAGCCCACGAAGATCGACAGCGGCACACCGACGAAATAGACCTGCATCTGCGGCATCAGCCGCGCCAGCACGCCGAGCCCGATATTGAAGACGAGGCCGAACACCAGGAACGGTCCGGAGAGCTGCAAGCCGAGGCGGAACGCGGCGGCGAAGGCGCGCGTCGCCAGCGAGGCGACATCGCCGCTCGACACGGTCTCGCCCGGCGAGAAGATCGCATAGCTGTCGTTCAGCGCCGCGATCACCAAATGATGGCTGTCGGTGGCGAACAGCAGCGTCACCCCGAGCATGGTCAGGAAGTTGCCGACCAGCACGCCCTGCTGTCCCTGCGTCGGATCGACCGAGGTGACGAAGCCGAGCCCCATCTGCTGCGCGATCACGGAACCCGCGACCTGGAGCGCCGACAGCGTCACGCGCGCCGTCGCCCCCAGCACGATGCCGATCGCGATTTCATGCAGCATCAGCACCAGAAGCGGCGCCAGCGAGCCCATGTCGACCTGATAGGCGCTGCGATGCAGCGGCAGGATGATCAGCGTGAGCAGGAGCGCGATCGACAGCTTCACCCGCGTCGGGATGTTGGTCTCGCCCAGGCCCGGCAGCAGCATCACCATCGCGCCGACCCGGGCGAAGACGAGCATGAAGGCCGCCGCAAGCGCCGGCAGCAGCGAGACGTCGATGCGCATAATCTACGCATCTTGCCTCAGCCGCCGATGATTCGCGACGAGATCCGCAGCATGTGGGCGTGGAGCGCGTCGGCCATGAACGGCAGCGCCAACAGCATTGTGGCGAAGATGGCCAGAATCTTCGGCACGTAGATCAGCGTCTGCTCCTGGATCTGCGTCAGCGCCTGGAACAGCGACACGATCACGCCGACCACGAGGCCGACCACCATCAGGGGCGACGACACGATCACGATCGTCCAGATCGCATCGCGCGCGACGTCGAGGGTCTCGGGTCCGGTCATTGCTTGTTGCTCGCTCTTGGTTGTCTGACGCGTCGGGAAACGCGAATGGCGAGTAGCGAATGGCGAATCGGAGACGTCCCCATTCGCCATTCACTACTCACCATTCGGCCTAATCAGATCGGCATCTTCATGATGTCTTCATACGCCGAGATCACGCGGTCGCGGACCGAGACCAGTGTGGAGACGGCAACATCGGTGTCGGCGACCGCCGTCACCACGTCCATCACGTTGGCCTTGCCGGCGGCCATCGCCACCGTCTGCGCGTCGGACTTGCGGCCGGACTCCATGACGCTGCCGACGGCGTCTTTCAGGAGCGAGGCGAAGGACTGCCCGCTGGCTTCGCTGCCCTTGCCGGCGCCGCTGTTCTCCAGCACGCGGGCGAGGTTGGCATAGGCGTTGGCTGCGATTGTCGGTGATGCCATGGCTCAAATGTCCTGTTCAGCTCTTGAGGATGTCGAGCGTGCGCTGGATCATCCGGCGCGTCGCACTGATGATGTTGAGATTGGCCTCATAGGACCGCTGCGCATCGCGCATGTCGGTCATCTCGACCACCGAATTCACGTTGGGATATTTGACGTTGCCGCTGGCATCCGCCGCGGGATTGTTCGGCTCGTATTTGACGCGGAAGTTGGACTGGTCGGGCTTGATCCTGCCGAGGGTGACGACCTGCGCGTCGAGCGTGCGGTCGAGCGCGGAGGAGAAGGTCGGCACCTTGCGCCGGTAGGGATCGCCGCCTGACGTCTGCGACGTCGAATCCGCGTTCGCGATGTTCTCCGAGATCACCCGCATGCGCCCGGCCTGCGCGCGCAGGCCGGAAGTCGCGATCGCCATCGAGCGGGCAAAGTCGCTGCTGTCATTGGCCATGATGCGCCTCCTCTAGCTCTTCCGTTCCGGGATCATGCTCTAGCCCTTGCCGATCGCGGTCTTGAGCAGATGCAGGCTCTTCGAATAGAGCGAGGTCGCCGCCGCGTAGTCCATCTGGTTGCTGGCGGCCTTCATCATCTCCTCTTCGAGATTGACGGCGTTGCCCGCAGGGCGTGTCTCAAAGCCCGCATTCTTATTCTGGTCGAAACCGGAGGCCGCGCCGGATGGCGTCATGTGGGAACCGCTGGTGCGCGTCAGCGCCAGCGGGCCCATCGCGGCCGTGACCGCGCCGGATTTGTCGAGCTTCGGCTCGACCAGGTCGCGCGGCCGGAACTTGGGCGTGTCGGAATTGGAGACGTTCTCGGACAGGACGCGCTGGCGTTCCTGATGCCACTGCATCTTGGTGCGAAGCGCCGACAGCACCGGGAGGTCGTTGATGGACATCGTCGCGGCTCCTTCCGCCTCCTCCGGATCCAGGGTCCGAAGCTAGGCAGAATTTGCCGCCTGTATGGTTAACAGGTGGTTAAAGATGCCACAGATGCATGTCCCGCGCCGGGACAGGAATTCGTTCCCCCGTGATTCTACGCCTCCAAAAGTGGCGTTAACCCAACCGCTTGGCGGCACATGCACAGGCCAAGAAGTCGTTTTGGATCGGGCGATTCATAGGTTATTAAGAGTTGGGGACGGCAAAACTTGCCGTGGGACGTTAAGAGATCGCAGTTTGGGGCATCGTGGGCCGGTGGTTGGCGCGTCTGACCATGGGCACGAGAAGAGCGCCATTTCTCGGGGACAAGTATGCAAGGCAGCCCTATCACCTTCATCATCGCGTTCATCGTCGTTCTGGCGTTGATCGGCGTTGCTGCATGGCTGGTTCGCCGATTCGCCAGCAGCCGGCTCGGCGCCAACACCCAGCGCGGCCGGATGCCCCGGCTCGCCGTGATCGATGCTGCCGCCGTCGACGGCCGGCGCCGCCTGGTGCTGGTCCGGCGCGACAACGTCGAACACCTCCTGATGATCGGCGGCCCGACCGACATCGTCGTCGAGCCCAACATCGTCCGCGCCGCGCCCGGCCGCGACCAGCTTCCGCAGCGTCCCAACGCCGCCGAACCGCCGCGCCTCGCCCCGATGCCCGATGCCGGCGGCTGGGCCGACGAGACGCCGCGGCCCGAAATGCTCGATCACCCCGAGCCGCAAATGCCC
>NZ_LBKA01000230.1:0-78339 GCF_028128955.1 Bradyrhizobium sp. CCBAU 11386
CGCCTTGACTGCCGAGCACGATGCCGCACACTTACAGCCGATCGGCCCCCTTGACAGACAAGACGGTAGATCTGCGCTGCGCTTGTCCGGGACGACGGCGGAATGTTCGGCCTACTCCGCCGCCTGCTGCTGCACCGTCGGCTCCGTCCCCGCCACCGTTGCGCGGCGCATGTCGCGGGGCTGGGACTGGTCGTAGCGGCGGACGCGGTGCATGGTTTGGCGGTTGTCCCACATCACGAGGTCATGCAGCTTCCATTTGTGGACGTACACGAATTCCGGCTGCGTCGCGTGCTCGTTGAGGTCACGCAACAGCAGCCGTCCCTCCGGCACGCTCATGCCGACGATCTTGCCGGCATGTGACGAGAGATACAGCGACTTGCGGCGGTGGACGGGATGGGTGCGCACCAGGCGTTGCAGCACCGGCTTGAACATCTGCTTCTCTTCGTCGGTGTACTCGGTGAAGCCGAGCGAGCCGCGCGAATACATCAGCGAGTGCTCGCAGACGAGGTCCTCGATCTCCGCCTTGGTCTCATCGTCGAGCGCGTCATAGGCCGCGCGCATGTCGGCGAATTCGGTGTTGCCGCCCTTCGGGTTCACGACGCGCGCCGACAGCAGCGAGAATTTGGCCGCGATCGGACGGAACGAGCTGTCGGAATGCCAGAGGCAATTGCCGAGGTTGAACAGGTGCGTACGGCTGTCCTTGGCCAGCGGCTTGCCGTCCTTGCCGAGATTGGAGACGTCGTTCAGGCCGGATTGCAGCCGGTAGTCCTTCTCCTTGGTGACCGTGCCGCCACGCGCGTCCTCGCGCTGGCCGAAATTCAGCGCGAAAGCCATCTGCTGCTCGTCGGTGATGTCCTGGTCGTGGAAAACGAGCACCGCGTATTTGTCCATGGCGGCCTCGACCTCGCGGGCCTCATCCGGCGTGAGCGGCTTTCGCAAATCGAGGCCGGAAACCTCGCCCACAAAATGTGTCTGAAGCTGCCGGATGGCGATCGTCATGACGTTCTCTCCCGCGGACCGCGAGCGGTTGCTCCCGCTCTGTTGGCAAAAAAGCTACTCCCGCAACCGCAGATGTCAACGCTTGCCGCGCATGGCAGCCCGTAGCCCGGGATGGCTCTTACGCGTTGCGGGCCATCAGGCCGCCGTCGACAGGGATCACCGCGCCAGTCAGGAACGACGCGGCCGGCAGGCACAGGCTCAGCGTCATATGCGCGACCTCTTCAGGGTCGCCGTAGCGGCCAAGCGCAGTGCGGCGCCTGGCGTAGATGGTCTTGTGCTCCTCCGAGATGCGGTCGGTGATGGCGGTGCGGATCGGGCCCGGGCAGATGCAGTTGACGGTAATGCCTTCGCGGCCGAGCTCGACCGCGAGCGAGCGGGTCAGGCTTGCCACGCCGCCCTTCGCCGCCGAATAGGGGCTGTGCAATGCTGTGGCGCCGAGCGCCTCAGTCGAGGCGATGTTGACGATGCGCGGGCTGTTCGACTTGCGCAGATATGGCAGCGCGGCGCGGATGATGCGCGGATGCGCCGTCAGCATCACCGCGATGCCCTTGGCCCAGGCATCTTCGTATGTCTCGTCATCGATCGCGACGCGCACGGAGATGCCGGCATTGTTGACGATGATGTCGAGCCCGCCGAAATGCGCTGCAACGTCATTGACCACGCGGTTGATCTCGCCGCCATCGGCGACGTCGAGCGTCCAGGCCTTCGCCGACCCGCCGCTCGCTGCGATCTCCTTCGCGACGGCGATCGCGCCTTGCTCGTCGTAATCGGTCACCGCGACATTCGCGCCCTCGGCGGCGAACACGCGCGCCGTCGCGCGCCCCATGCCGCTGGCCGCGCCGGTGACGAGAGCGGTCAGGCCCTTCACGGACCGGCTGAGCTGCTTGAACTCGGGCATGCTGTTTCCTCGCGTCCTGTTGTTTCTTGTTATGAGATTGACAAGGCTGGCATCGATCCGCAGACAGGTCAAACAAGCAAGACAAAAGGGAGGTCGCGATGGCGAACGAGCTCGATTTCACAGGCAAGCAGGTGCTGGTCGTCGGCGGCTCCAGCGGCATCGGTAACGGCATCGCACAGGCCTTCCGCGCCAGGGGCGCGCATGTCGCGGTCTGCGGTACGCGTGCTCAGCCTGCGGAATATTCGGCGGAGGATGGCTCCGATCTCGCCGGTCTTGCTTACGCGCAGCTCGACGTCAGCGATGCCGGCGCGATCGAAGCCTTCAAGCCGTCCTTCGATCGGCTCGACATCCTGGTGCTGGCCCAGGGCGCGGTGATCTATCGCCGTGGCGAGTTCGAGATGAGCGGTTTCCGCAAGGTCGTCGAGGTCAATTTGATGAGCCTGATGGCCTGTGCGACGCGGTTTCATTCCATGTTGCGGGATGCGAAGGGCGCGCTGATCATGGTGTCGTCGACCGCGGCCTATCATTCCACCATGGGCAACCCCGCCTACAACGCGTCGAAGACCGGCGCGGTCGGATTGACGCGCACGCTCGGCGAGGCCTGGGCCGAGGACGGCATTCGCGTCAACGGCATCGCGCCCGGCCTCGTCGACACCAAGATGACGAAGGTCACGACCGACAATCCCAAGCGGCTCGAAGATGCGCTGGCGCGCATTCCACTGCGGCGATTGGGCACGCCGGCTGACATGGCGGGCGCGGCGCTGTTCCTGGCCTCGCCGCTGTCGTCCTACATCATCGGCCAGACGCTGGTCGTCGATGGCGGGCTGATCTTGTAGCCCGGATGAGCAAAGCGACATCCGGGACTTTGCTAGCACCGCTCCCGGGTATCGCTGCGCTCACCCGGGCTACACTTTCCTAATCCGTTGGAACTGCGCTGCGCCTGATCGGTTACTCCGGCTGACCCCCGAGGAGGACCACATGGACAAGGATCGAATTGTCGGATCGGCCAAGGAATTCGCTGGCCGCGCGGAAGGCGCAGTCGGAGATCTGACGGGCGATGCGCAGACGGAAGCATCGGGCAAGGCGCGCGAGGCCGCCGGCACCGTGCAGAATCTCTACGGTCAGGCCAAGGACGCCGTGCGTGACGCCGGCGAGGTTGCGGCCGGCTACGCCAAGGATGCCTACGACAACAGCGGCGACACGTTTCGCGATGGCTCGCAGGCGATTGCGCGCAAGGTGCAGGACTATCCGCTTGGCTCGCTGCTCGTCGCTGGCTGCATAGGCTTCGCGCTCGCGCTGTTGATGTCACGGCCCGCTCGCCGCCCGCCGCCGCGCTGGCGCTATTACGGCTAGAAACCGCGCCGTCATCCGGGGCGCGCGAAGCGCGAGCTATGGTGCGCAATTGCGCACCTGAGAATCCATGGTGCCACCATCAATGTCGATGAATAGATTCTCAGGTGCGCAATTGCGCACCATTGTTCGCGCCAAGAGGCGCGCCCCGGAATGACACCTTAATTTAGAGCAAGGATTACCGGACTTCCGCCGCTCGCCCGACATTGCCCGGCGGACGCGGGATCGCGGGGTTTTGAGCTGGATTGCGCGGCCCTGGCGCCGGCGCCAGCTGACGCGGCGCTGGCTGCGGCGAGCCGAAGCCGAAGAAATCACGGAACGACGGCGTCGCCTGGGCCGGCTGCTGCACCACCGGCGGCTTCTTCGGTGCGAGTTTCGGCGGCGCGATCGCGGCGGCCGCACCCGGCGTGCCGGGAGCAGTAGCGCTGCCGTCAGGCGTCGTCGCTGCCATCGGCGTATCGCCCTTGGCCTGCTCGCGGCCGACTTCGCGGCGCGGCCAGGCATAATCGTCGGCGCGGCCTGCGGGGGCCGCCAGCGGCTCGCCCTTCACCATCGTCTTCGCAGCGAGCGCATCGACGGCGGCAGGGCGCGAGCCCGGACCGCCCAGCAATTGGTCGGTCGAGATCGAGGCGGCAACCAGCGGCACGATCGGACCGGCGAGCGGCCGTGGTGCGGGCTTGCCGGGCTCGACGCTGGTGTCGGGCGTTGCCGGCTCGCTCGGCAGCGCGATCGGGCCGGAGCGGCCGGCGAGCAGGCGCGTGATCTCGCGCTCGACATAGTGAGCCAGCTTGCGCGCGCCGGGCTTGGTGAAGAAGACGCCGTCATAGGTGCGGAGCTGACGGATCTGGCCCTCGAAGTCCGGGCCCTTCTGGAGGAAGCGGCCGGCTTCGTCGACAAAGCCGTCCCAGACATCGACATAGGTGATGCCGGCCTTGGCCGCGCCCTCGCGATAGAGCGAATCCAGGAACAGCATGTCCGCCGTGCCCTTCGGGCCGCGGATCGCGGGCAGGCCGACCCAGAGCACCGGCACGCCCTTGGCTTTCAGGACGTTGGCCAGCTCCTCGATCTTCTTGCCGTAGAGCTCGACCCAGCGGTCGTCGCGGAATTCGTAGAGGCCGTTCGGGTTGCGCGCGGTCTTCTCGGGAGCCGTGATCTGCGGCGCGTCGGCGTTGTCGGCGTCATCCTGCGGCAGGTCGGTATCCGCCGGCTTGTCGTCCGGCTTGACGGCGGTGTCGGGGCTGTTGGGTTTTGTATCGCCCGGCTTGCCCTGCGGCTTGGCGCGCGCACCCTTGTCGTTCTTCTCGTTCTTCTTGTCTTTGTCTGCCGGCTTGTCTGCGACGGGCTCGCGGATGGCGATGCGGTCGTTGAGGCCGAGCATGACGACGATGATTTCGGGCTTCTCGGTCTCGAGGATGCCCTTGGCGGCAGCCGCCCAGTCCGAAGGTTCGCCCTTCGGCTGGTACTTGATCAGGCCGGACGTGGTCTTGTGCTTGCGGATCACGCCCATGTCGGGCTGCTCGCTGTAGGCGTCTTCCAGGCCGTAGGCGAGCCAGTCGGCCATGGCATCGCCGATCACCAGCACGTTCTTGTCGGGAATGGTGTCGCGCTTGCTAGGTGCCGGCGCGCGCGAGAAATCCTGGCGCGGCGCCTGCGGCTGTTGCTGCTGGAACGGCGCGAAGAAGTCGCCGCCGAACCAGCCGCCGCCACCTCCGCCGCTACGCGGTTGCGGCGGCGGCGCCGAGCGCTGCGGCGGGCCGCCGAAGCCGGGGAAGTTGAAGAACTGCGCCGAGGCGGGTCCTGCGACCGACACCAGAATCGCAAGCGCCGTCCCCAGCGCGATCAACGGGCCGGTCTCGGTCAGCGCCTTGAACAGGGACTTCTTCGACATGCGATCTCGGGCACGCGCAACGGGGTCTGGAAGTGGCTCGATATAATAACGGAATCAGGCGCCAAACGGGCAGATTCCGTTGCAGATTCTTTGGCCATACACCGGGGAACAGCCGCTCCCGTCAAGGCCGGCAGGCAAAATCCCCGTTCAGGGTTACTTTCGGCGCGATTCTACCGCCCGCGCAGCCGTTCCAGCACGTCGGAAGAGGCAAAACCGTCGGCGGGGACCCCGATCGAGGCCTGGAAGTTGCGCAGCGCCTCCCGGGTCTGGCCGCCGAACTGGCCGTCCGGGGTGCCCTTGTAGAAGCCGCGCTGGGCCAGCAGCTGCTGGAGTTCCAGCCGCTCGGTGCGCGCCAGCTCCCGTTCCTGCCGCGGCCAGGGCTGCACGAAGGGCTGACCGCCGCGCAGGCGGTCGGCGAAATGGCCGATCGCCAGCGCATAGGCCTCGGCCGGGTTGTACTTCATGATGACCCGGTAGTTCTGGAGCATCAGGAAGCCCGGACCTTGCGCGCCCGCCGGCGCCAGCAGATAGGCTTTCTCCGCCGGATGCGGGAAGGGCTGGCTGGCCGGGCGCTTGAGGCCGAGCTTTTCCCATTGCGCGATCGTCATCGCCTTGGCGCGGTCGGCCAACATGTAGTTGAATCCCTGGGGCACCACGACCTCAAAGCCCCAGGTCTGGCCGGCCTGCCAGCCGTCCTTCTTCAGGTTGTTGGCGGTGGACGCGATCAGGTCGGTGGGATTGTCGACGACGTCGCGCCGTCCGTCGCCATCGCCGTCCACGGCAAAGCGCTTGAACGCGGTCGGCATGAACTGGGTCGGGCCGAAGGCGCCGGCCCAGGAGCCGCGCATCTGCTCAGGGCGCAGATCGCCGCGGTTGAGGATCTCCAGCGCGGAGAGGAATTCGTCCTTGAAATAGGCCTGGCGGCGGCCGATGCAGGCGAGCGTCGCAGTGGATTGCAGCACGCTGCGATCGCCCATCTGCGTCGAGTAATTGGACTCGATGCCCCAGATCGAGGCAATGATGTATCGATCGACGCCAGTGGCCTTTTCGGTGGCATCGAACTGCGCCTTGTACTTGGCGAGCACCTCGCGGCCCTTGGCGAGCCGGTTGTCGTTCACGAGGATGTCGAGATAGTCCCAGATCGACTTGGTGAACTCCGGTTGCGAGTCCATCAGGTCCATGATGCGCAGGTCGGGCGCGAGCCCTGCGGTGAAGCGTTGAAAATTTTCCTGGGTGATGCCGCGCCGTGCGGCATCGGGCCACATCCCTGCAACGCAATTGTCGAAATTGCCGGCGGCCTCGCGGATCGCCGCCGCCGTCATCAGCGGATGGCCGGAGGCGCCGTCCTCGCCGCTCCAAGGTTGGGCTCCTGTTTGCGCGCCGCCGGGGCCTGGCGGGGCTTGCGCAGGCGCCGGATTCGAGCCCGAGAAAATGCCGCCGAACAGGTTCGACAGGCCGTTCTGCGCCTGGGCCTGCGCGCAAGCCGGCAGCAGCAAGGCAGCTGCAACCAACGCTCCGCTGGTCACGGATCCAGCACGTTTTGCCAGCCCTGCCACTGATTGCATCATGTCCCACCTGTCCGGCCAAAAATCCGCCATCAGGAGGCCCGGTTGCGGTTGCCAATAGCCTAACAAAGATGAAATTTTGGTGTCGGCCTTTTTCTTCTCAACTCTGTGAGGGCGAGGCCCCACATCCGCCTTTGTTAGCGGCTGCAAACAAGCTAGCAAGATCACATTGCTCCGTTCACGTCCTCAGGTATTCGATCGATCCCATGAAAATTCGCAAAGCCGTATTCCCCGTCGCCGGCCTCGGCACCCGCGTTCTGCCCGCCACCAAGGCGATGCCGAAGGAAATGCTGACCATCGTCGACAAGCCGCTGATCCAGTACGTCTATGACGAGGCGAGGGAAGCCGGCATCGAGCACTTCATCTTCGTCACCGGCCGCAACAAGAATGTCATCGAAGATCATTTCGACAAGATGTTCGAGCTCGACGCGACGCTGGCTGCGCGCAGCAAGAAGGCCGAGCAGGAGATCCTGGCGCAGAACCAGCCGGAAGCCGGCGCCGTCAGCTTCACCCGCCAGCAGGCGCCGCTCGGCCTCGGCCACGCGGTCTGGTGCGCGCGCGACATCGTCGGCAACGAGCCGTTCGCGGTCGTGCTGCCCGACGAGCTCGTGCTCAACACGCCCGGCTGCCTGAAGCAGATGATCGAGACTGCGTCCTTGCTGGGCGAGAAATCCAACCTGATCGCGGTCGAGGCGGTGCCCGACCATCTCACCCATCAATACGGCATCTGCGGCGTCGGCAAGCGCACCGGCAAGATGTTCGAGGTCGACGGCATGGTCGAGAAGCCGGCCAAGGGCACCGCGCCCTCCAACCTCTCCATCACCGGCCGCTACATCCTCCAGCCGGAGATCTTCAAGATCCTGGAGACCCAGGAGCGCGGCGCCGGCGGCGAGATCCAGCTCACCGACGCCATGATCGGCCTCGCCAGGTCGCAGAAATTCTACGGCGTCGAGTTCGAGGGCGAGCGCCATGATTGCGGCTCCAAGCCCGGCTTCCTCCGCGCCAACATCGCCTACGGCCTGAAGCGCCCGGAATTGCGCGACGGACTGATCGCGGAGATGAAGAAGTATCTGGGGCAGTAATTCTCGCTGTCGTCCCGGCGAACGCCGGGACCCATACCGCGTGATCTATTGATCGCGTTCGGCAGGCGTACCGAACCGCAAGTCTTCGCCAAACCACTCCCTGTGGTTATGGGTCCCGGCCTTCGCCGGGACGACACTGAGTATTTGGCGCGCTGCTCGCCGCAATGACGACCTAGATCACGCCACCAGCGACAGCTTCGGCAAGCTCGCGACCACGGACTGGTCGCGGCCGCCGGCTTTGGCGGCATAGAGCGCCTTGTCGGCGGCGGCGACCAGGATCGACCAGTCCATGCCGGCGGCGGGGACGAGGCTGGCGATGCCGCAGGAGACCGTCGACGTCGCCGCATCGTCGGACCAGCCCTGCACCTTGCAGCGGATCGCCTCGGCGATCCTGAAGGCGTCGGTGGCCGAGGTGTTCGGCAGCAGCACGGCGAATTCCTCGCCGCCATAGCGCGCGGCGCAGTCGCCGGCGCGGCTCACCGAATCGGAGATGCAGATGGCGATGCCGACCAGCACCTGGTCGCCGGCCTGGTGGCCGAACGTGTCGTTGTAGGCCTTGAAGTGATCGGCATCGATCATCAAGAGCGCGAGCGGCGTCTTCTGGCGCATCGCGCGCCGCCATTCAACGTCGATGACGGAATCGAACTTTCGGCGGTTCTTCAGGCCGGTGAGCGCGTCCGTCGTCGCCATCTCCTCGAGCTTGCGCTCGGCCTCGGCGCGCCGGCCGATCTCGCGTGCGAGCACGAGCGTCGATCCCAGCACGAACAGCGCAAGCGCCAGCACCACGGCGCCTATGCGATAAGCTTCCTTCTGCCACAATGCGAACACGGCGCTCAGGGGCTTGCCCGCCACCACGAACAGCGGATTGCTCCCGCCGCTGCGGACATAGAGCCGCGGGGTCGCGTCGACCGGTCCCTGTCCCGAGAATGCGCCGCCGACCTTCAGATTGTCGGCCTTCCAGGCCGGCCACTCGGCGAGGTTCTTGCCGATCACATCGAGATCGAACGGCCGCCGCATGATGATGGTGCGGTCGCGCCTGAGCACGGTGATGGTGTCTTCAGGGTCGAGGCTCAGACGCTCGAACAATTCGTGGAAATAGCTGAAGCGGATCGAGCCGGCGACGACGCCGAGGAAGCCGCCGTCGGTGTCGCTGATGCGTCGGCTGAGCACGATGGAATAGGCGCCGCGGAACAGCATCGGCCGGCTGATGAAGAGCCCGGCTCCGGGATTTTCGCGGTGAACCCTGAAGTAATCCTCCTCGCTCCTGACCTCCGGCAGGGGATCGAGCGTGGAAGCGTCGATGGTCAGCCTGCCGTCGGCATCGAACACCTGGATGGCGCCGAAATGCCGTGCCGTGGTCGCGTGGTCGAACAGGATGAGGTGGCGGATCGCCTTGGAGACCGTGGCAAGCTCGGGCAGCAGCATGTTGTTGGCGACCGCCTTCAGCGACAGGTCGTAGATCTCGATGTTGCGGCTAATGTCGGACTCGATGGTCGTCGCCAGGTTTTCCAGCGTCTGGCGGGCGAGCGCCTCCTCGCCGCGGCGCATGTCGAGCATGACGTTGACGCAAATGGCGGAAAAGCCGATCACCGTCACGACGGACGAGACGATCAGCAATTTCACAGAAATCCGCCACGGCCGGCGGGCCATGACTTCGCGCCATCCAGACAGCATCGTTTGCTCCCGGTCCTAGTGGATGCGCCCGAAAGCTTGAGTAGTGTTTAAGGTAGGACGGCACTGCCGCAATGAGTTAAGAAACGGTTTATGCGGCTCACGGTTTTGGGCAGGCCTGATCGGGCAAATCCGGCTTCGGACGAGAGGACGACGGTGAACGACTACGACGCGTTGCGCGACTATCTGCTGCGGCAGAAGCAGGACGAATTCGTGCTGAGCTTTGAACAGATCGAGGAGATCATCGGCGCGGCCCTGCCGCGCGCGGCGAACCGCGCCTCATGGTGGGACAGCCTGCGCAGCCCCGACATCCAGATGCCGCAGCGCGAGGCCTGCCTCGCGGCCGGGTTCGTGGCGACACGGATGCCGGACGGCGCGAGCGTCAGGTTCACGAAGAAGAAGAAGAAGAACGACCGGAGGCGCTAGCGGCGCGCGACGCTGTCCACCCTCCAGGGGAGGGTAAGCTAAGAGCGATCAGCTCGCCGCTTCCAGCCGCACTTCCGTCAGCAGGCGCATCGCCGCGTCCGCGTCCATCGGCTCGCCGAAGGCAAAGCCCTGCGCGTATTCGCAGCCCATCTGGTAGAGCTCGACCGCGTCGGAGTCGGTCTCGGCGCCTTCGGCGACCACGTCCATGCCGAGATCGTGCGCGAGCGCGATGATCGACTTCAGGATCACCGGACGGGTGCCGCGGTTGGTGGTGCGCACGAACGACTGGTCGATCTTGATGGTGTCGAACGGGAAGCGCTGAAGATAGGCCAGCGAGGAATGGCCGGTGCCGAAATCGTCGAGCGACAGCCCGGTGCCGAGCTCGCGGATCCGCGTCAGCATCTGCGCCGCGTGCTCCGGGTTCTCCATCACCAGCGATTCCGTCAATTCCAGCTTCAGCGTGCCGCGCGCCACCGAGGAGCGCGACAGCACCGTGCGGATGTCGTGGATCAGGTCATGGCGCAGCAATTGCCGCGAGGAGACGTTGACGGAGGCGAAGATCGGCTCGCGCGAGCGCATCGCGCGCTGCCACACCGAGAGCTGCTTTGCGGTCTGGTCGAGCACGAACATGCCGAGGTCGACGATCAGGCCGGTCTCTTCGGCGATGGTGATGAATTCCGACGGCGCCATGCGTCCGAGCTTGGGGTGGTCCCAGCGCGCCAGCGCCTCGAAGCCCGCGACGGAGCGGTCCTCCAGCCGCACGATCGGCTGGTAGAGGATGGTGAGCTCCTGCCGCTCGATGGCGCGGCGCAGCTCGCTCTCCAGCGTCAGGCGGTCGGTCTTTCGCGCGCGCATCGCCGGCTTGTAGACGTCGATGCGGTCGCCGCCGATGCGCTTGGAGTGATACATCGCCAGCTCGGCATCCTTGATGATCTCGTCCGTCAATTGCGTCTGAGGATCAGAAAGCGCGAGCCCGATCGAGGCGGTGAGAAAGATCTCGCGCTCGTTGAAGGCGATCGGCGCGCGGATGGTCTTGCGGATGGTCTCGGCGAAGGCGGTGATGCGGGCGGGATCCTGCTCCGAGAGCAGGATCAGGCCGAACTGGTCGCCGGCGAGCCGCGCCAGCGTGTCCTGCGGTTTCAGGATGCGGGTGAGGCGGCGGGCCAGCGTCAGCAGGATGGAATCGCCGACCGCGATGCCGACGGAATCGTTGACCTGCTTGAAGCGGTCGAGGTCGATCACCATCAGCGTCGGCCGCAGCGTCGGCATGGTCTTGGCGAAATGCGCGACCGCACCTAACCGGTCCATGAACAGCTTGCGGTTGGGCAGGCCGGTGAGGTTGTCATGCACGGAATCGTGCAGCAGGCGCTCCTCGGCGTTGCGCAGCTCGGTGACGTCGGTGAGCGTGCCGACCACGCGCGAGACCTCGCCGTCGGAGCCGACCACCGGCCGCGCCTTCAGCGCGAACCACATGAAGTGGCCGTCGGGCGTGCGTAGGCGAAAATCCTGCACCAGGCGGCCGCGGCGCTGGTCGAGCACGCTGTCGAGCGCGGCGCGGAAACGGTCCTGGTCGAGCGGATGCAGCACTTCCAGCCACGATGCCGCCGGGCCTTCCAGCGTGCCGCGCTTGAGGCCGAGCAGGGCTTCGGTCTCTGGGCTGGTGAAGACCTTGTCGGCGGAAACGTCCCAGTCCCAGATCAAATCGCCGGAACCGGCGAGCGCCAGTGCGCGCCGCTCGATGTCGGAGACGACGCCGGTGGTGGCGCCGCCGCCGGCGAAGGCGTGCTGCATCACCGTGAAGCCGATCAGCATCACGATCAGCACGAGGCCGCCGAGCAGCGCCGGGCCGACGATGTCGTTGGTGACGGAGCCGGCCACCGTCATGCCGGCCGCGACCACCCAGACCACGAGAAGGAACCAGGTCGGGATCAACAGCACCGCGCGGTCGAAGCCGTGGGTGGAGAGATAGACGATCAGCGCGAAGCCGGCGAAGGCGATCAGCACCAGCGAGATGCGCGCGATGCCGGAGGCCACCGCCGGGTCGAACAGCGCGAGTGCGACCAGCGAGCCGAGGAAGGCCAGCCAGCCCACCGTGATGTGCGAATAGCGCACATGCCATCGACTGAGGTTGAGATAGGCGAACAGAAACACCAGAAGCGTCGCCGCCAGGATAGCTTCACCCGCCGCGCGCCAGATGCGCTCGGCGTTGTTCGACATGTCGAGCACCTTGCCCCAGAAGCCGAAATCGACCCCGATATAGACCAGCACCGCCCAGGCCAGCGCCGCGGCCGCCGGGAACATGATGCTGCCCTTGACGACGAACAGGATGGTGAGGACGAGAGCCAGGAGCCCCGAAATGCCGATCACGATGCCCTGGTAGAGCGTGAACGAGTTGACCTTGTCCTTGTAGGCCTCCGGCTCCCACAGATAAAGCTGCGGCAGCTTGTCGGTGCGCAACTCGGCGACGAAGGTGATGACGGCGCCGGGGTCGAGCGTGACGCGGAAGACGTCGGCGGTCGGGCTTTCCTGCCGCTCCGGCCGGTCTCCGGTCGAGGGCGTGATGGTCGCGATGCGCGACAGCCCGAGGTCGGGCCACAGCAGTCCTGACGAGACGATGCGGTAATGCGGGGCGACGATCAGGCGGTCGAGCTGGTCGTCGGTGTTGTTGGCGAGCGCGAACACCACCCAGTTCTGGCCGCCCTCGCGGGCGCGCACCTCGATGCGGCGGACGATGCCGTCGGTGCCGGGCGCGGTCGAGACCTGGATGCGGTCGGCATCGCTGCGCTGATGCTCGAGCACGCCGGTGAGGTCGATCGCGGGCGCGTCACCGCGGACGCTGACGGCGTCGAGCGCGCGCGCCGGGAGCGCGGCGACAACAATCATGAGGCCCAGCGCGATGGGCGCGAGGCACCTGATCAGACGCAAGGTCAGTTCTCCGCGTTCGACGCAAACTTCGTGTGCAAGGCGATTTCAGACCGGACGGAATTGGTTCGGTGCGTCGCGATAGATGCCACGAAAGCAAGGAAAATCAAAGGGTTTCCGGCGTCCCCTGTGGGTCAGAGGCCTAGGCCTCCAACACAATTTTGCCAATATGTGCGCTCGTCTCCATGCGCCGGTGGGCATCGGCCGCCTTTTCCAGCGGGAAAGCGCTGTCCATCACCGGTTTGACCCGGCCTTCGCGCAGAAGCGGCATCACTTTCGCCTCGATCGCGGCCACCATCGCCGCCTTGTCCGCATTACTACGGGGGCGCAGCGTCGAGCCGGTATGGGTCAGGCGCTTGACCATGACCTTGGCGATGTTGACGCTGACCTTGGGGCCGTTGAGGGTCGCGATCTGGACGATGCGGCCGTCGACCGCGGCGGCGTCGTAGTTGCGGTCTACATACTCGCCGGCGACCATGTCGAGGATCAGGTTGACGCCGGCATTGCCGGTCTCCGCCTTCACCACGGCGACGAAGTCTTCGGTCTTGTAATTGATGGCGCGGTCGGCCCCGAGCTTGTGGCAGGCATCGACCTTGTCCTGCGAACCGACGGTGACGAACACCTTCGCGCCGAACGCCTTCGCAAGCTGGATCGCCATGGTGCCGATGCCGGAGGAGCCGCCATGGATCAGCAGCGTCTCGCCGGCCTTGAGGCCGCCGCGCTCGAACACGTTGTGCCAGACCGTCATCAGGGTTTCCGGCAATGCGCCGGCTTCCTTGATCGACAGCGCCGGCGGCACGCTCATCGCCTGGGCGTCCTGGGCGATGCAGTACTGCGCATAGCCCCCGCCGGCGACCAGCGACATCACCTTGTCACCGATCTTGTGCCGCTTGGCATTGCTGCCGACGGCGACCACTTCACCCGCGATCTCGAGGCCCGGCAGGTCGCTGGCGCCGGGCGGCGGCGGATAGGCGCCGGAGCGCTGCGCCACGTCGGGCCGGTTGACGCCGGCGGCCTGCACCTTGACCAGGATCTCGTCGGGACCGGGCTGCGGCAGGGCCCGTTGTTCAGGCACCAGCACCTCCGGTCCGCCGGGCTTGGAGATGGCGACCACGGTCATTTGCGCGGGCAGCTTGTCCATGATGTATCCTTGAGCAAAGGTGCGGGAGGAACGAGGCCATTGCTTAGCCAGCGCGGTCCAAGCTGGCAACCGCCTCAGCCGTGTACCTGTTACCGGCGCGAACGCAGGAGGAACGATCATGGCGACGGAAGACGACGACCGCCCGCGCAAGAAGATCACGCACGAAATCGGACAGGATCTCTCACTGTTGTCCGTGGAGGAACTGACCGAGCGCGTCGCCCTGCTCAAGACCGAGATCGCAAGGCTGGAAGAAGCCGCCACCAAAAAGCGCGCGTCGCGCGATGCGGCGAACAGTATTTTCAAGTCGTAGCGGCCACACAATTGCTGTCGTCCCGGACAAGCGCAGCGAAGCGGAGCGCTGATCCGGGATCCATAGCCACAGGGAGTGGTTTGGCGAAGACTCGGGGTTACCAGTTTGCCCGACAACTCCACCCTGTGGTTATGGGCCCCGGCCTTCGCCGGGGCGACGGAGAGGGTTTTGTTCCGCAGTGCACTCGGCCACTGACCGACATGGCTAACGAACTCTCAAAAGATTAGCTCGTTTACCGTCAATTAAGCTTTCGGCTTTATGACTGGAACTGTCCTCGTTTGGACACCGAGTGGCTCCTGTCCACTCTGTTTGACGCCTCCCTGTTATCAACTTTCAAAGCCGCCGGTCTTCCGGCGGCTCTTTTTTGCGTCTCGTTGCGGTTGAATTCCGAGGAAAGACCCGCGGAAACCATATCCGTGCTTGTCGCTGGACTCCGCGTCCCGCCCGCGCAATGATTTGTTCATCATAAGCCGGCGCAAAGCCGGACAGGTAAACAGTTGCGTAAGGGGCGTTAACCATGGAACGTTTGCAGGCCGACGGCGCTCTCGTTCAACTCAGCGAGCGGTTCACCAATTCTGCGGCGTTCGGCACGCTGTTCCGCGAGGGCATGGATCTCGTCGAAGAGACCGCCGCCTATCTCGACGGTGCCGGCCGCACCGAGGCCAAGGCACTCGATCGCGCCGTCAGCCTCACCTATGCGACCGAGAGCATGCGCCTCACCACCCGCCTGATGCAGCTCGCCTCCTGGCTGCTGCTGCACCGCGCGGTGAAGGAAGGCGAGATGACGCTGGTTCAGGCCAACCGCGAGAAGACCAAGGTCAAGCTCAGCGCGGCCGATCCGGGCCCCGCCGACACCATCGAGAAGCTGCCCTTGCAGCTCCAGGATTTGATCCATCGCTCGATGAGCCTGCAGACCCGCGTCCGCCGCCTCGACACCACCATCCACACCCCGCCGGCCGAGCACATCGCGATCGGCAACCCGCTGGTGCCGCATCTCAACGCACTGAAGGCCGCGTTCGAGCGGTAAGCTCCAATCCGCGCACTTCATTGAACCGTCACCCCGCGCAACGGCGAAGCCGTTGTCGCTGGAGGTGGCCGCTTCTTCAGCGGCCCTCGAAGGGCGACGGCCCGGCTGCTGCATCTCGGCCGTTCATCCTTCGAGGCTCTCCACGCGACGCGTTGCGTCGCATGGCTCGCGCCTCAGGATGACGGGGCTGATGGCAACGTAACAGCGACCACAAACAAAAACGCCCCCGGTTTCCCGGGGGCGTTTTCCGTCGCGGCCGAAACGGCCGGATCAATCCTTCTTGAGGAAGCCCGAGAACTTCTTCTGGAAGCGCGAGACGCGGCCGCCGCGGTCCATGATCTGGGCGTTGCCGCCGGTCCAGGCCGGGTGCGACTTCGGGTCGATATCGAGGTTCAGGGTGTCGCCTTCCTTGCCCCAGGTGGAGCGGGTCAGGTACTCGGTTCCGTCGGTCATCACGACCTTAATCGTATGATAGTTCGGATGAATTTCGGCTTTCATGGCAATTCCTCGGCGCCCGGCGCCTTGCTTGAGTGGCTATCGAATGACGGATTTGGCCGGCTCTATACCCCAGAGGACCCTTCAAAACAAGCCATTGTGGGCAAAGGAGAACCGGGCCGTCCCCTAAGGGACATCCCGGATTTGCCACTCCCCCCGCACCGGCCTATGTGGATCACATCTGTCTCCCTGGGTCCGATCTCATGAGCGCTGTGGAACGGCTTGACGACCAGTACCGCGACGAGCGCGATGCCGCGCCGCTTGAGGCCCCGTCGATCGAGGCCGAGCTGATCGAGCAGCCCGCCAAGAGCCGCGCGAAGCTGCGGCCGCTGCTCGCGCTCGCGCCCTATGTGAATCGCTATCGCGGCCGGGCCGCGCTGGCCTTCGTCGCGCTCACGATCGCCGCGCTGACGACGCTGCTGGTGCCGGTCGCGGTGCGCCGGATGATCGATTTCGGCCTGACGCCTGAGGGCATCGAGCTGATCAACAGCTACTTCTCGGTGATGATCGCGGTCGTCGCCGTGCTCGCGCTGGCGAGCGCCGCGCGCTACTACCTCGTGATGACGATCGGCGAGCGCATCGTCGCCGACCTCAGGCGCGACGTCTTCGCGCATCTGCTGTCGCTCTCGCCCGCCTTCTTCGATTCCGCGCGCAGCGGCGAGCTGATCTCGCGGCTCACCGCCGACACCACCCAGATCAAATCCGCCGTCGGCGCCTCGGTGTCGATCGCGCTGCGCAACCTGATGATGTTCTTCGGCGCCGCGGCGATGATGGTGATCACCAGCCCGAAGCTGTCGGGCTTCGTGCTGCTGGCCATTCCCCTGATCGTGCTGCCGCTGGTCGCCTTCGGGCGGTGGGTGCGGCGTCTGTCGCGCAATGCGCAGGACACGCTGGCCGAGGCCTCCGCCTATGCGGGCGAGCTCGTCGGCGCGATCCGCACCGTGCAGGCCTATACCAGCGAGCGGTTTGCCGAGAAGCGGTTCGGCGGCGAGGTCGAGCAGGCCTATGAGGCCGCGCGCACCTCGACGCAGGCGCGCGCCGTGCTCACCGCCATCATCATCTTCATCGTGTTCGCAAGCGTGGTCGCGATCCTCTGGATCGGCTCGCATGATGTGCTGACCGGCGCGATCTCGCCGGGCCGGCTCGGCCAGTTCGTGCTCTATGCCGCGTTCGCGGCCGCGGGCCTCGGCCAGCTCAGCGAGGTCTGGGGCGAGGTCTCGGCGGCGTCCGGCGCTGCCGAGCGCCTGTTCGAGATCCTGCATGTGCAGCCAGACATCAAGGCGCCCGCGTCACCGCGCGCGCTGCCGGTGCCGGCGCGCGGCGAGGTCGGGTTCGACCAGGTCAGCTTCGCCTATCCGGCGCGGCTCGATGTCAAGGTGCTCGACGCCGTGTCGTTCACCGTGCGCCCCGGCGAGAAGGTCGCGATCGTCGGTCCGTCAGGCGCCGGCAAGAGCACGATCTTCCATCTGCTGCTGCGCTTCTACGATCCGCGCAGCGGCGCGATCTCGCTCGACGGCGTGCCGGTCAGGTCCGCCGATCCGCGTGATTTCCGCTCCCGCATCGCGCTGGTGCCGCAGGAATCGAACGTGTTCGCCGCGAGTGCCCGCGAGAACATCCGCTTCGGCCGGCCCGATGCGACCGATGCCGAGGTCGAGCGCGCCGCCGAGCTCGCGCATGCCGCCGAATTCATCCGCCGCCTGCCCGAAGGTTTCGACACCCCGCTCGGCGAGCGCGGCGTGACGCTGTCCGGCGGCCAGCGCCAGCGCATCGCGATCGCGCGTGCGATCCTGCGCGATGCGCCGCTGCTGCTGCTTGACGAGGCCACCTCCGCGCTCGATGCCGAAAGCGAGACGCTGGTCCAGACCGCGCTGGAAGAGCTGATGCGCCACCGCACCACGCTGGTGATCGCGCATCGCCTGGCGACCGTGCTCTCCTGCGACCGCATCCTGGTGATGGACCAGGGCAGGATCGTCGAGCAGGGCACGCATGCCGAGCTCGTGGCTGCGAACGGGCTTTATGCGAGGCTCGCGAGGCTGCAGTTCGAGGGGGCGTGAGGCGGCATCCACCTCAGCGCGGTCTTGTCCGTAATTTGTGAGCGAAGCCGCCGGCAGCCACAAATTCGATGTCGTCCCGGCGAAGGCCGCGACCCATAACCACAGGGAGAAGTTTGGCGAAGGCTCGTCGTGATGAGTCTTCCCGCGGTGCGACCACCTGCGCGCATCGATAGATCACGCGGTATGGGTCCCGGCCTTCGCCGGGACGACGTTGGAGAGAAGGCCCTACGGCTTCCATTCCATCTTCAACACCGGCCGTCCCGAGGTCGGATTCAAATCGTCGCCGGCATGGGCAAAGCCGTTGCGCTCGTAGAAGCGGATGGCGCGAGCGTTGTCTTTGTTGACCAGCAACGTGACGCCTGAAGGCGACAGGCGCTTGGCCTCGTCCACCAGCAGCCGTGCCGCGTCTGAGCCCCAGTGTGCGGGATCGACCACGAGCTGGTCGAGATAGCCTTCGCCGTCGATGGTGACGAAGCCGGTCAGCGCGCCGTCCGCTTCCGCAACCACGATCGAGGCCTTCGGCACCAGATCCTTGCGCCAGCGCTCGCGCCACCAGTCCAGCCGCGCGGCGAAGTCGATCTGCGGATAGGCCTGCTGCCAGGTGCGATGCCAGAGGTCGATGGCGGCGGCCTCGTCCTCGGGTCGGTAGGGGCGGAGGTGGAGGGCGCTCATTTTACGAAGGTCGTCATGCCCGGGCATAGCCGTCCGAAGGACGGCGTCGCTTCCGCTCGCCTATGCCCGGGCATCCACGCCTTTCTACCAGCGAGGACCGAAGATCGTGGATGGCCGGGACAAGCCCGGCCATGACGGTGTGGTGAGTATCGCGGGACCCTCACCCCTACCGCTCCGTCAGCTTCAGCTCGATGCGGCGATTGCGCTTGTAGGCGTCCTCCGTGTTGGCGGTGTCGAGCGGCTGGAATTCGCCGAAGCCGGCGGCGACGAGGCGCTGGGCCGGCACGCCGAGCGAGATCAGGTATTGCACCACCGAGATCGCGCGCGCCGCGGACAGGTCCCAGTTCGATTTGAAGTTCGCGCCGCTCACCGGGCGGACGTCGGTATGGCCGTCGACGCGCAGCACCCAGGCGATCTCGGCCGGGATCTTCTTGTCGAGCTCGATCAGCGCGTTCGCCACCGTGTCGAGCTCGGCGCGCCCCTCGGGCAGGAGCGTCGCCTGGCCCGTGTCGAAGAACACCTCGGACTGGAACACGAAGCGGTCGCCCACGACGCGGATGTCGGGGCGGTTGCCGAGGATGGCGCGCAAGCGGCCGAAGAATTCCGAGCGGTAGCGCGACAATTCCTGCACGCGCTGCGCCAGGGCGACATTCAAGCGAGACCCCAGATCGGCGATCCGGTTCTGCGATTCCTTGTCGCGCTTCTCGCTGGCATCGAGCGCCTCTTCCAGCGCCGCGAGCTGCCGCCGCAGCGCGCTGATCTGCTGGTTCAGCACCTCGATCTGCGCCAGCGCCCGCGCCGAGACCGCCTTCTCTGAGTCCAGCGCCTTGCCGAGCTCGGTGGACTTGCCTTGCGCGTCGTTGCCGGCGGCAGCTAAGCCGTCATAGAGGCCCTTGATGCGGTCGCGCTCGGACTCCGCCGAGGCGAGGCCGGCCTTCAATTGCGAGACCTGGTCGTCGAGTGTGAGCTTGCCGAGCTTCTCCAGCGACAGCAGCTCGTTGAGCTGGGCGATCTTGGCGTTGAGCTGCTCAAGCGCCTTGTCCTTGCCGGTCACCTCCTGCGACAGGAAGAACTGCACGACCAGGAACACCGACAGCAGGAACACGATCGACAGCACCAGCGTCGACAGCGCGTCGACGAAGCCGGGCCAGTAGTTGAAGGCGCCGTCGCTGCGGCGGCCGCGCGCTAGAGCCATGTCGTCGGTCTCCACTTTCGTGTCCCGGACGCGGTGCAGCGCCTTGGCGCTGCGCCGCCGAGCCGGGACCCATTCTTGGTTTCTCCGGGCCCCGGCTCAGCAGCGCATCACTGCGTGCTGTGCTGCGTCCGGGGCACGATACTCCTGCGAGACTCAACCCTTCTCGGGCTGGCGTGCGAGCCGCTCCAGCAGGCGCCGGATCTCGCGATTCTGCTCGCCCTGGCCGTCCGCCCATTCGCGGATCATCTGCTGCTCGGTGCGCATGTGCGAGACCAGCGCCTGGATGGCCTCGGCAAGGCTCGCCATCGCTGCCGTGGTGCCGCGGTTGCCGCTGCCCTCCTCGAGCACGGAGCGGAGCCGCTCGACGGCGGCCTGAAGCTCGCCGCTGGCGACGCCGCCGCCGGCGGCCACGGTCACATCGCCCCGGCCATATTCGCGCACGGTGGTCGCGAGCCAGTCCTCGAGGTCGGTGTAGAAGCGGTTCTGGGCCTGGCTCGATTGCAGGTCGAGGAAGCCGAGGATCAGCGAGCCGGCGAGGCCGAACAGCGAGCTGGAGAACGAGATGCCCATGCCGCCGAGCGGGGCGGCGAGGCCCTCCTTCAGCGTGTCGAACAGGGCGCCGGAATCGCCGCCGACCTTGAGCCCGTCGATCACCTTGCCGACCGAGCCGACCGTCTCGATCAGGCCCCAGAAGGTGCCGAGCAGGCCGAGGAAGACCAAGAGGCCGGTCATGTAGCGGGAGATGTCCCGGGCCTCGTCCAGGCGGGTCGCGATCGAATCGAGAAGATGCCGCATCGTGGTCTGGGTGATCGACATCCGCCCGGTGCGCTCGCCGCCCAGGATCATCGCCATCGGTGCCAGCAGTTTTGGGTGCCGGGCAGGGGCGAGGCCGGGATCGGCGATGCGGAAATTGTTGACCCAGGACACTTCAGGGTAGAGCCGGATGACCTGGCGGAAGGCCAGCACGATGCCGATGAACAGCACCGCCCCGATCAGGGCGTTGAGGCCCGGATTGGCGAAGAAAGCCAGGATGATCTGCTTGTAGAGCACTACGCCCACCAGCGTGCACAGCACCAGGAAGACCAGCATCCGCACCAGGAAGACGCTGGGCGAGGATAGCTTGGTGTATTCGATGTCCATGGGGGAGCGGGGCGAGGCGCCAGACGGCATGGCCGGTATCATCCGTTACGAACTTGATTGCAGTGCGCACTATGGCACAGCGCCAGCCCAAAAAAAGCGCCGGATGCGCCGATTTCGGGGGAGCTTCCGGAACCCAAAGCCGAAGCCGCGCTTTGATGAGGACTTATTTTGCAAAACTTCGGCATTCCGCAGGTTTAGGTCGGATTTTTTGCATGGTGACGGATCTCGGGGGGACTGGACGTCATCGCGCCCTTGCTCGCGGTCCTGATAGCGTTCGCCTGCATCCGGCTAGGCGGCAACGCCCGAACCTGCCCGATCCTTCTTCCGCGTCCCGAACCAGACATGACCAGGGGAGTGGCCGCATGAGCGTCGTTTCCGCGATCATCGGGACTGCCGAACGCGTGCCGCTGCCTGATGTCGTGATTCGCGCCGCGATCCAGCGCCTGTGCTCGCGGACGGCGACCCGCATCTCCGCCCTGGGCGCGGACGACGAGGCCGCCTTCGCCGGGCGGATGATGCTGCGGCCGATCGCCGAGGACATCGATGCGGCCAATGCCGGGCATGACGAGGCGCCCGCGTCCTTCTTCGCGCAGGCGCTCGGCCCCAACCGCAAATACTCGTCCTGCTTCTACACGACCGACGCGACCACCCTGCGGGAGGCGGAGGAGGAGGCGCTGCGCCAGACCGTCGCGCATGCCGGTCTCGCCGACGGGCAGACCATCCTCGAGCTCGGCTGCGGCTGGGGCTCGCTGTCGCTCTGGATGGCGCGGCAGTTTCCGCATGCCAAGGTGACGGCGGTGTCGAACTCGCAGGCGCAGCGGGCCTATGTCGAGGAGGAGGCGCGGCTGCGCGGGCTCTTGAACCTGCGCGTGGTCACCGCCGACATGAACGTGTTCGCGCCCGAGGGCCAGTTCGATCGCATCGTCTCGGTCGAGATGTTCGAGCACGTGATGAACTGGCGCAAGCTGATGACGCGCGTGCGGTCATGGCTCGCCCCCGAGGGGCGCCTGTTCATGCACATCGTCACCCATCGCTCGGGCTCCCACCTGTTCGACCGGGCCAATCGCGAGGACTGGATCGCGCAGCACGTCTTCACCGGCGGGCTGATGGCGAGCCATCACCTCGTCAGGCAGTTCGACGACATCTTCGCGGTCGAGAAGGAATGGTGCTGGAGCGGCACGCACTATCAGCGCACCGCCAACGACTGGCTCGCCAATTTCGATGCCCATCGCGACGCGATCGAGGCGGCCTTGCGCAAGGTCCATGGCAACGAGACCTCCTTGTGGATGCGGCGCTGGCGCTGGTTCTTCCTCGCGACATCGGGCCTGTTCGGCTACGCCGACGGAACGGAATGGGGCGTCAGCCACTACCGGATGAGGGCGGCGGGGTAGGGCGTGCACGCATGAATCCCGCGCACGGTCCCCGGTGATCGGTCAATTGCTCTCAGAGACCCATTTCAATGTCGCCAGCCATAGATCGTGGCCACGATGCAGCAGGCTCTCATCGGTCTCTCGCAGGTGGGCGGCATCTTTGCCCACACCAACTTCATCCGTTATGACCAGGCAGCTCGTGCCTTGAGGGGCCAGATACCAAGTGTGATAGAAGCTCGGCCGCGTCCCCGGCGTGTAACCGTACCAGCCGAGGCGCGTATGCGGCACATATTCCTGCACCTTGCTCTCGATCGACAGGCCAAACGTGCTCCAGCGCCACGTCGTACCGTCGCCCAGAACTTTCGTGCCCTCGGGAAGTTCGACGCCGCCAGAGTTCGGATACCATTGCGGCCATTTCCTGGCGTCCACGATGTGGCCCCAGATCTTCTCGCACGACGCATTGATGAGAAGCTCGTTGTGCGAAAACAGATCGGCAGTCGCGGGGTTGAAGCCCTCCGGCCAATGAATCTCCCGCGAGCGCATCGCAAGGTCTTGCTTCATCGTCATGATCGCTTCCTTTTTTGTGCCGGTGTGAACGGCGTTCGATTGCGCTCCAGCAGAGGCTGCGATCGAAAGCAGAGACGCCATGGACGCGCCTAGCAGCATCCAGCGTGTGCAAGATTCGATGCTCGGAAAGTAAAGCCGTTTCGTCATGTTCGCCTCCGCGTCTTCGATGGCGACACTGATGACAGATCGTGATTGCTGATCCAATTTCCGTTATGTCAGAATAGACATTCATACAAATCAGGAATTGCGATGCCCTTCGATGGACGGTTGCTGTCGGGTGTTACTGTCCTCTCGGCTGTGATAGAGGCCGGCACCATCGCGCGCGCGGCGGATGCGCTGGGCCTCACCGCCTCTGCGGTAAGCCGCGCCATATCGCGCCTGGAAGCGCGCGTCGGGGTCAGGCTGCTTGAGCGCACGACGCGCTCACTCTCGTTGACAGACGAGGGGCGGCGCTTTTACGAGCGCGTCGGACCGCACCTTGCCGGCATTGAAGAAGCGGCGATCGAGGCATCGGGCTCTGCTGGCATCGTGCGTGGGCGGCTTAGGGTGAACGTCGATCCGTTCTTCTCGCGCATCGTCTTGTCATCCCACATCAGGGAATTCTTGGAGCAGCATCCCGAAGTGTCACTGGAGCTTCTGATGCGTGACGCGGTCGGAGATCTTGGGGCTGGCGGCTTCGATTTGGCGCTGAGGTTCGGAGACCCCCCGAACGGTTCATTGGTTGCGCGCAAGCTCGTCGAAACCCGTGTTCTCACGGTTGCGGCGCCCGCTTACCTCGCCCAGCACGGCCGGCCACGACATCCGTCCGAGGTGCCGGACCACGATTGTATCGGTTTCTATGACGCGGCAAACCAGCGACCTTTCGATTGGGAGTTCCACAAAGGAAAAGAGATACTTCCTGTGAAGGTATCCGCCCGCGTTCTGGTCTCGGATGTCGGCGCCATGCTTTCGGCTTGCGAAGCCGGCGCAGGCATTGCCCAGATTCTCCAGCTCGGCAGCAGTCACCTCGTGGAAAGCGGAGCGTTGATCGACCTGTTTCCCGAATGGTCCGGCGAGATGTTCCCGCTCTATGCGCTGTTTCCATCACGCCAACATCAGCCCGCGAAAGTGCGGAGCTTCATCGACTTTTGCCTCGGCGTGATCGCAAGAGAGAATGCCTGAATGAGTCCGGCGACAAGCTGATTTGTTCGACACCGTCGGGCTAACGCGCGGCATCACCGACCTCAACGCCAGCGCGGATAGCCGCAATTACAAGGCGGCCGCGCCAGTTCGCTTCATCACCACAGGCGAGGCGGTGTCTAGACCGGCAAATGATCCGTCGTCCCGGGCGGCACCTCGCCCCGCTCGGACCGTTCAGTCACAAGCTCCTTTTCGGCCTCATACCAGAAGATGTCCATTTTGCCGTTGGGTTCGCCTGCAGCTTTCCAGAGCTCATAGGCGCGCCCGCGGATGTCTTCTTCGCTTAGACCGGCCATGACCCGACACTCCTTCATCTTCAGGCTCAAGCCGCTAATGCGTGGAGAGTTCCTCCGTGCTTGCGCTCGCTCAGCCACGCCAACGAAGGCATCGGCAGATGATTGCGCGACGGACGCGGCCGTCCGCGCGCTCGATCTTCATTCCATCAGGTGACCGCCGGAACCGCCAAAAAGGCTGCGCGTTGATCCCATGTTGAGAGGGAAGATATTCCGATGAGCCGCACGGTGCTGGTTGTGGATGATGATGCCGGCGTGCTCGAAGTCATCGCAGGCATGCTTGAGGACCTCGGTTGTGAAGCAATCAGCGCCGGCAGCGGCGTCGAAGCTCTTGACCATCTGAGGCGAAATGACCGGATATCGATCCTGATCACGGATATCAACATGCCCGGCATGGATGGGCATGAGCTGGCCCAGCTCGCGACGCGTCTTCGCCCCGAGCTGAAAGTCCTGCAGCTGTCTGGTCGCGAGCGTAGGCGTGACGGATTTCCAATGATCAGAAAGCCTTTCTCTGCGGAGGATCTGGCTCGCACCATGGAACAAGTGACAGGCGTTGGCTGAACGTCGTCGTGCTTGCCGCCGACTTTGTTCGCGCGTGGATAGAACTTTACCCTTTGACCTGCGTTGACACATCATCACAGCCCCACCCGTGGCTTTTATCTGTGATGAGACCGCCCCGGCAAAGCGCTCCCGCCTTCCTCTGAACGGAAAGGGAGCAGCGCATGCTTATGCGGCGTCGTTTCACTCATACGAAATCACTCAAGGAACGACTTCTCGAGGAGGCGCGAAATCTCCGCGAGGAGGCGAAGCTGCTACCTTATGGACCGCTTCGCGATGCCGTCTTGCAGAAGGCGCGGCAAGCCGAAACCGGAGCCCACATGGACGATTGGCTTGCCTCTCCTGGTCGGCCGTCGCCGAAAAAGGACGATACGCCCGGTCTCAACTAGACCTTGTGTCGTCGTGCACAGTTCGACGGCCGTGCCGACCCATCGATTGTGAGAGGCTGCTCAGGTATCGCGATACACCGATGATGAAACGCTCCGTTGCGGTCTTCTGTCGCAGCACGCTGCGATGGAACTCGACTCACAATCCGGTGAGACCCAGAAAGCGCCCTGAACTCAGCACGATAGGTCGTGTGACATTGGGCCGCCTGCACCATGCGTTGCATCGCAGCACGTCCACTCTATTTTGAGGGCGTCAGCCGCGTGGAATGGCCCAGAACGGGCCCGCGCGGAGCGTGATCGGTTTCAACAACATCGGGGCACCCCACTTCATGTCAGGACTTCGTGCGCGATCGGCATGCGTTGCAATGATGCTCGCGGCCTTTGCGCCGCTGCTGTCGGGTTGCGACGAATCCAGCTCCGCGGTGTCCGCCGCCCCGCCGGCCGACCCTGACGTCAGCATCGTCGTCGTCAAACCGCAGCCGCGTGCCGTGGTGCGCGAACTGCCTGGCCGCATCGCGCCGACGCGCGTTTCCGATGTGCGGCCGCGCGTCTCCGGCATCGTGGTCGAACGCCTGTTCCGCCAGGGCGGCGAGGTGAAGGCCGGCGATGCGCTCTATCGCATCGACTCGCGTCCGTTCGAGGTCGAGGTGATGGCCAACGAGGCGGCGCTGGCCAAGGCCGAGGCTGCGTTGATGCAGGCGAGGCAGCAGGCGCACCGCGTCGCCACCCTCACCAAGGATCGCGCTGCGCCGGAGGCCGAGAACGAGAAGGCGATCGCGGCCGAGCGCCAGGCCCATGCCGAGGTCGAAGGCCGCAAGGCCGACCTCGCGCGCGCCAAGCTCAATCTCGACTATGCCACCGTGCGTGCGCCGATCGACGGCGTGGTCGGTGCAGCGCTCGTCAGCGAAGGCGCGCTCGCGGTGCAGAACGAGACCAATCTCGCCACCATCCAGCAGCTCGATCCGATCTATGCCGATTTCACCCAGTCGGTGAACGAGCTCAACCAGCTTCGCCGCGCCTTCGAGAGCGGCGACCTCGAGCGCATCGCGGCCGATGCCGCCAAGGTGCGCCTCGTGCTCGACGACAACACGCTCTATTCGCTCGACGGCAAGCTGCTGTTCTCCGATGCCAAGGTCGACGCCCACACCGGCCAGGTGACCCTGCGCGGCGAGTTCCGCAGTCCCAAGCGCGAGCTCCTCCCGGGCATGTATGTCCGCGTCCGCATCGACCAGGGCCTCGATTCCGACGCGATCGCGGTGCCGCAGCAGGCAATCCAGCGTAACGGCGGTGGCGGCAGCGAGGTGTTCGTCGTCAAGGACGACAACCACGTTGCGGTGCAGCCGGTGCGCACCGGCTCGGTGCAGGACGGCATCTGGTTCGTCACCGACGGCCTCAAGGCCGGCGACAAGGTCGTGGTCGAAGGCTTCCAGAAGTTCGCGGCCGGCGACAAGGTCAAGCCGCAATCCTGGTCGGAGGCGGACGCGACCGCGGACAATCGGCACGCCCAGAAGCTCACGCGGTAACGTGCCATGGCGAGTTTCTTCATCGACAGGCCGATTTTCGCCTGGGTGGTCGCGCTTTTCATCTGCCTGATCGGTGCGATCTCGGTGCCGCTGCTGCCGATCGCGCAATATCCGATCATCGCGCCGCCCTCGATCTCGATCTCGACCAGCTATCCCGGCGCCTCGCCGGAAAACCTCTACAACAGCGTCACGCGCCTGATCGAGGAGGAGCTCAACGGCGCCTCCGGCATCCTCAATTTCGAATCGACCAGCGACTCGCTCGGCCAGGTCGAGATCATCGCGAATTTCGTGCCGGGCACCGATACCAGTGCGGCGTCCGTCGAGGTGCAGAACCGCATCAAGCGCGTCGAGGCGCGCCTGCCGCGCGCGGTGATCCAGCAGGGCATTCTGATCGAGGAAGCCTCGAGCGCGGTGCTCCAGATCATCACGCTGAACTCGACCGACGGCAGCCTCGACGAGGTCGGCCTCGGCGACTTCATGATCCGCAACGTGCTCGGCGAGGTCCGCCGCATCCCCGGCGTCGGCCGCGCCACGCTCTATTCGACCGAGCGCAGCTTGCGCGTCTGGGTCGATCCGGCCAAGCTCGTCGGCTATGGACTGACCGCCGACGACGTCAACAAGGCGATATCAGCGCAGAATGCGCAGGTCGCCTCGGGCAGCATCGGGGCCGAGCCGTCGACGTCGACCCAGCGCACCTCGGCGCTGGTGCTGGTCAAGGGCCAGCTCTCCTCGCCCGACGAATTCGGCGCCATCATCCTGCGCGCCAATGCCGACGGTTCGACCGTGCGCCTGCGCGACGTCGCGCGCATCGAGGTCGGCGGCCTCAGCTACCAGTTCAACACCCGCCTCGACGGCAAGCCGACCGCGGGCCTGTCCGTGCTGATGTCGCCGACCGGCAATGCGCTGGCGACCGCGAGCGCGGTCGAAGCGAAGATGAAGGAGCTGTCGCGCTTCTTCCCGGCCAACATCTCCTACGAGATTCCCTACAACATCACGCCCGTGGTCGAGGCCTCGATCAAGAAGGTGCTGTCGACGCTGGTCGAAGCCGTGGTGCTGGTGTTCGTGGTGATGTTCCTGTTCCTCCAGAACATCCGCTACACCATCATTCCGACCATCGTGGTGCCGGTGGCGCTTCTGGGCGCCTGCACCACGCTGCTGCTCGCCGGCTATTCCATCAACATGCTCTCGATGTTCGGCATGGTGCTCGCGGTCGGCATCCTCGTCGACGATGCCATCGTCGTGGTCGAGAACGTCGAGCGCATCATGAGCGAGGAGGGGCTGCCGCCGAAGGAGGCGACGCGCAAGGCAATGTCGCAGATATCAGGCGCCATCATCGGCATCACTCTGGTGCTGATGGCGGTGTTCGTGCCGATGGCGTTCTTCCCGGGCTCGGTCGGCATCATCTACCGCCAGTTCTCGGTGACCATGGTGGCCGCGATCGGCTTCTCCGCCTTCCTCGCGCTGTCGCTGACGCCGGCGCTGTGCGCCACGCTGTTGAAGCCCGTGGCAAAGGGGCACGGCCATTCCAGCAATGTGGTGTTCAGCCGGTTCAATCATCTGCTCGAGGCCTGTCGGTTTCACTACGGGCGCACCGTCGGCTTCTCGCTGAAGCGCACCGGCCGCCTGATGCTGGTCTATGTCGCGCTGCTCGTCGGCCTGTCCTGGGCCTTCGTCAACCTGCCCGGCGGCTTCCTGCCCGTCGACGACCAGGGCTTCGTCACCACCGACGTGCAGACGCCGTCGGACTCGTCCTACCCCCGCACCGAAGCCGTGATCGAGAAGGTCGAGAAATATCTGGCGCAGCGGCCAGGCGTCGACAACGTCACCTTCCTCACCGGCTTCAGCTTCTCCGGCCAGGGCATGAACACCGCGCAGGCGTTCATCACCTTGAAGGACTGGTCGGAGCGCGGGCCGAAGGATTCGGCCGCGGCGATCGTCGCAGACATCAACCGCGATCTGTCGTCGTCGATCCGCGACGCGAAGATCTCCGCGCTGCAGCCGCCGCCGATCGACAATCTCGGCAATTCCTCGGGCTTCTCGTTCCGTCTCCAGGACCGCGGCCAGAAGGGCTATCCGGCCCTGATGCGCGCCGCCGACCAGCTGATCGCGGAGGCCAATGCGAGCGCGGTGCTGCAGAAGGTCTATGTCGAAGGCCTGCCCGAGGCCGGCGTGGTCAACCTGGTGATCGACCGCGAGAAGGCCGGCGCCTTCGGCGTCACCTTCGAGGACATCAACAACACGATCTCGACCAATCTCGGCTCGAACTACATCAACGATTTCCCGAACCGCGGCCGCATGCAGCGCGTCGTGGTGCAGGCCGACGCCCGCGACCGCATGCGCACCGAGGACATCCTCAACTACAACGTCAAGAACAGCCGCGGCCAGCTCGTGCCGTTCTCGTCCTTCACCACGGTGGAGTGGGCGCGCGGCCCGACGCAGATCGCCGGCTTCAACTATTATCCGGCGGTGCGCATCTCCGGTGAAGCCAAGCCCGGCTTCACCTCGGGCGACGCCATCGCCGAGATGGAGCGCCTCGCGGGCAAATTGCCGCGCGGCTTCGGCTATGAATGGACCGGCCAGTCACTCCAGGAGAAGCTGTCGGGCTCACAGGCGCCGTTCCTGCTGGCGCTGTCGGTGTTCGTGGTGTTCCTGTGCCTCGCCGCGCTCTACGAAAGCTGGACCATTCCGCTAGCGGTGCTGCTCACCGTGCCGCTCGGCATCGTCGGCGCCGTGGTCGCGGCGATGCTGCGGGGGCTGCCCAACGACGTCTATTTCACCGTCGGCCTGATCACCATCATCGGTCTGGCCGCGAAGGACGCGATCCTGATCATCGAGTTCGCCAAGGACCTGCGCAAGGAAGGCAAGCCGCTGGTGGACGCCACCATCGAAGCCTGCCGCCTGCGCTTCCGCCCGATCCTGATGACCGGCCTTGCCTTCATCTGCGGCGTGCTGCCGATGGCCATCGCCCACGGCGCCGGCGGCGCCAGCCAGCAAGCGCTCGGCAGCATCGTGATGGGCGGCATGATCGCGGTGGTGATCCTGGCGCTGCTGATGGTGCCGGTGTTCTTCGTCTCCGTGCAGCGCGTGCTGGCGGGCGATCGGGAGACGGCGGCGGAGGAGGGCAAGGCCTACGGGCCGCCGGCGCCGGTCAAGCCATAAGGCACGCTGTCATGCCCCGCGAAGGCGGGGCATCCAGTACGCCGCGGCCTTTCCGTATCCGATAGACGTCTCTGGAATACTGGATCACCCGCCTTCGCGGGTGATGACAGCGAAAAATGTGGAAGCGCGACGCGCTTCGCCTACTTCCTCAGCACCTTCACCAACTCCCCGTGCACGAACTCATTGCCGCACACCACGTGCCCGGTGACCAGCGGATCGCCCGGCGTCGCGATGTCGCTCACCGTTCCGCCTGCCTCGCGCACCATGATCATGCCGGCGGCGATGTCCCAGGATTGCAGATCGCGCTCCCAGTAGCCGTCGAGGCGGCCGGCGGCGACGAAGGCGAGGTCGAGGGAGGCGGCGCCGAAGCGGCGCAGGCCCGCGACGCGATCCTGGATCGCGGTCATCTCGCGGCGGAATTCCTCGTGGTCGCCGCGGCCGATATGGGGCAGGCCGCAGGCCACCACGCATTCGTTGAGCTGGCGGCGGCCGGCCACGCGCAGGCGCTGGTCGTTGAGGAAAGCGCCCTTGCCGCGCTCGGCGATGTAGAGCTCGTCATTGGCGGGGTTGTAGATCACGCCGGCGATCACCGTGCCCTCGCGTACGAGGCCGATCGAAATCGCGAATTGCGGGATGCCGTGCAGGAAGTTGGTGGTGCCGTCGAGGGGATCGACGATCCAGGTGTGGCTCTTGTCGGTGCCCTCGCGGGTGCCGCCCTCTTCGCCGATGAAGCCGTAGCCGGGCCGGGCCTTGGCCAGGTCCTGGTAGAGGATCTCCTCGGCGCGCTTGTCGGCGAGCGAGACGAAATTCGCCGGCCCCTTCAGCGAGACCTGGAGATGCTCGATCTCGCCGAGATCGCGCTTGAGGCTGCGGCCGGCGCGGCGCGCGGCCTTGACCATGACGTTGATAGTTGCGGAATACAGCATGATCTTCCGGTCTTGATCGGGGGAAATGGCGCGAAAACGCGCCTGTTTGGGGGATTGGGTGCCCTGTGAGGGGCCTAACGTCAAGTCATTGCGTCAAGTCATTTGGTCCCGAGCCATTTCCTGGCGGCGGCCTCCGCTTTGGCCCGGTCCTCGGCCGACAGATCGGACAATTGCTTGTCGAGCTCCGGATCGCCCTTGCCGGCGGTCTTGGCCACCAAGTGCCATTTGAACCCCTCGACCTTGTCCACGGACGTGCCCATGCCGTTGATCAGCACCCAGGCCAGGCGGTTCTGCGCGATCGCGCTGCCCTGGCGGGACGCCTTGCGGAGCAACGCGACAGCCGCCGGTTGGTTCTTCGGCGTGCCAGTGCCGTTGAACAGCGCGATGGCATATTCGACCTCGGCATCGACATTGTCGGTCAGCGTGGCCGCCTGGAGCAGCCGCACCGCCCTTTCGGGGTCCTTCGGCACGCCGGTGCCTTCCTTGTAGAAGGTCGCCAGCGCGTATTGCGCCTCGGGCAGCCCGGCATCTGCGGCCTGGCGCAGCAGCTCGGCGGAACGCTTGACGTCCTGCGGCAGGGTCTGGCCGTCGAGATAGAGCAAAGCGAGGTTATAGGCCGCCTTGGGCTCGCCGAGCTTGGCGGCGGAGGCCATCAGCTTCACCGCCTCGCCCTTGTCGACGGGGCCGCCGCGGCCGGCGATGCGCATCATGGCGAGCGCGAACATCGCCTCGCGGTCGCCAGCGTCGGACGCACGCTTGTACCATTCGAGCGCCTTGGCGTAATCGCGCCTGATGCCCATGGCGTTGGAATAGAGCTCGCCGAGCATGGTCATCGCCTTGGGATCGCCTGCCTGCGCGCGGGCGGTGGCGAGCTCGAACGCCGTCTTGTACTGGCCGCGCTGGTAGGCGCCGTACACCAGGTCGACATTGGAATTGTCGGTCGGAGGCGCCGGGATCACGGTCGCGGGCAGCGCCGGCTTGGGCGAGGCAGACGGCTTCGGCGCTGGAGCGGCCTCCTTCTTCTTGGCGGGCGCGGGCGGCTTGGCTTTCTGCTTTTCGGCTGGCGCGCTCGGCGTTGCGGCCGGCGGCGTGATCTGGAGCTGCGCGGCCGCGGGCACTGTGAGCAGCAGCGTGGCCAGGATGGTGATGCGCGGGAGCTTCATGTCGGGCGCTAGCCGTGCTCGCCCGCAGGATTTTGGCTTGCGGGCGCAGTCGCATGGGCCTTCTTGATCGCAGCGTCGGCCTCGATCAGCGCGGCCTTCGGTCCGCGCGGATCGGCCCAGATGAACTCGCCGACCAGCACGAAATCGGCGCCGCTGGCAGCGAAGTCGTAGGCCTCTTCCAGCGAGGTCGCAAAGCCGACGCAGGGCGGTTCGAACAGCTCGGCCCACCAGTCCAGCCGCTCGGCAATCGCCTGGGACGACGGCCGCTGGCCCTTCGCGTCGGGCTCGCCGAACAGCAAATAGTCGGCGCCCATCTCGCCCGCAGCCATGGAGTCGTGGCGCGTCGCAAGCCCGCCGACGCCGGCAATGCGATCGGGCTTGAGTGATGGCATCGCCTCTTCCAGCGCGGCGAGGCCCGAGAGGTGCGCGCCGTCGGCGCCACCACGCGCGACCAGTTCGGCATGGCCGTCGATCAGCAGCGCGGCGCCGGCCTTCTGGACCGGCGGCGCGAGTGCCTTGATGTGCGAGGTCATGGTGCGCTGGTCGGTCTCCTTCAGCCGCACCAGCACGGCCGCGACGTCGGCCGAGGCGAGCAGGCCCGGCAGTTCGGCAATAAGCGAAGCCGGGTCATCGACAACAGGCGTCGCGAGATAAAGGCGCGGCGCCGGGCGCGGCGGAGGCGATTTGTTCGACAAGATCTAGGCTGCCTTCTGTTCCAGGCTACTCTGCCATTCGCCCTTGGAGGCGAGGCCGTTCATTCGTGCGCGATGGCTGAAGGCGCGCTGGCCGGCCGCGACGTTCTCGGCCTTGCCAGCCCAGGCCTTCTGCGGCGCAGCTTGCAGCGCGCGGCCGTAGGAGAAGGTCAGGCCCCAGGGCAGCGGGCCGAGCTTGTGCATCGCGTTGAGATGCGCGGTTGCCTCCTCGTCCGACTGGCCGCCGGAGAGGAAGGCGATGCCGGGCACTGCCGCCGGCACGCAGGCCTTGAGCAGCCGTATCGTCTTCTCCGCGACGTCCTCGACGGAGGCCTGCTTCGCGCACTTCTTGCCTGAGATCGCCATGTTCGGTTTCAGCACCATGCCTTCGAGCGCGACGCGCTGCACGCGCAATTCCTGGAAGGTCTTGTTGAGCACGTGCCGGGTTGCGTCATAGCAGCGGTCGATGTCGTGATCGCCGTCCATCAGCACTTCCGGCTCGACGATCGGCACGATCTGCGCGGCCTGGCACAGCGCGGCATAGCGCGCCAGCGCATGGGCGTTGACGCCGATCGCGGTCATCGAGGGGATGCCGCTGCCGATGTCGATCACCGCGCGCCATTTGGCAAAGCGCGCGCCGCGCTCGTAATATTTCTTCAGCCGTTCGGCGAGCTTGTCGAGCCCGACGGTGACTGTTTCACCCGGGCACATCGGCAGGGCTTGCGTGCCTTCGTCGACCTTGATGCCGGGGATGGCGCCGGTCTGCTCGATCAGCTTGACCAGCGGCGTGCCGTCCTTCGCATCCTGCCAGATCGTCTCGTCATAGAGGATCACGCCGGAGATGTACTGGCTCATGGCTTCCCTGGATCGGAACAGCATCTCGCGGTAGTCGCGGCGGTTTGATTCCGTCGATTCCACGCCGATCGCGTCGAAGCGCTTCTTGATGGTGCCGGAGGATTCGTCGGCGGCAAGGATGCCCTTGCCGGGCGCGACCATGGCGGTCGCGATCCTGTTGAGCTCAGTCAGATTCATCGAGAGGTCCTCCCAAAACGATTCTGCCCTTGCCCGTGAAAATAGACCGTTCTCGGGCAATTGCCGAGTTAACGTTCGTCGCAGGGTAAAGGGGCGGGAGGGAATGTCGTGCCACAAGAAAGGTCGTCATTCCGGGATGCGCCGGAAGGCGCAGGCCCGGAATCCATAACCCCAGGCTGTGGTTATGGATTCCGGGCTCGCCGCTTTGCGGCGCCCCGGAATGACGGAGAGGGCGTGTACTGGATTACGCCACCGCGCGATCGCTACGCGACGCGGGGGTCGAGCTCGCCCTTGGCGTAGCGCTTGGCCATCTCGGCGGTGGTCAGGACCTTCTTGATCTTGGAGGCCTGGCCTGCGGTGTTGAACTCCTGGAGCCGCTGCTTGCACAGCTTGGTCATCGCTTCCATCGCAGGCTTCAGGTACTTGCGCGGGTCGAACTCTTCCGGATTGTCCTTGAGCACCTTCCGGATCTGGCCGGTCATCGCCATGCGGTTGTCGGTGTCGATGTTGATCTTGCGCACGCCGTTCTTGATGCCGCGCTGGATCTCGGCGACCGGCACGCCCCAGGTCGGCTTCATCTTGCCGCCATAGGTGTTGATGATGTCCTGGAGGTCCTGCGGCACCGAGGACGAACCGTGCATGACGAGATGCGTGTTCGGCAGCTTGCGGTGGATCTCCTCGATCACGTTCATGGCGAGGATGTCGCCGTCCGGCTTGCGGGTGAATTTGTAAGCACCGTGAGAAGTCCCCATCGCGATCGCGAGCGCGTCGACCCTGGTCTCCTGGACGAATTTCACGGCCTCGTCCGGATTGGTCAGGAGCTGGTCGTGGCTCAGCTTGCCTTCGGCGCCGTGGCCGTCTTCCTTGTCGCCCATGCCGGTCTCGAGCGAGCCGAGCACGCCAAGCTCGCCCTCGACGGAGATGCCGCCGAGATGGGCCATGTCGGTCACGGTCTTGGTGACGCCGACATTGTAGCCCCAGTCGCCGGGGGTCTTGCCGTCGGCCTTGAGCGAGCCGTCCATCATCACCGAGGTGAAGCCGGCCTGGATCGCGGTCATGCAGGTTGCGGGCTCGTTGCCGTGGTCGAGATGCACGCAGACCGGGATGTGCGGATAGATCTCGGTCACCGCGTCCATCATGTGCTTGAGCATGACGTCGTTGGCGTAGGAGCGCGCACCGCGCGAGGCCTGGATGATGACGGGCGCATCGACCTGGTTGGCGGCGTCCATGATCGCCAGCGCCTGCTCCATGTTGTTGATGTTGAAGGCCGGTACGCCGTAATCGTTCTCAGCCGCATGGTCGAGCAATTGACGTAACGTGATCCGAGCCATGTGTCTTTTTCTCCGGTTTGGGCCTTCAGGGCCCGCTAGCTACTTGTCGACTGACTACTTGACGCGCAGGACCTCGACGCCGGGCAGTGGCTTGCCTTCCATCCATTCAAGAAATGCGCCACCGGCGGTCGAGACATAGGTGAAGTCACCGGCCACATGGGCCTGGTTGAGGGCCGCGACGGTGTCGCCGCCGCCCGCGATCGAGATCAGCTTTTTCGCCTTGGTGCGCTCGGCGGCGTGCTTTGCGGCCGCGACCGTGCCGCGGTCGAACGGCTGCATCTCGAAGGCGCCGAGCGGCCCGTTCCAGACCAGCGTCGCCGCGTCGTCGATCGCGGCGTGGACGCGCGCGACCGATTGCGGGCCGACGTCGAGGATCATGCCGTCGGCCGGGATCGCATCGAGGCCGTAGGCGTGGGACGGCGCGTTCGCCGCGAAATGATAGGCAACCGTGGCGTCGACCGGCAGGATGATGGCGCAGTTGGCGGCTTCCGCCTTCTCCATGATGCGCAGCGCGGTCGGCGCGAGATCCTTCTCGGCCAGCGACTTGCCGATTCCGACGCCCTGGGCGTGCAGGAAGGTGTTGGCCATGCCGCCGCCGATCACGAGCGCGTCGACCTTGCTGACGAGGTTTTCGAGCAGATCGATCTTGGTCGAGACCTTGGCGCCGCCGATGATCGCGATGACCGGCTTGGTCGGCGAGCCCAGCGCCTTCTCCAGCGCGTCGAGTTCGGCCTGCATGGTGCGGCCGGCATAGGCGGGCAGCTTGTGGCCGAGGCCCTCGGTCGAGGCGTGGGCGCGGTGCGCGGCCGAGAACGCGTCATTGACCCAGATGTCGCCGAGCTTGGCCAATTCCGCGACGAAGGCGGGATCGTTCTTTTCCTCTTCCTTGTGGAAGCGGGTGTTTTCCAGGCAGAGGATGTCGCCATCCTCGAGTGCCGCCACGGCCGTGGCCGCGGGCTCGCCGATGCAGTCGTCGGCAAACGCAACGGGCTTGTTCACGACCTTCGACAGCGCCTCAGTGACGGGCTTGAGCGACTCCTTGGCGTCGCGTCCCTTCGGCCGGCCGAAATGCGCGAGCAGGATCACCTTGCCGCCCTTGTCGGCGAGCTCGGCGATGGTCGGCGCGACGCGCTCGAGCCGTGTTGCGTCGGTGACGCGCCCGTTCTCCATGGGCACGTTGAGGTCGACGCGCAGCAGCACGCGTTTGCCCTTCACGTCGACGTCGTCGAGGGTGCGGAATTTGTTTGCCATCGGACACTCTCTTGTCCCGGGCACATTACGGCGCGAAGTGCCGCTGTGCCGAACCGGGACCTACGCGGGTGAGACATGGGTCCCGGCTCTGCGGCGCATCGTGAAGCCACGCTGCGCCGCGTCCGGGACACGAGACCTCGAACTTAGATCACCTTGCTCATCGCAACGGCGGTGTCCGCCATGCGATTCGAGAAGCCCCACTCGTTGTCGTACCAGGACATCACGCGCACCAGCGTGCCGTTCATGACCTTGGTCTGGTCCATGTGGAAGGTGGACGAGTGCGGGTCGTGGTTGAAGTCGATCGAGACGTTCGGCGCGGTGGTGTAGCCGAGGATGCCCTTGAGCTGCTGCTCGGAGGCACGCTTCATCGCCTCGTTGATTTCCTTCGGATCGGTGGCGCGCTTGGCGACGATCTTGAGGTCGACGACCGAGACGTTCGGGGTCGGCACGCGGATCGCGACGCCGTCGAGCTTGCCCTTCAGCTCGGGGAGCACGAGGCCGATCGCCTTGGCGGCGCCGGTCGAGGTCGGGATCATCGACATCGCCGCAGCACGGCCGCGGTAGAGATCCTTGTGCATGGTGTCGAGCGTCGGCTGGTCGCCGGTATAGGCGTGGATCGTGGTCATGAAGCCGGTCTCGATGCCGACGAGATCGTTCAAGACCTTGGCAACCGGCGCGAGGCAGTTGGTGGTGCAGGAACCGTTGGAGACGACCAGATGATCCCTGGTCAGCGTGTCGTGGTTGACGCCGTAGACGATGGTGGCATCGGCGCCGTCGGCGGGCGCGGAGACCAGCACGCGCCTGGCGCCGGCGGTCAGATGCGCGGAAGCCTTCTCCTTCGCGGTGAAGATGCCGGTGCATTCCATCGCGATGTCGACGCCGAGATCCTTCCAGGGCAGCTTCGAGGGATCGCGCTCGGCGGTCACCTTGATCTTGCCGCTGCCGAGGCTGATCGAGTCGCCGTCGACGGTGACGGTGCCGGGGAAGCGGCCATGGACGCTGTCGAAACGGAGGAGATGGGCGTTGGTCTCGACCGGGCCGAGGTCGTTGATGCCGACCACCTCGATGTCCTTGCGGCCTGACTCGGCAATAGCCCGCAGGATGTTGCGGCCGATGCGGCCAAAACCGTTAATTCCGACGCGGACTGCCATGTTTCATCTCCTTATGACCGTTCAATGACGGGCTCGATAACGCCTAATCATCCCGCACAACGCGCTATACGCGCCTGCGAGGGTTTTTTAGGGGCGGACGCCCGGTTCGGCCGGGCGATGCTTGATCATATGAGAGACTACGTAGTCCTTTTTTTTGGCAAGCTCAACTCTCAGGAAACGCGCTTCAGCACGGCGTTAACCGCAGCCTCGGCGGTAATGCCGAAATGCTTGTAAAGGTCCTTCGCCGGCGCGCTCGCGCCGAAGGAATGCATGCCGACAAATCCGCCATCCTGGCCGATCACGGCATCCCAGCCCCAGCGCACGGCGGCCTCGATCGCGACCTTTACCGGCGCGTTGCCGATGATCTCGGCGCGCTTCGCCTCTGGTTGCGCTAACAACAGCTCGAGCGAGGGCACCGAGACCACCCGTGACGCGATGCCGCGCTCGGCGAGCTGCTTCTGGGCGGCGACCGCGATCTCGACCTCGGAGCCGGACGCGAACAGCGTCGCCTTGGCTTCGCCCTGCGCCGGAACCAGCTCGTAGGCGCCGGCCGCGCAAGGATTGTCGTTCGGCGCGGTGGTGCGGAGCTGCGGCAGGTTCTGCCGCGTCAGCGCCAGCACGGTCGGGCCGTCGATGCGGTTGAGCGCGAGCTCCCAGCACTCGGCGACCTCGATGGAGTCGCAGGGACGGAACACGCGCATGTTGGGAATGGCGCGAAGCGCGGCGAGATGCTCGACCGGCTGATGGGTCGGGCCGTCCTCGCCAAGGCCGATGGAGTCGTGCGTCATCACATAGACGACACCGGCGCCCATCAGCGCGGCAAGGCGCATCGCCGGACGCGCATAGTCGGTGAACACCAGGAAGGTCGCGCCGTTCGGCGCGAAGCCGCCGTGCAGGAAGATGCCGTTCATCGCAGCGGCCATGCCGTGCTCGCGGATGCCGTAATGGATGAAGCGGCCCTTCGGCGTCTTGGCGGAGAAGGCGGTCGCCGACTTCGCCTTGTTGTTGTTGGAGCCGGTGAGGTCGGCCGAGCCTGCGAGGAACTCCATCGGCATCGCGCCGGCAATGACCTCGATCACGGCTTCCGAGGATTTGCGGGTGGCCGCAACCAGCGGCTTTTCCAGCAGCTCCTTCTTGTACGCGCGCACCGCCTTTGCGAGCGAGGCCGGACGCTCATGGCGCAGACGGCGCTCGAACTCGGCGCGCTTGCGGCTGCCGAGCTCACCGAGCCGTCCTTCCCATTCCTGGCGAGCCACAGCGCCGCGGCTGCCGGCCGCGCGCCAGGCCTTCAGCACGTCCTCGGGCACCGAGAACGGCTCGAGCGAGATGCCGAGATTTTCCTTGGCGGCCTTGAGCTCCTCGGCGCCGAGCGCCTCGCCGTGCACCTTCGACGTGCCGGCCTTGTGCGGCGCGCCGAAGCCGATGGTGGTGCGGCAGGCGATCAGCGTCGGCTTGTTCGACTTCTTTGCGCGGGTGATAGCGTCGGCGATCGCGGCCTGGTCGTGGCCGTCGATCTTCTCGGCGGCCCAGCCGGCGGACTTGAAGCGCTTCACCTGGTCGACGGAATCGGCGAGCGAGGTCGGGCCGTCGATCGAGATGCCGTTGTCGTCGTAGAGGACGATCATCTTGTTGAGCTTCCAGTGCCCGGCCATCGCGATCGCTTCCTGCGACACGCCTTCCATCAGGTCGCCGTCGGAGGCGAGCACGAAGGTGTGGTGGTCGACGATCTTCTTGCCGAACTCGGCGGCGAGCATCTTCTCGGCGAGCGCCATGCCGACCGCGGTCGAGATGCCCTGGCCGAGCGGGCCGGTGGTGGTCTCGATGCCCTTGGTGTGGAAGTTCTCAGGGTGGCCAGGCGTCAGCCCGCCGAGCTGGCGGAACTGCTTGATCTGGTCCAGCGTCATCTCGGCATTGCCGGTGAGATACAGCAGCGAATAGAGCAGCATCGAGCCGTGGCCGGCCGAGAGCACGAAGCGGTCGCGGTCCGGCCAGGCGGGCGCGGCGGCGTCGAATTTCAGGAATTGCGTGAACAGCACCGTGGCGATGTCGGCGGCGCCCATCGGCAGGCCGGGATGGCCCGATTTCGCCTTCTCGACCGCGTCCATCGCGAGGCCGCGGATCGCATTGGCCATGCGGGTGGCATCGACCTGCGTATGGGCCATACGGGTGGCATCGAGCTGCATCATGATGAAAATCCGTCTGGAATGAGGTGCTTGATGGCCCTGTGCGCCGCGCTGGATCGAGCCTGGCGGTCACGGGAGGTTGGGGGCTGGATAGCATCTCGGTTCCGGGAGTCCAAGGCAATCAAACGCCGGTTTGGCCGTAAAAGTTGCTTACGGCATGATCCGGAAAAGCCGCAGCCGCGGATCATGCAGATCCGGAACCAGCCGGCCGGCATGCCGAGGGCCGATCTAGCAGTGCATAGTTTTGCGGCGGCGTTGCGATTTGCTAGCTTGCCACGTAAATTTCTGCTTCTAACCGCTTGCCGAACCGAGTCTTTTGCCGGGCGGCAAGCCCCGATGCAAAGGCCACCAAGGTCCGCCGCTGACCGCATGAACGATCGCGTTTCCAACAGTTCCGCCATGACGGAGTCCTCCGCCGTCGAGATCGAGATCGCGACCCGCAGGCTCATGGCGGCGCTCGACGCACTCGAGAGCGCGGTCGAGCGGCGGCGCGATGCCGATCGCGACGAGAACGAGCTCGCCGCGCGAATCCAGGCACTCGGCGCGGATCGCTCGCGGCTTGCCGATGAGCTCGACGGTGCGCTGGTGAAGGCGCGCAAGCTGGAGCGCACCAATCGCGAGATCTCCGACCGGCTGGATTCCGCAATCGTCACGATACGCTCGGTGCTCGATACCGGAGAGGATGGATGAGCCACATCAACGTCACCATCAACGGCCGGCAATACCGCATGGCCTGCGAGGAGGGCCAGGAGGTGCGGCTGCTCAAGCTCGCCGAAAGCCTGGAGACGCGGATTCAGTCGCTGCGTGGAAAATTCGGCGAGATCGGTGATGCCAGGCTCACCGTGATGGCGGCGCTGACCGTCTGCGACGAGCTGGTCGACGCCGGCAACCGCGTCCGCACCATGGAGCAGGAATTGACCGAGCTGCGGGATTTCCGCAATGCCGCCGTCGAGCGCGCCAGGATGACGCAGAACGCGGTGGTGAATGCGTTGAACGCCGCCGCCGAACGCATCGAGAAATCGACCCAGGTCCTGAACCGGACCGTCGGCAACGGGATCGCGATCGGCTGAGACGTGATGGGTTTTGATCGGAGCCCGGGGTGCGGTTCACCTCTCCCGTAGGGAGAGGTCGGATCGCATCGTAAGATGCGATCCGGGTGAGGGCTTACGGTCCCACCGAATATTGCGGCCCCTCACCCGGATTGCTCAGGCGCGCAATTGCGCGCCATAGCAATCCGACCTCTCCCCGCTGGGGAGAGGTGGACCCCGAGGCCGCGGGTTGGGCTGGTGATTCGTCAGTATCGTTGTTACATTGCGCAGGCGAGGCTGCGACGCGCGTCCGGAGCCATATATCCCCGGGGCCTTATCGATCCTTTAGGGAACTGTCCCTGGCCGGGCCCGTGGGCCCGGACATATGGTGCCCACCTACTTTCGTAGGGAACTCCGGGATCGAGTGCTTCAACGGCGTTCGCGGCTTCGCACTGTTGTTTTCTTCCGGTTCGTGCCTGTCGAAATTGCGCATCAGACTGCGGCGGTTCAGTTCGGTACGATGTCATGCCCCGCGAAAGCGGGGCATCCAGTACGCCGCGGCGTTCGAGTGTGAACACCACCGCCTCTGGAATACTGGATCACCCGCTTTCGCGGGTGATGACCGTGGGGACCCAGCGCATGTCCAATTCGAAAGCCGAACTCCGTGCCAAGGCCCTCGCCAAACGCGACGCGCTGAGCGAGAAGAAGCGCGCCGCCGCGGCCGCGAAGCTCGCCAAGCGCGGGCTGCCGTTCAAGCTGCTGCCCGGCAGCATCGTCTCCGGCTATTCGCCGATCCGCAGCGAGATCGATTCGATGCCGCTGCTGAGGAAGCTTGCCGAGGAGGGCGCAAGGCTGGCGCTGCCTTGCGTCACTGCGCGCGGCCAGTCGCTGGTCTTCCGCATCTTTCATCCGAGCGACCGGCTGATGCTCGGCCCGCTCGGCATTCCCGAGCCGTCGCCGGCCGCCGCCGAGGTCATCCCCGACATCATGCTGACGCCGCTCGCGGCCTTCGACCGCCTCGGCCACCGCATCGGTTATGGTGCGGGTCATTACGATTTCACCTTCGCTCACTTACGCAAGACCAAGCAAATCGTCGGCATCGGGCTTGCCTTTGCCGCGCAGGAGATCGAGGCGGTTCCAGCACTATCCCACGACGTCGCGCTGGATTATGTGCTAACGGAATCGGACGTGTTCGATTTCCGGAGTTCTGAAGTTGCGCATTCTCTTCGTGGGTGATGTCGTGGGGCGCGCGGGGCGCAACGCCATCGCCGACCATCTGCCCGGCATGATCAAGGACTGGTCGCTCGATTTCGTCGTCGTCAACGGTGAGAATTCCGCCGGCGGCTTCGGCATCACCGAAGCGATCTATCATGAGCTTCTCGATGCCGGCGCCGATGCGGTGACGCTCGGCAACCACTCCTGGGACCAGCGCGAGGCGCTGGTGTTCATCGAGCGCGCCGAGCGCCTGGTACGACCGGCGAACTATCCGCGCGGCACGCCCGGCCGCGGTGCTGCGCTGGTCGAGACCAAGAACGGCAAGCATGCGCTGGTCGTGAATGCCTTGGGGCGCGTCTTCATGACCCCGTTCGACGATCCCTTCGCGACGCTGGAGCGCGAGCTCGGCGCCTGTCCCCTCGGTGTCGCGGCCGATGCCATCGTCGTCGACTTCCATTGCGAGGCGAGCAGCGAGAAGCAGGGCATCGGCTTCTTCTGCGACGGCCGCGCCAGCCTCGTCGTCGGTACCCACACCCATGTGCCGACCGCCGACCACCAGATCCTCACGGGCGGCACCGCCTACATGACGGATGCCGGCATGACCGGCGACTACGATTCCATCATCGGCATGCAGAAGGAAGAACCGCTGCGCCGGTTCACGTCGGGGATTCCGTCAGGGCGGTTCGAGCCGGCGGCGGGGGTGGCGACGCTCAGCGGCGTTGCGATCGAGACCGACGATGCAACGGGCCTCGCGCTGCGCATTGCGCCGGTGCGCGTCGGCGGCCGGCTGGAGCCGGCAACGCCGAGGTTCTGGTTGAGCTGAAACCACAAATTCAGCGTCGTCCCGGCGAAGGCCGGGACCCATACCGCGTGATCTATCCATTGCGCGCGGCAGGAGTACCGAACGACGAATCTTCGCCAAACCACTCCCTGTGGTTATGGGTCCCGGATCTGCGCTTCGCTTGTCCGGGACGACAGTGGAGGTTGACGTGCGATCGCGCGTCAATCTCGCCGACCGCTACTCCGCCGTCTGCTGCCTCAACTCCGCGACGTCCTTCGCCGTCAGCTTCGAGCCCTTGGTGCCGAACCGTGCCGTGACGTAGTTCGCCACTGCCGCGATCTCGTCGTCCGTATACGCGTTGCCGAACGCCGGCATCGACAGCGCACCATCCGGCGTATGCCGCTTGGTGCCTGAGATCACGATCTGCGCGACGTTGGTGGCGGCGGGGTCGTTGACGGCCCAGGTGCCGGTGAGTGTTGCCATCGGCGAGACCGGGCTTTCGCCGCTCCAGCCGTGGCAGCTGGCGCAGGCGCTGGCGAACACCTTCTTGCCGCGTGCGTCGGCCGTGACGCCGTCGCGGTGCGAGGCGGGCGCGACCGGCGCCGTGGTGGCAGGCAGGTCGGGCGAGGGCACCTGCGGCACGCTGCGCAAATACGCAACGATGCTGCTTATGTCTTCGGCGGCGAACTGGCTGAAGCTGTGGTCGACAGCTTCGCCCATCGGACCCGAGGCCGAGCCGTGGCCAGGTGCGTGGCCGAGCGACAGATACGAGATCAGATCCTCGTCGCGCCAATTGCCAAGGCCCGTGGCCTTGTCGGAGGAGATGTTGAAGGCACGCCAGCCGGCGGTGATGGCGCCGCCGAACTTCTTGCGATTGTCCAGCGCGAAGCCGAGATTGCGCGGCGTGTGGCACTCGCCGCAATGCGCCAGCGCCTCCGCAAGATACGCGCCGCGATTCCATTCCGGGCTCTTCGACGTATCGGGTGCAAAGCGCGTGTCGGGATTGAACACGGCCGACCAGAAGATCATCGCCCAACGCTGGTTGAACGGGAAGGACAGCGTATTGTCCGGCGCCTTGGCGCGCACCGCCGGCAGGCTGAACAGATACGCCTTCACCGCCAGCACGTCCTCGTCGGTCATGAAGGTGTAGGAGGTGTACGGCATCGCCGGATAGAGCCGCGCGCCGTCATTGCGCTTGCCGTGCTGGACTGCGTTCAGAAAATCCTGGTCGCTGTAATTGCCGATGCCGGTGTCCTTGTCCGGCGTGATGTTGGTCGAATAGAGCGTGCCGAACGGCAGCTTGAAGGCGAGCCCGCCGGCATAGTCCTTCTCGCCCGGCTTAGTGTGGCAGACCATGCAGTCGGCCGCCTTCGCCAGATACTCGCCGCGCTCGACCAGGCTCGCTTTCTCCAGCTTTGCCGGCACGCCGGTGGGCTTGCCGGCGCGATAATCCGCCAGCGCCACTTTCGTGCCGCCGGCAAAGTCGAGCGGGCCGGGCCCGCGGATGATGAAGACGCCGAGCGCCACCGCGACGATGGCGATCACCATGATGCTCGCGAGGATGCGCATCTTGCCGCTCATGCCTTCCTCCCCGCAGCCAGCAGTTTCCGGTCGATCGGCAGGCGCCGCAGCGCCACGCCGGTTGCGGCGTAAATCGCGTTGCGCAGCGCCGGCGGTCCCGCCGTCGTGCCGGTCTCGCCAATTCCGCCGGGCGCCTCGCCGCTCCTAACGACGTGAACCTCGATCTTCGGCGTCTCGTTGATGCGCATCATGCGGTAGTCGTGGAAGTTCGACTGCTGCACCCGGCCCTTGTCGATGGTGATCTCGCCGTAGAGCGCGGCGGTAAGGCCGAAGATCAGCCCGCCCTCGACCTGAGCCACGATCGTATCGGGATTGACGGCGATGCCGGTATCCACCACCGAGGTCGCACGGCGTAGATTGATCTCGCCTTGCTCGTCGACCTCAGCTTCCACAACGGTTGCGATGAAACTCCCGAAAGACGGCTGCAAGCACACGCCGCGCCCGACGCGCGCCGGCAAGGGTTGACCCCAATTGGCTTTCTCTGCCGCAAGATTGAGGACGGACAGGAAGCGTGGTTGATTGGCCAGCATTCCACGGCGAAACTCGACCGGGTCCTTGCCCGCCTTGCGCGCCAGTTCGTCGATGAAGCATTCGACCGCAAACACGTTGTTGTTGGGCCCGACCCCGCGCCAGAACCCCGTTGGTATCGCCGGCGGTTCGGCCCGCACATATTCGACGTGGACATTCGGGATGTCGTAGGGCACGTCGGTGGCGCTGTCGATCGCGTCAATATCGATGCCCTTCTGGAAGGCCGGCGGCAGCCAGCGCGCGATGATCGCAGCGCCGGCAATCTTGTATTTCCAGCCGACGATCTTGCCGGCCGACAAGGTCGCTGCGATCGTATCGCGATAGACCGGTCGATAGATGTCGTGCTGAATGTCCTCCTCGCGGGTCCACACGACCTTGACCGGCCCGTCGACCTCTTTGGCGATGCGAACGGCCGCGACCACCATGTCAGGCTCGAGCTTGCGGCCGAAGCCGCCGCCCAGCAGGTGATTGTTGACGGTCACCTTCTCGACCGGGAGCCCGGCCGCCTTTGCCGCCTCCGACTGCACGCGCGCCATGATCTGCGTTCCGGTCCAGATTTCGCAGGAATCGGGCGTGCAATGCACCGTGGCGTTCAACGGCTCCATCGTTGCGTGGGCGAGAAACGGCAGCTCGAACGAAGCTTCGAGTTTTTCGCCGCTCGCGAGGCCCTTGGCGATGTCGCCGGTGGATTTGGCGACCACGCCGTCCTTTGCGCTGGCGGCGCGCAAATCGTCCCAAATCGCTTTCGAATTGATCTTCGCGTTCGGCCCCTCGTTCCACTCAATGTCGAGCGCGTCCAGGCCTTTTTTCGCCGCCCACATGTGATCGCCGACGACGGCGACAAGATCGTCGAGCACGACGATCTTCCGCACGCCCGGAATCTTCTTCGCGGCACGATCATCGACCTTGCCGACCTTGCCACCGAAAACCGGGCACTGCGCCAGCGTTGCGAACTTCATGTTCGGCACGATGGCGTCGATGCCGTAGACCGCCTTGCCGTTGACCTTCTCGGGCGTATCGAGCCGCTTGAACGGCTGGCCGATATAGACGAAATCCTTGGGGTCCTTGAGCGGGACGTCCTTGGGCGGCGTCTGGCCGCTCGCGGCAGCCGCAAGCGCGCCATAGGAGAGCGTCCGGCCGCTCGCCTTGTGGGTCACCTCACCCTTCGACGTCGTGCAACTGGCGGGATCGACGTTCCATTGCGCAGCTGCAGCCTGCACCAGCATGGCACGCGCGCTGGCGCCGGCTTCACGCAGCGGCTTCCAGAATGCTCGGACCGATGTGGAGCCACCGGTCGCCTGAATGATGAAAATCGGATTGCCGTAAAGCTTCTCGTTGGCCGGTGCGTGCAGCAGTTGGACTTTCGACCAATCCGCGTCGAGCTCTTCCGCCAGGATCATCGAGATCGCAGTGTAGATTCCCTGTCCCATCTCGACCTGCGGCATCACCAGCGTGGTCGCACCTTCAGGGTCGATGCGGATGAAGGCGTTGGGTGCGAACTTTCCGTCGGTCGCGTCAGGCGGCTGCACCGGCTCGTTGACGGCGGCGCGCAGCGGCAGGTGGAAGGCGAACAGGAAACCGGTGGCGAGACCCCCGGTCAGAAGCGTGCGGCGGGAAACGCTGTTGTGTGCATTCATGGCGGACCTCACGACTGACGGCCGGAGGCGGCCTGCTTGATGGCCTCGCGGATGCGCACATAGGTGCCGCAGCGGCAGATGTTGCCGGCCATGGCGGCGTCGATGTCGGAATCGTCGGGGTTTGGCGTTGCCGCCAGCAGTGCCGCAGCCGACATGATCTGGCCGGACTGGCAGTAGCCGCACTGGATCACTTCGGCCTCTAACCAGGCCTTCTGCACCTTCGCGCCCGCAGGCGTGCTGCCGACGTGCTCGATCGTGGTGATGGAGCGGTTCTCGACCGCGCTCACCGGCAGCACGCAGGAGCGCACCGCCTTGCCGTCGACATGCACCGTGCAGGCGCCGCATTGCGCGATGCCGCAGCCGAACTTGGTGCCGGTCATCCCGAGGATGTCGCGCAGCACCCACAGCAGCGGCATGTCCGGTGGCGCGTCGAAGGATTTCGTTTCGCCGTTGATGGTGAGAACAGTTGCCATATGCATCCCCTTGCTCGACGATCGCTTGCGGCGATCAAGCCGGCGAAATTTCCGCGCGACCATAATCATAACGACGCGAAACGATGAAGCGTCGAAATTCCTGGCAATGCATATTTGCGCGGCTGAAGCGTCAGGCCATGACGTTCACGAATTTGTGCGGCGATCGCTGCAACGGTTTTGGGCTAATTGATATGATAAGCGTCATGTTTTGACGCATTTTCGTCGCGCGCCTCGACGGTCGCCGCAGACGATCGTGCGAACGCGCAAAACCATGCGATGACGAAATTCGTGCGATTGGGAAAATCGGGCGACGGCGAGCACGGTGCACGGGATCAATTGCAACGGCCGATTGCTGTGCTCTCCCCCCTTGTGGAGAGGGCAATCGCATATCAAGAAGCGCGGTGGATGGCTCGTCCGCAGCCCATCCTTCGAGACACCCGCCTACCGCGGGCCCTCAGGATGAGGGTGGAGTGCGCGGCAGCAATTTCAACGGTCGCCGATGCTGCTTAGCCTCATCCTGAGGGACCGCTGGAAGCGGTCGTCTCGAAGGACGAGGCGCTTGCTCAGGCGGCCGCCAAGAAGGCACCTGCGATAGCTCTATCTTGCTGGAGAGGACGGCGAGGAGAACATGCCATTTCGGAATAATAGCATTATGCCCCTGTTTTGCCCGACGGGTCAACGGTTCATCAGGCGCCTAAAGTGCGATGAGCTGAAGGCGGATCGAGTTCGGCCCGTTCCCTCCCCCTTGCGGGGGAGGGGCAGGGAGGGGGGTGCCACACGGGGACTCCCTCCGCCGCGCATCCGCCCTCGGTGCGTCATCAACAACGGGCACCTTTTGCTGGGCTACCCCCCTCCCTAGCCCTCCCCCGCAAGGGGGGAGGGAACGCACCTTCGTCGGGGCGCTGGATGAGTCTCTTCGCCAGGCGCGTAAGCCATTGATTCCACGCGCCCCGGCTACTGTGCATGGGGTTGTTTTTCAGGTTTTTGATTCAAGGGCCGTCGCGAGACCCGTCAGCCGTGCCGGAAGCCCATCCGGAACGCGCCCCAGTGCTTGCCGCGGACCATGATCGGCGAGGACAGGTCCTTCATCAGCACGAACTGCCCGCCGCCCATGTCGCGGCGATAGGTCTGGAGCAGGAACGGCTTGGTGCTGCCTGCGACCTTCTTCACCGCGCGATCGGTGAACAGGCGGCGGTTGTGGCAATTGGCGTTATTCCAGACTGGGTCCTTGCCCTGCGGCAGGCGGTAGTTCGGATTGTGGGTTGGCAGGTAGCCGCCCTTGGCCCAGGCGACGCAGAACACGATGCGCGGGTCGGACTTCTGGATCGGGTCCTGGATGGCGGGCAGCACGCGGTCGGTGAAGTCGACGTAGCTGGTGAGATACTGTTTTGGATCGGTGCCGGCAATTTCCCGGTACTTCTCGTCCATGAGCTGGTCGAGCGTGATCTCGCCGCGATCGATCGCGGCCTCGAACTCGGCCGAGATCCGCTTGGCGGTCTCGACGACCGCGCGGATCAGCGGCGCGTCCGACGTCTCCACGCCGCTGTCGGCGATCATCGCGATCAGGCCTTCGGAGGTGTCGAGCAGCTTTGTCACCCGCTGATCGGCGCTCTTGAGATCGCGCGAGGAGAGGTCGACGCCCTTGGCGAGCTCGTTGAGCTCGCTGATGACGGTGTCGCAATGGCCGAGATTGGAGGTCGCCGCGCGCGCGACGCTGTCGATCTCCGCTTCCACGGAGGCGAAACCCTGCTGGACGCGGGAGATGATGCTGGAGATCTGCTGGGCGCCTTCGCCGGCGGTCTTCGCGCGCTGCGAGGCGTCGCTGCTCTCGCCGATCAGGCCTTCGATCTGGCCGTCGAGATCGCGCACGGTGTCGGAGATCTGGTGCGTGGCCTGGCGGGTGGCTTCGGCGAGGTTCTTCACCTCGCTTGCGACCACCGCGAAGCCGCGGCCGGCATTGCCGGCCCGTGCTGCCTCGATGGTGGCGTTGAGAGCGAGCAGATTGGTCTGTTTCGCGATCGCCTCGATCGAGCCGGACACCTTGGCCACCTGCGCCAGCGCCGAGCCGACCGCGCTCAAGCGCGCCTCGATCCGCCCAACGGCCGCGACAAGCTCGGAGATGCGGTTGACGGCGGTATCGACCGCGCTGCGCGACTGCGCGATCTCGCCGACCGCAGCGGACGTCGTCGTTTGCACCGCCTGCGACGCATTGGCGATGTCGTGGTTGGCCGAAACCATCGTCTCGGCCATCTCCTGGAGATGATGGAACCGTTCCGACTGGTTCGCGACGCGGTTTGCGACTTCCTGGACGTTGCCGGCAATGTCGGCGAGCTCCACGCCGAGACCGCCGATGCGGTCGGCGAGCTGGTCGATCAATCGTTCGGCGAGCGCGGCCGCCAACCCCGCCGGATCGTTGAAAATGCGCCGGTTGCGGCTGTTGGCCGTGTTCCAGGCGACGTCGCCCGGCCGCTGTGGATGCGAATAGATCTTGTTGTGCACCGGCAGGAAGCCGTTGCGGTCGACCATGGCGCAGAACGCCATGCGCGGTTCCTTGGCGAGAAACGCTTCCTGGAACGGCGGCAGCGCGCGGTCGGCCCAGTCCAGATATCTGGTGCGGTATTGCTGCGGATTGGTGCCCGCAATCTCCACATAGTCGGTGTCGAACAGGTCGTCGATCCCAACCTCGCCGCGTGCAACCGCCCGCTCGAAGATCGCGGTCAGCGCGTTACCCGCTTCCATGGCGCGGGTGACGAACTCCGTGTTCTCCTCATGGATCGACCACAGCCGGTCTTCGATCTTCTCGCGGAGCTCGGCATTGGGATTGACGAAATGCGCGCGGGCTCCGGCCTTGGATTGCTCGACGACGCGCAGGCGGCAGGCGCCGACCTGTTCGAGGCTGCCTTCGATCATCGCTTGCGGTGCCAGCCGGCCTGCGTCCGCACCGCCGAGCAGCACGCCGTCCATCGCGATCTCATAGACCGGCATCACGGCGCGCGCGCTCTCGAACTTGAGATGGCAGGGCAGCCGCTCGGTCTTGCGGCGGTCGTCGTGCTCGCTCTGGCGCAGCAGCACCGCGCAGCGCGATTTCAGCTTCTGTGCGAAGGTGGTGACCGCCTTGCCGGCGCTGGCGACGTTCTCGCCGTGGGTCTCGGCCGCCTTGGTTGCAGCATCGATCTCGGCCGCGCTCTGGCCGACCGAGACGATGAACTCCGACGCGCTGGCGGCATTGCCGGAGACTTCGCTCGTGGTGGCGTTCTGCTCGGCGACCGCGCCATTGACGGTCTCGAAGACAGGGCGGATCGCCTCGATCGCCTGCGAAATGCGGTGCACGGCATCGGCCGAGCCGGCGGCGTCGCGCTGGAGCGCGTCGATCTTCTTGGTGATCTCTTCCGTCGCGCCCTGGGTCTGCACCGCGAGTGCCTTCACTTCGGTGGCGACGACCGCAAAACCCTTGCCCGCAGCGCCGGCGCGCGCGGCCTCGATGGTCGAGTTGAGCGCGAGCAGCGTCGTCTGCCGCGCGATCTGCGCGATCAGATTGACGACGTTGCCGATGGCGGCGGAGGATTCCCGCAAGCGGTCGACATTGGCGCGGGCTTCCTGCGCCGCGGCACTGGCCTCGTCGGCGAGCTTGCCGGCCGCGCGAACCTGCGCCCCGATGCCTTGGGCGGACTGGGTGAACTTGTCGGCGGCATGGGCGAAGGTGGATGCGGTCGACTGCGCGGCGTTGGTGCGGCCGGTCAGGGCGTCGGTGCGGTCGCGAATGGCCGCAAGCGTCACGGCGGTCGCTTCGGCGCCGCCGGCTACCGAATTGGCGGCGCGCTCGAGCTGGCGAATCATCGCGCCCAGCTCGAGTTCCAGCAGTTCCAGGATTTCCCTGGCAGAATCGCCCTCCGTGGCCGGGCCGGGCTCGGAATGGGCCGGCGGCTGTGCGGCCTGCGGGGCGGCCGCAGGCGCAGCCATGTCCGGCAGACGCTTCCGAAATAGTCCGAACGCCATCAGGTCTCTCTTGTCGGGGGACGGTCGGACGTTATTTTCGCAGCCCGGAATGAAGTCAGGGTTAACGATGCCTGACATCTAGGCGCGAGGCATTACTGTGTTACCTTAAAGTCGCAGAGCCTCTTTGATTTCGGTGGGTTGGCGGCCTATAAGGCCGCGCTTCCCACCCTCACCTTGGCTGACGATTCCTTTACGAGACCACGCATGGCCGGACATTCCCAATTCAAGAACATCATGCACCGCAAGGGGCGGCAGGATGCCCAGAAGTCGAAGCTGTTCGGCAAGCTGGCGCGGGAAATCACCGTCGCCGCCAAGCTGGGGACGCCCGACCCCGCCATGAACCCGCGCCTGCGCGCCGCCGTGATCGCCGCGCGCCAGGAGAACATGCCGAAGGACAATATCGAGCGCGCGATCAAGAAGGCGCTCGGCAGCGACGGCGAGAACTATGACGAGATCCGCTACGAGGGCTATGGTCCCGGCGGCGTCGCCGTCATCGTCGAGGCGCTGACCGACAACCGCAACCGCGCCGCCTCCGACATCCGCTCCTTCTTCACCAAGTCAGGCGGCAACCTCGGCGAAACCGGCTCGGTCTCCTTCATGTTCGATCGCACCGGCATCATCGAATACGACCGCAGCGTCGCCTCCGACGACGCCGTGCTCGATGCCGCGATCGAGGCCGGCGCCGACGACGTGATCTCGGGCGAAGGCGGCCACGAGATCTACGCCTCGACCGAAGGCTATCGCGACGTCGCCAAGGCGCTGGAAGCCAAGTTCGGCGAGCCGCGCAAGGCCGCGCTGATCTGGAAGCCGCAGAACACGGTCGCCGTGGACGACGAGACCGGCGAGAAGCTGCTCAAGCTGATGGACCTGCTCAACGAGCACGACGACGTCCAGCACGTCTACGCCAATTTCGAGGTGTCGGACGCGCTGATGGCGAAGATGGGCGGGTAGGGCTGCACTCTCCGCTGTCGTCGCCCGGCTTGACCGGGCGACCCAGTATTCCAGAGACGCCGGGAGGATACGGAGAGGCCGCGGCGTACTGGATACCCGCCTTCGCGGGTATGACATCGGAGAATGTGGCGGGCAGCACCCGCCTCATGCGCCCCACTTCCCCTGTTACTTTCGTTCTGTTTCTGTTTCGCTCCAAGCAGCCAGCCGCTATCACTGGCCCATGACTGCGCTCCCGATTCGTGGCCCCGTTCGCATCATCGGCATCGACCCCGGCCTGCGCCGTACCGGCTGGGGCGTGATCGAGGCCGAGGGCAATCGCCTGATCTATGTCGCCTGCGGCTCGGTGGAACCGCCGGACGACCTGCCACTGTCGAGCCGCCTGCTTGCGATCCATGAAGGGCTCGCGGCGGTCCTGTCCGATCACAAGCCGATGGAAGCGGCGGTCGAGCAGACCTTTGTCAACAAGGACGGCGTTGCGACGCTGAAGCTCGGCCAGGCCCGCGGCGTCGCCATGCTGGCGCCCGCAATGTTCGGCATCAGCGTCGCCGAATACGCGCCGAACCAGGTGAAGAAGACCGTGGTCGGTGCCGGCCATGCCGACAAGCAACAGATCGCGATGATGCTGAAGATATTGCTGCCGAAAGCCGAGCCGCCGTCAGCCGACGCCGCCGACGCGCTCGCCATCGCCATCACCCACGCCCATCACCGCCAGAGCACGGCGCTCAGGCTGAAGGTGGTGGGGATATGATTGGCAAGCTGAAGGGCCTGATCGATTCCTACGGCGAGGACTATGTCATCCTCGACGTCGGCGGCGTCGGCTACCAGGTGCATTGCTCGGCGCGCACGCTCCAGCATCTGCCCGCGCCGGGCGAGGCCGCCGTGCTGTCGATCGAGACCTATGTCCGCGAGGACCAGATCAAGCTGTTCGGCTTTCGCACCGACCAGGAGCGCGAATGGTTTCGCCTGCTCCAGACCGTGCAGGGCGTCGGCGCCAAGGTCGCGCTCGCCGTGCTCGGCACGCTGGCGCCGTCCGACCTCGCCAATGCGATTGCCCTGCGCGACAAGGCCGCGGTGGCGCGCACGCCCGGGGTCGGCCCCAAGGTCGCCGAGCGCATCGTCACCGAGTTGAAGGACAAGGCGCCCGCCTTTGCCAATGTCGATCCGGCGGTGGTGCATCTTGCCGGCGCCGTCGACGACCAGCGCGCGCCGCGGCCCGTCGCGGACGCGATCTCCGCGCTGGTCAATCTCGGCTACGGCCAGCCGCAGGCCGCCGCCGCGATTGCATCCGCATCGCGGAGTGCGGGCGAGAATGCCGAGACGGCGCAACTGATCCGGCTCGGGCTGAAGGAGCTCGCGAAGTGAGTTCTGGCCTATACGCCGAAGGATCAGGTAGGCCGGAGCTGGTGAATCTCGGACGCGCCTTCCTCGTTGTTTTCCTGATGACAGTGATCGCGGGTATTCTCGAAACAATCGCGTTTTCGGCTTCCGGATGTTTCCTCAGCCGAGTCGTTCGCTGTTTCTCGATCTCGCGCGACGCGATCGGAATTACGCTGCTTGGTTTGAAGATGTGGGCTTTGCCCGCTCTCATTGCCTCGGCGGTCATTGTCGGGATTGGACGACTCCGTGGGCGTGTGGCGTGGTGGAATGTCCTTCTTCTCGCGCCCGCCTTGTATTTCGTGCTTATGGTCTCGACGGCCAAGTCGCTCGATTTCGTCGGGGAGCCCGAGGTGTGGGTGCAGAGCGCGATCTTGGTCGTTAACGTCCAGCTGTCCCTGTGCGTCGGAAGATTGTTTGATAGGCTGGCCATATGACAACGCCCAACCGCATGGTCACGCCCGAGCGCCGCTCCGATGACGTCGGTGACACCGCGCTGCGCCCGCAATCGCTGTCCGACTTCGTCGGCCAGCAGCAGGCCCGCAAGAATCTCTCGATCTTCATCGAGGCGGCGCGCAAGCGCGGCGAGGCGCTGGATCACGTGCTGTTCGTCGGGCCCCCCGGCCTCGGCAAGACCACGCTCGCGCAGATCGTGGCCAAGGAGCTCGGCGTCGGCTTTCGCGCCACGTCGGGCCCAGTGATTGCCAAGGCCGGCGACCTCGCCGCCCTGCTGACCAATCTCGAAGAGCGCGACGTGCTCTTCATCGACGAGATCCATCGCCTGAGCCCTGCGGTGGAAGAAGTGCTCTATCCCGCGATGGAGGATTTTCAGCTCGACCTCATCATCGGCGAGGGCCCGGCGGCGCGCTCGGTGAAGATCGAGTTGTCGAAGTTCACTCTGGTCGGCGCCACCACGCGCGCGGGTCTTCTCACCAATCCCCTGCGCGACCGCTTCGGCATTCCGGTGCGGCTGAATTTCTACACCATCGAAGAGCTGGAAAGCATCGTCACTCGCGGCGCGCGCGTGCTCAATGTCGGCATGAGTGCGGATGGCGCCAACGAGATCGCGCGCCGCGCCCGCGGCACGCCGCGTATCGCCGGGCGCCTGCTCCGGCGCGTGCGCGACTTCGCTTCGGCTGCGAATGCCGACACGATCGATCGCAAGATCGCCGATCACGCACTCAGTGCGCTCGAGGTCGACGCCGCGGGCCTGGATGCCATGGACCGCCGCTATCTCACGACCATCGCGATGAACTATGGCGGCGGTCCCGTCGGTGTCGAGACGATGGCCGCAGCGCTCTCCGAGCCGCGCGATGCGATCGAGGACATCATCGAGCCCTATCTGATCCAGTGCGGCTATCTCCAGCGCACCCCGCGCGGCCGGCTGCTCACCTCGCACGCCTTCCGCCATCTCGGCCTCGCCGAACCCAATCGCGATGCGGCACAGTTCGGCCTGTTCGGCACCGACGAAAGCGACGACTGATCGCCGCAGTCGGTGAACCCACCGGTTCCATCCCGGCACTAATCCGAACGCGCGGCGAGCAGGATTGCCGCACACGGACTGGAGTGGGAAGGAATGGCGCCGACGGACGACACGAGGCTGCTCGAGACCATCGCGGCCGCGCCGCAGCTGCGCACGCCCGACGAGACCGAGGCGCTGCTGGATTCGATGCCGCTTGGCGAGCTGGCGTCGATGTGGTGCGCGCTTCAGCGCGTCAGCCGTCGCGACCAGGTCGGCAGCATCTGGGCCATCAAGATCTATTTCGACCATCTGCCGCATCGCAGGCCGCAAGCCGCCCTCGATCTCGTGCTCGATGTTCTCAAGACCGAGGCCGACAAGCCGACGGTGATGCAGCTCAACGACAAGTTCCTGCTGGCGCTATTCTATGCGCATGGCACGGAGGTGATGGCGCGTGTCGAGCAGGAAGCCGCGCACAATGACCGGCTGCGCTGGCTGCTGGGCGGCGTGCATGTCGGTCCCGACGATCCCTTGATGTCGCGCATTGCAGGCCTCGCCGATCGCGAGGCGTGGCATGCCGACCATCTGGCGCAGCGCACGCCGCGCGAGCCGCTCGATTGTGCCAACCTGTCGGTCGCCGAGCTTGCGCGCGCCTGGGTCGAGCAATATTCCAGATCCGAGCGCGACCAGGACGACAATCTGTTCGCGATCATGGATTTCGAGCGCGACCTGCGCGAGGACGATCCCGACAGGATGATCGACCTGATCCTGGAGATCCTCAAGATCGAGTCCAACCCGGTGCTGTTGTCGCTGCTGGCCGCCGGTCCCCTCGAAGACGTGATCAGCGTCGGGACGATCGATCGCATCGAGCGCGAGGCGCGCGCCGATGCACGTTTTCGCGATCTGCTCGGCGGTGTCTGGTACTACCGCGCGCCCGACGAATTGAAGGCGCGGCTGGATGCGCTGGTCGGCGAGAGCCGATGGTAGCCCTTGTGCAGACGGTCTGCACCGGGATGCAGACGGTCTGCACGAGCGTACCCCAATTCCGCTTCAATCGGACCGCATCAAGACGCCGTAGCAGAAGCGGACTTCTATGATCACGCGCCGTCATCTCATCCGTTCCTTCGGCGGCCTGTCCGCCCTCGGTGTCTCGACCGCCGCCTACGGCGTCGGTATCGAGCCGGTGCTGCGGCTCGGCGTCACCCGCTATCATCCGACCCCGCGGCAATGGCCGGCGGATCTGCCGCTCAAGATCGCCGTGATCGCCGACGTCCATGCCTGCGATCCCTGGATGTCGCTGGAGCGGATCGAGGCCATCGTCGACCGCACCAATGGATTGAATGCCGACCTCATCGTGCTGCTCGGCGACTATGTCGCCGGACTTCACCAGGTCACGCGCATCATTCCCGCGAACGAATGGGCCAGGGTGCTCGCGGGCCTGAAAGCGCCGCTCGGCGTCCATGCCGTCATGGGCAATCACGATTATTGGGTGGACAGGGTCGTGCAGCAGGCCGGGCATGGCCCGACGGTGGCGCATCGTGCGCTGGAGGCGGCCGGCATTCCGGTCTACGAGAACGACGCCGTGCGTCTCACCAAGGACGGTCGCCCGTTCTGGCTCGCCGGCCTCGGCGATCAGCTCGCCTTCCTGCCGGCGCGGCGCTTCCGGCGCACGGGGCGCTTCGGTGCCGACGATCTCACAGCGACGCTCGCCAAGGTCACGGACGACGCGCCGATCATCCTGCTCGCGCACGAGCCCAACATCGCCCCGCGCGTGCCCGCGCGCGTCGCGCTGCAACTGTCCGGCCACACCCATGGCGGCCAGGTCCGCCTGCTCGGCTGGTCGCCGGCCGTTCCGCGGCAGCACGGCCTCCGGCTCGCCTATGGTCATATCAGGCTGAAATGCGACGTCATCATCTCCGGCGGCCTCGGTTGCAGCATCATGCCGCTCCGTGTCGGCGTGCCGCCGGAGATCGTCGAGGTGACGCTGGGGAGGGCGGGGCCGGCGGTGGCGTAGCCTGCGCTTGCACGGCCGGCCGTTTTTGCGCAAAACGGGCCGGTAGCAAAAAAAAGCGAAGAGGCACGCGACGTGACTGCCCATCTTGACGGCGAGATCCGCGACGGCCGCCATCACATGCAGGTCCGCGTCTACTACGAGGACACGGATTTCTCCGGCATCGTCTATCACGCCAATTATCTGCGCTTCATGGAGCGTGGGCGCACCAATCATCTGCGGCTGATGGGCGCCGAGCAGCAGGCGCTGTTCGAGCAGCCCGCGACGGAGGACGCCGGCTTCGCCTTCGTGGTGCGCTCGATGCACCTCGATTTCCTCAAGCCCGCGCGGATGGACGACGTGCTCGACGTCGTGACCTGGCCGGTCGCGGTAAAGGGGGCCTCCATCATGCTCGCACAGGAGGTCCGGCGCGGCGAGGATGTGCTGGTCAAGGCCGAAGTGCGCGTCGCCTTCATCAGCGGCGGCCGTGCCCAGCCGATCCCGAAATCGATCCGCACGTTGATGAAGGCTGATCTGATTTCGTGATCGCCCGATAGCTGATGGCCACTCGACTCCGCCGGCTGCGGCGATAGATTTGCGGCCCCGACCAACCGATGAGGCCATCATGTCGCGCCCGCCGCTTCCGCCCTTCACGAAAGAGACCGCCGCGCAAAAGGCCCGCATGGCCGAGGACGCCTGGAATTCACGCGATCCAGTGCGCGTTTCGCTCGCCTACACCGAGGACAGCCGCTGGCGCAATCGCTCGGAAGTCTTCCAGGGCCGCGAGGCCATCGTCGCCTTCCTCACCCGCAAATGGGAGAAGGAGCACGACTACCGCCTGATCAAGGACCTCTGGGCCTTCGACGGCAACCGCATCGCCGTGCGCTTCCAGTACGAATGGCACGATGCGAGCGGCCAATGGTATCGCTCCTACGGCAACGAGCAGTGGGAGTTCGACGAGCACGGCCTGATGAAGCGGCGCGAGGCGTCGATCAACGACATCATGATTGCCGAGAAGGACCGCCGGTTTCACTGGCCCGCGCCGGGTCCGCGGCCGGCGGATGTGGCGGGGCTTGGGACTGACCCGTTCTGAGCCGCGCAAGCAACTCTCAATCCTCATGGTGAGGAGCCGCGAAGCGGCGTCTCGAACCATGCAGGCCCTGCTGCCGCATCCGGGCCTTCATCCTTCGAGACGCGCGCGAGAGCGCGCTCCTCAGGATGAGGGGAGAGACTTGCGCGCCAGAAACCTCGTAATCGCCCCACCGAGCTTCGCGCTGTCCAGCGGCTGCGCCAGCGACGTCCGTGCCGTGGCGACGACATCCTCCGGCACCTTGCCGTCGCGCAGTTCGCAGCACACTTCGGCGAACTCCACGTCGAACTCCGGATGCGGCTGCACGGTCAGCGTCGCGCCGTTGGCGTAGAGCAGGCCGGCATGCGGGGTGAACTCGGACGAGAGGATCGTCAGTGCGTCGTTCGGCGGCTCGATCACCTGGTCCTGATGCGAGGCGGCGATGGCGACCGCTTCGCCTTCGACGACGCCGTTCTCCGGCAGCACCTGATAGACATGCCGGCCGATGCCCCAGCCCTTCTCGGACTTGCGCACGGTGCCGCCGAGCGCCTGCGCAATCAGTTGATGGCCGAAGCAGACGCCGACCATCGGCGTCTTGCTGGCGTAGGCTTTACGGACAAAGTCCTCGAGCGGCGCGATCCAGTCGAGCCCGTCATAGACGCCGGCGGCCGCGCCGGTGATCAGCACGGCTTCGAGCTTGCCTGGATCGGGAAGCGCGTCACCGTTCGGGATGCTGACCACGTCGACCGTGGCTGTCGGATCCTCGGCGCGGACCATGCGCTCGAACATGTCGGGAAACGAGCCGTGGCGCTCGCGATATTTTTGCGGGACTTGTCCCGTCTCGATGATGGTGATGCGTGCCATGTGCCCCCCAAGGTAAAAGGTTGCGAAGCTCAGTCGCCTTCTGCCCCATGTTGCTGGTGTGGCGCTGTGCTTTCCAGCAGCGCGCTCTCCTTCCGCACCTCGTTGAGAAAGGCCTTGGCGAGGCGTGACAGCGGCTCGGCTTCCGACCACAGCATGTAGGCGACCGCGTGGGTCGTCGGCGTGAACGGCCGGACGACGAGGCCATTGCCGCCGTTCTGCCGCGGCGAGAACGGATCGACCACCGCGGCACCGACGCCGGCGGCGGCGAGCACGCAGGCGGTGTTGCAGTAGCGCACCTCGACCGTCGGCTGGAATGGCGCACTGGCACGCGCAAAACTGTCGCGCACGGCCTCGCCAAGCCGCGTGCCGCGCTCGAGCCCGATGAAGGGCAGGCCGGACAGATCCGCCGCCGAGATCACGGGCCTGTCGGCGAGCGGATGCTGCGGCGGCAGCACGCACACCATCTCGCCGGTGTGCACCACCTCATGCGCGATGCCGGGATGATGCGTCAGCCCGAGCGCGAAGCCGAGTTCGGCGACACGGCTGAGCACACCCTCGATGATGCCCTCGTAGCGCCGCACGTCGAAGAAGACGCGCGTCTCCGGGCGGCGGCGCAGGAAGCTGGATAGCGCGGACGGGATGATGCTGTAGGCAAGCGGCGGCGTTGCCACGATCGCAAGATGTCCGGACCGATTCTCGCGCAGATCGCGCACGCGGTCCTCGAGTTTTGCGTGCAGCGCGAAGATCGCCTCGCTCTCCTTGTAGAGCGCCATCGCTTCGGCAGTCGGAAACAGCCGGTTGTTGACGCGCTCGAACAGCGCAAAGCCCGCCTGCGCCTCCATCGTCTTCAGCGCGTTGCTGACCGCGGGCTGCGACAGTGCCAGTTCGTCCGCCGCCGCGACCGTGGTGCGGTGGCGGATGACGGCGCGCAGGATCTCGAGCTGACGCAGGTTCATATCACTGCCGGTTATACTCAGGGCCAAAAGATCATAACAGAACGAATTGATTTTGCAGCCCCGCTTCCGCGTAATGGCAGCGGATTTGCACGTCGCATCAAAGGGTTCATTCGCCCATTGAGGCAGCACTGCGCACAGATTGGAGGCAATCTTGGTTCGTGTCCTTCGCGCCGCCGCAGCCCAGATGGGCCCGACGCAAAAAGCCGATACGCGTGAGCACACGCTCTCGCGCATGCTTGCGCTGCTGGAGGAGGCCGCCGGCCGTGGCGCCAGCCTCGTGGTGTTTCCGGAGCTTGCCTTCACCACCTTCTTTCCGCGCTGGCTGCTCGAAGGCGAGGTGCTCGACCATTATTTCGAGCGCGGCATGCCGAACCCGGCCGTGGCGAAGCTGTTCGACCGTGCGCGTGCACTGCGCGTCGGCTTCTATGTCGGCTATGCCGAGCTGACGCCGGACGGCCGCCGCTACAATTGCGCCGTCCTGGTCGATCGCGACGGCGAGATTCTCGGCCGCTATCGCAAGGTGCATCTGCCGGGCTCGGTCGAGCCGCGCCCGGGCGCGCGCTACCAGCAGCTCGAGAAGCGCTATTTCGAATATGGCGATCTCGGCTTTCCCGCCTTCCGCGCCGGCTCGGCCTGGGCCCACGCCATCATGGGCATGATGATCTGCAACGATCGCCGCTGGCCGGAATCCTGGCGCGTGCTCGGTCTGCAGGGCGTCGAGCTTGTCTGCATCGGCTACAATTCGGCCGCCTACGATCCGAATGGGGGCACCACCGAGGACGGCGCCTTGCGCACCTTCCACTCGACACTGGTGACGCAGGCCAATGCCTACATGAACGCGACCTGGGCGATCTCGGTGGCCAAGGCGGGCGAGGAGGACGGCTCCGGGCTGATCGGCGGCTCCTGTATCGTCGATCCCAACGGCCGCATCGTCGCGCAGGCGCAGACGCTCGCGGACGAGGTGATCGTCGCCGACATCGATCTCGACCTCTGCCGCCAGGGCAAGGACAAGATGTTCAATTTCGCCGCCCACCGGCGGCCCGAGCAATACAGGGTGATCACCGAACGCGCCGGCGTCATCGAGCCGGCCGTTCTCGACGCCGACTGAACAGGTGGCACGGCGCTGGCAGGCGTCGTCAAAAGGGAAAGATCGGCAAAGGAAAAGATTGGAGCTGACATGACACGCCTCTCGCTTTCTCTCGGCCTTGCCGCACTGGCCGCAATCGCCTCCGCGCAAGCCGCCGAACTGCCGGCGGAGATCAAGCAGGCGGGCGCGCTGAAGCTCACGGTCAACTCGACCTACGCGCCGATGGAATATCGCGATCCCGCGACCAACGAGCTCGTCGGGCTCGACATCGATCTCGCCAACGAGCTCGCCAAGCGGCTCGGCGGCCTCAAGATCGTCTGGAGCGAGACGCCATTTGCCGAGTTGATCCCTTCCTTGCAGACCAAGCGCGCCGATTTCATCATCAGCGGCATCTCGGACCGCGCCTCGCGGCGCGAGACCGCCGATTTCGTCGATTATCTCGCGACCGGCCCGCAGTTCTTCGTGATGGCGGAGAGCGAGGCGAAGGCCGCGACCGATCTCTGCGGCAAGAAGGTCGGGACGACGCGCAGCACAAGCTTCCCGGTCGAGATCGAGAAGTGGAGCAAGCAGAACTGCGAGGCGGCCGGCAAGCCGGCGATTCAGTACGTGCCGGGCGAGAACTCGATCGACGTGCGCAACCAGCTCAAGCAGGGCCGCATCGACGCCGCCGTGCAGGGCAGCGAGACGCTGCCTTATGCGCAGACACAAGAGCCCGGCAAATACCGAATTGTCGGCGAGGCCTTCGCTAGGGGATATCAGGGCATCATGTTCCGCAAGGACGATGCGGCCCTGCGCGAGGTGGTAACCGAGAAGCTCACCGCAATGATCGCCGATGGCGCCTACAAGGCCATTCTCGACAAATGGGGCCTTGGCGCGAATGCGGTCGCCCAGCCCATGCTGAACGCGGCGCCGCAATGAGGCCGGCGCCGGCACTCGCGGAGGGTTTCCCTGATCTGTCGGGGATGCGAGTCGCGCGCGAGCCGCACTGGTTCCGCTGGTTCAGCGCCGCCTTGATCGTCCTCGTGCTGGCGGCGATTGCGCGCGCCTTTGCGAACGGCCAGATCGAATGGTCTTATGTCAGCCGCTTCCTGACTGTGAAGGTCATCCTCGAAGGCATCGTCAACACCATGGTGATGGCGGTGCTGGCGATGGCGCTCGGCATCGTGCTCGGCATCGTCGTGGCGATCATGCGGCTGTCGCCCAATCCGGTGCTGAAGACGGTGGCCGCCGGCTACACCTGGCTGTTCCGCGGCACCCCGCTGATCCTGCAACTGCTGCTGTGGTTCAACCTCGCGCTGGTGTTTCCGACCATTGGCATTCCCGGCCTGTGGAGCGCGCGTGCCGTCGATGTCATGACGCCGTTCCTCGCCGCGCTGCTCGGGCTCGGCATCAACCAGGGCGCCTACACCTCCGAAGTGATGCGCGCCGGCATGCTGTCGGTCGATATCGGGCAATATGAGGCGGCGCAGGCGATCGGCATGGGGCGGCTGCGCGCGTTGCGGCGGATCGTGCTGCCGCAGGCGATGCGCGTGGTGATCCCGCCGCTCGGCAACGAGTTCATCGGCATGGTGAAGGCGACCTCGCTCGCGAGCGTCATCCAGTATCCGGAACTGCTGCACAACGCCGAAAATATCTACTACGCCAATTCCCGCGTCATCGAGCTGCTGATCGTCGCCGGGCTCTGGTACCTGCTCGTGGTCTCGATCCTGACCCCGCTCCAGATGCTGCTTGAACGCCGTTTTGCACGCGGCACATTGCGGCTTGCGCGATGACAAAACCTCTCGTCGCGATCCGCTCCGTCAGCAAGAATTTTGGAGAGTTCCAGGCTCTCAAAAGTGTCTCGCTCGACGTCTGGCCCGGCGAGGTGATGTGCCTGATCGGCGCTTCCGGCTCGGGCAAGACAACGCTGCTTCGCTGCATCAACCAGCTCGCCGCGATCGACAGTGGCGGCATCTGGCTCGATGGCGAGCTCCTGGGCGTGCGCGAGCAGGGCGGACGGCTCCGTCGTCTCAGCGAGCGCGAGATCGGGCGGCAGCGGCTGAAGACCGGCATGGTGTTCCAGCGCTTCAATTTGTTTCCGCACAAGACCGCGCTCGAGAACATCACCGAAGGCCCGACGCAGGTTCAGGGCCGCAAGCCCGACGAGGTGCGAGCCGAGGCGCTCGAGCTGCTCCGGCGCGTCGGACTTGCGGCCAAGGCGAACGCGTATCCCGCGCAGCTCTCCGGCGGCCAGCAGCAGCGGGTGGCGATTGCGCGGGCGCTCGCCATGAAGCCGATGCTGATGCTGTTCGACGAGCCGACCAGCGCGCTCGATCCCGAGCTCGTCGGCGAGGTGCTCGCGGTCATGAAGGAGCTGGCGAAGAGCGGCATGACCATGATGGTGGTGACGCATGAGCTCGGCTTCGCGCGCGAGGTCGCCGACCGCGTCGTCTACATGGACCAGGGCGCGATCGTCGAGCAAGGGCGCGCCTCCGACGTGTTGGGTGCGCCGCGCGAGGCGCGCACCAAGGCATTTCTTTCAGCTGTGATCTGACATTGGGGGTGTGGTGATGAAGAGGCTTTTGGTTGCGGCGGCGTTCTTGGGCGCCATGAGCGCATCGGTGATGGCGATCGAGCTGCCGGCGGAGATCGCCAAGCGCGGCAGCCTCAAGGTGGCGCTGGTGCCGAACTATCCGCCGATGGAGTTCCGCGATCCCGCCAACAATGCGCTGTCCGGCTTCGACATCGAGCTCGGCGAGGCGATCGGCCGCAAGCTCGGCGTCAAGATCGAATGGACCGAGACCAGCTTCGCCGAATTCATGCCGTCGATCGCGACCGGGCGGGTGGATGCCATCTTGTCCGGCTTCACCGACTATGCGAGCCGGCATGAGATCGCGTCCTTCGTCGATTATTTGCGCAGCGGTCCAAAATTCTTCGTACAGCAGTCCCGCGCGTCCGAGTTCAAGGACATGGCTGCGCTATGCGGCAAGAAGGTCGGCGCCAGCCGCCGGACCATGTTTCCGGCCGAGATCGACAAGTGGAGCCAGAAGAACTGCGGCAGCAATCCGATCCAGTTCGTCGGCACCGACGGCTCGGCAGATGCGCGCACACAGCTCAGGCAGGGCCGTATCGACGCCGCCGTGCAGGGCAACGAGACGCTGCCCTACCTGATGGACCTCGAGCCGGGCACCTATACGCCGGTCGGCGATCCGTTCGCTACGCAGTTCACGGGCATCGCCCTGCCGGTCAAGGAAAAGGCACTTCAGCAGGCCATTCTCGAGGCCGTCGATGCGCTGATCGCCGACGGCACGTATCGTACCCTGCTTGCCAAGTGGAAACTGAACGACAACGGATTAGAGAAGGCGACCATCAATGCTGGACAGTAAGGCACTCAAGAGCATTCCGCTCGTTCCGGCCAACACCGCCGATCCCGCACCGGACTATCCCTGGCCCAAGCCGTACAATTCGGCGATGTTCCTGTCGTTCGACGTGGACGCGGAGAGCGCCTGGACCAGCAAGGACGCCGTGCACGCGCAGCGGCTCATCACCATGAGCTATGGCGGCTACGAGGCCCGCGTCGGCACGCCGAAACTTCTGGAGCTGCTCGACCAGCTCGATCTCAAGGCGACCTTCTTCGTGACAGGGTGGTCGGTCGATGCGCATCCGGCAATGGCCGAATCCATCCTTAGGGCCGGCCACGAGATCGGCCATCATGGCTATCATCATCTCTTGCCAGATCCCGGCGATCCCTGGATCGAGGAGGAGCTGGAGCGCGGTTTCGAGGCGCTGAAGCGCCGCCTCGGCGTCAAGCCGACCGGCTATCGTGCGCCCTATGGCGAATTCACCGAGGAGCTGCGCGTCGCGCTGGTGCGGCACGGCATCGTCTACACCTCCTCGTTCCGCGACGACGTCAGGCCCTACCGCCATCGTCTCGCCGACGGCAAGCCCGGCACCATCGAGCTGCCGGTCACCGCGAGCTATGACGACTGGATGCACGGCCTCTCCGCGCGCTTCAGCCCGCGCTCGATCTTTCCTAGGGAGCATGTGCTCTCGCTTTGGAAGGACGAGCTGGACGAAGTGCGCGACTGGGGCGCGATGGTGACGACGGTGTTGCATCCGCAATGCAGCGGCCGTCCGATGCGGCTGCGCCTGCTGCGCGAGTTCCTGACTTACGCAAAATCCTGCCCGGACGTCTGGATCACCACCGGCGAGAAGATCGCGGCCAACTTCCTGCGCCACGAGGCCGGCAACCGTTGAGCCAAGCCATGACCCGCCGCCGCATCCTCGTCATCAACCCCAACTCCTCGGCGTCGGTGACGGCGGCGATCGACGACGCGGTCGCGCCGCTGCGCATCTCCGGCGGGCCTGATATCGAGGTGGTCGGCCTTGCCGAGGGGCCGCCCGGCATCAGCTCGCAGCGCGATGCCGACAGCGTGGTCATGCCGCTGGTCAATCGCGTCACGCGCGACGATGCGGATGCCTTCGTGCTCGCGTGCTTCAGTGATCCCGGCCTGCACGCGGTGCGCGAGGCGGCGGGCAGCCGTCCGGTGCTGGGCATCGCCGAATGCGGCATCTTTCGCGCGCTGATGCTCGGCGAGCGTTTTGGCGTCATCGCGCTGTCGCCGTCGAGCATCCGCCGCCAGCAACGCATGGCGCGGGTGATGGGCGTCGACAGCCGCTATGCCGGAAGCTGGTCGGTCGGCGCGAGCGCGGCGGAGACGGCAGGCGCCGACATTCGCGGACGCTTGATCGAAGCGGGCCGCGCGCTGGTCACGCAGTGCCGCGCCGACGTCGTGGTGATGGGCTGCGCCGGCATGGCCTCGCATCGCGCGGCGATTGCCGAGGCAATTGGTGTGCCCGTGGTCGAACCGGCGCAGCAGGCGGTCGCCGCCGCGATCGGTGCGGTCTTGTTGAATACGTAAGATCCGTCAGGAGCCTCTTGTAATGCCCATTTCCCGCCGCTCGCTCCTCAAGGCCGCCGCAGCAATGCCGGCACTTTCGCTGCCGGGCATCGTACGTGCTGAATCCCAGAGCACGCTGCGCTTCATTCCCGTCATCGATCTCGCTTTTGTCGATCCCATCTATTCGACGGCACAGGTGTCGCGAAACCATGGCTTCATGGTCTACGACACGCTCTATGGCATGAGCTCCTCTCTCCAGGTCTCGCCGCAGATGCTGTCGGGCCATGTCATCTCCGGTGACGGGCTGCAATGGGATCTCAGCTTGCGTGACGGCCTGTTCTGGCATGACGGCGAACGCGTGCTCGCCCGCGACTGCGTTGCGAGCATCCGCCGCTGGGCGGCGCGCGACGGCTTTGGCGGCGAACTGATGGAGGCGACCGACGAGCTCTCGGCTGCCGACGACCGCACCATCCGCTTTCGTCTCAAGCGTCCGTTCCCGCTGCTGCCGCAGGCGCTCGGCAAAGCCGCGATCAATGCGTGCTTCATGATGCCGGAGCGGCTGGCGAGCCAGGATCCGTTCAAGCCGCTGACCGAAGTCATCGGCAGTGGCCCGTTCCGCTATCTCGCCGACGAGCGCGTGCAGGGCGCGCGCAACGCCTACGCCAAGTTCGAGCGCTACCAGCCGCGCACCGACGGCAAGCCGGATTGGACGGCGGGACCGAAGATCGTGCATTACGACCGCGTGGTCTGGACCACCACGCCCGATGCCGGCACCGGCGTCGCCGCGCTCCAGACCGGCGAGCAGGACTGGCAGGAAACCACGCCGCACGATCTGTTGCCGGTGATCAAGGCCGCCGGCGACATCGACACGCGCATTCTCGACCCCCGCGGCTACGCCTGCATGCTGCGCCTCAATCATCTCCAGCCGCCGTTCGACAATCCCGCGATCCGCCGCGCGCTGCTGGGTGCGATCGACCAGTCCGCCTTCATGACCGCGGTTGCCGGCACCGATCCGGCCTTCCAGGTGTCGCCGATCGGCTACTTCGCGCCGGGAACGCCGATGGCGAGCGAGGTCGGTCTCGACGTGTTCCGCGGCCCGCGCGACTACGCCAAGGTGAAGGCTGACCTGAAAGCGGCCGGGTACAATGGCGAGAAGATCGTGCTGCTCGTGCCCACCAACTCGCTGGCGCAGAAGCCGCTCGGCGAGATCGCGGTCGACAGTTTGCGCAAGGCCGGCATGAACGTCGAATATGCCGGGCTCGATTTCGCCGTGGTGTTGCAGCGCCAGCTGAAGAAGGATCCGATCGGGCAGGGCGGCTGGAGCGCAGCGGTCGGCAATTGGCAGGGCATCGACTGGCTCAATCCGGCCGGTAACACCAACATCCGCGGCGAAGGCAAGGTCGCCGGCTGGTATGCGAGCGAGAAGATGGGGGCCTTGCGCAGCCAGTGGCTGGCGGCCTCCGAGCTTGCCGAGCAGCAGCGCATCTGCCGCCAGATCCAGGCGGTCGCGTTCGAGGAAATCCCCTATATTCCGATCGGCCTGTACAAGCAGCCGACCGCCTATCGCAAGGCCATCACCGGCATTCTCGACGGCACCGCCGTCTTCTGGAACGTACGCCCCGCATGAGCACGATCGCAATCTTCGGCAGCTATGTGCTGTCACGGAAAGACGGCGCGCAGGACGTGCTGCGCGACCATTGGGTCCTGGTCGAAGGCAAGAGGATCGCCGCAATCACACGCGACAAGCCGAGCGCGGATCAAACTTACGACCGTCCCGGCCGCTTCGTGCTGCCGGGCCTTTTGAACCTGCACAATCACTGCTTCTCCGAAGCGGTGGCGCGCAGCCACAGCGAGGACGGCAACGGCCGCAAGAACAATCAGAGCATCGTCTATACGGTGCTGCTGCCACTGACCAAGCGCGGCGCCGATATCCTGTCGGTGGAGGAGCGCATGGCAGTCGCCCGGCTCGGCATCCTCCAGCTCCTCAAGGGCGGCGCCACCACGGTGATGGAGCCGTTCCGCAACTCGATCCCCGAGATGTTCGACGCGGCGGAAGAGATGGGCATCCGCTTCTACGGCGCGCCATACCTCTTCTCCACCTCCGACGCCAAGGCGGGTCCGGATGGCGTGGTCCAATATTCCGGTGATGACGGCACCGCCGACATGGCGACGTGGGACGCGCTCTATCAGCGCTGGAACAATCGCGGCGACGGCCGCATCAGCCTTGCGATGAGTCCGCACGCCACCGACACCTGCGGCCCCGATCTGCTCAAGGCCTGCGCGGCGCGGGCGCGCGAGCTCGGCGTTCCCATCACGACGCATATGGCGCAGAGCCGCGCCGAGGTCGAGACCATCGGCAAACGCTATGGCGGCCGCACGCCGGCGCAATATCTGGACTGGCTGGGTCTGCTCGCGCCCGATCTCATGGCGGCGCATTGCATGTTCAGCACCGACGACGACCTCAAGCTGATGGCTGCGCGCGGCATGACCGTTCTGAATTGCCCGCGCGTGTTCGCGCGCGCCGGCGTCACCGCGGCGTTCAGCCGGTTCGCGGAGCACGGCGTGCGCACCGTGGTCGGCACCGACGGCTACAACATGGATCTGCTCGGCGAGCTCAATGCCGCCTCGCTGATCTCCAAGATCACGTCCCAGCGCGCCGATGTCGCCAATTCACCGGAACTGATCGAGGCGAACACGGCGGTGGCCGCCGACGTCATCAAGCGGCCGGACCTCGGCCGGATCGAGCCGGGCGCGACCGCCGACCTCACCGTGGTCGATCTCACCCATCCGCATCTCCAGCCGCTGTTCGACCCGCGCCGCGCGCTGATCGCGCTCGCCAACCGCGCCAATATCGACCAGGTCATGGTCGACGGCCGCGTGCTGGTCGATGCCGGCCGCTATCTCGGCGCTGACGAGGCCGCGATCACCGCGGCCGGCACCGCCGCGATCGGCAAGATCTGGGACCTGCCGGAGGCGCAGGCCGCGTTCAACGGCTGAGCGCCGATCTAATCCTCGAACTCCGCGAGCGACTTGCGCATGGTCTCGACCAGATCCAGCGCCACCGGCGAGGGGCTGCGCTGGGCCGGAAAGACTGCCGAGAATTCGAAGTCGATGCGCGGCAGGAAGCGGCGCACGACGACGCCGCGGGTGGAAAATTCCTGCGCGGTGAAGGGATCGCAGATGGCGACGCCAAGGCCTGACGACACCATGCCGCACATGATCTCAGACAGCGTGGTCTCGACCCGGAGCACGCGGCGGACATCGTGGCGATGGAACACCTGGTCGACGAGATGCCGGCTCGACGATCCCGCCGACAGCGAGATGAACGTCTCGCCCTCGAAATCGCGCGGCTCCAAGACTTCCTTCTCTGCGAGGCGATGACCGGTCGGCAGCACCGCGACGCGCGCCAGCGCCGGCAGCCGCAGGCTCGGCAGGCCGGAATGGGCGATCGGCACCTCGGCAAAGCCGATGTCGCATTGGTTGTTCAGCACCCAGTCGACCACGATCGGCGAGATCACGCCGAAGAAGGCGAGGTTGAGGTTGGGACGCTCCTTCAGGAAATGCCCGGCCAGCCGCGGCAGATAGCCGTTCGACAGCGCCGGCAGTGCGGCGATCCGCAGCGATCCGGTGCGGCGGCCGCGGATTTCCTCGGCCGCGGCAGTGATACGTTCGAGGCCGACGAAGGAGCGCTCCACTTCGGTATAGAGCGCCATCGCCGCGGCGGTCGGCACGAGGCCGGTGCCGCGCCGCTCGAACAGCTCCATCTTCAACAGCGCCTGGAAGTCGCGCAGCAACCGGCTGACCGCCGGCTGCGTCACCACCATCAGCTTCGCCGCCTCGGTGACGCTGCCGGTCAGCATCGTCGCCCGGAAGGCCTCCACCTGCCGCGAATTGATCCGCGCCATCCCAACTTCCAATCATAACATTTCGGCATGCAGAGGGTGCCATTATTCATTGGACGATGGAAGTATAGGTCTGCGATCTTTTTCATCAGAGCTGGAGACAGCCCGCTTTTTCGGCAGATTGGAGGGGTTCAAACCTCCAGATCGCGCCAAAACCCGCCGAGCAGGGGCCGGAGCCCTGATCGGAGACGGGTTTGCGCGGAAGGAAATGCGGAAGCGCTTCAGTCCGCGAGACACGTCGGCACGTCACCTCATTCCGGTATTGGAGATCGGTCCACATGAAGACTCTTCGCCTTCTGACAGCGGTCAGCATCGCGGCGCTCGTTGCCGCCTCTTCGGCCGCCTCGGCCCAGCAGAAAACGCTCTATGTCGCCGGCTACGGCGGCTCGTTCGAGAAGACCATCCGCGACGAGGTGATCCCGGCCTTCGAGAAGGAGAACGGCGTCAAGGTCGAATACGTCGCCGGCAACTCCACCGACACGCTGGCCAAGCTCCAGGCGCAGAAGGGCAACCAGCAGATCGACGTCGCCATCGTCGATGACGGCCCGATGTACCAGACGATCCAGCTCGGCTTCTGCGGCAAGCTCGACGGACTGCCGGCCGATCTCTACGACACCGCCCGCTTCAAGGACGATCGCGCGGTCGCGATCGGCATCGTCGCGACCGGCCTGATGTACAACACCAAGGTGTTTGCCGAGAAAGGCTGGGCGCCGCCGACCTCGTGGAACGACCTGAAGGACACGAAATACGCCAAGCAGCTCGTGATCCCGCCGATCAACAACACCTACGGCCTCGAAGCGCTGGTGATGCTGTCGAAGATGAACGGCGGCGGCGAATCCAACGTCGATTCCGGCTTCAAGATCTTCAAGGAGCAGATCAATCCGAACGTGCTCGCCTACGAGCCGTCGCCGGGCAAGATGACCGAGCTGTTCCAGTCCGGTCAGGCCGTGATCGCGGTGTGGGGCACCGGCCGCGTGCAGAGCTTCGCCAACACCGGCTTCCCCGTCGAGTTCGTCTATCCGAAGGAAGGCGCGGCGACGCTGCTGACGACCGCCTGCCCGATCACCAAGCCGAACGCCTCGCCGCTCGCGGGCAGCTTCGTCAAGATGCTGCTCGATCCCAAGATCCAGCTCGTGATGCTCAAGGATTACGGCTATGGCCCGGTGCTGAAATCGCTGGTGATCCCGCCGGAGCTCGGCAAGATGGCGCCGATCGGCGAGCGCGCGGCAAAGCTCTATAATCCGGACTGGACGGTCATCAACGAGAAGCGCGAGGAGTGGACCAAGCGCTGGAATCGCGAGGTCGAACGCTGATCGTTCGCAGCGGAGACAGCGCCATGGCCTATCTCGAGCTCGATCGGGTCGCCAAGCAGTTCGGAGTGCAGACTGTGGTCGACGACTTCAGCCTGTCGGTGGGGAAGGGGGAATTCATCTCCTTCCTCGGCCCGTCCGGCTGCGGCAAGACCACGACCCTCCAGATGATCGCGGGCTTCCTCGATCCCACGCGCGGCGCGATCCGGCTCGAGGGCAAGGATCTGACCGCGATCCATCCGGCCAAGCGCGGCCTCGGCATCGTGTTCCAGAGCTACGCGCTGTTTCCGCATATGACCGCGGCTGAGAACGTCGCCTTCGGCCTCGAGATGCGCAAGGTGCCGCGCGCTGAAAGGGCCGAGCGCGTCCGTGCCGCGCTCGCGATGGTCGGCCTTGCCGGCTACGAGGATCGCCATCCGCGCCGCATGTCCGGCGGCCAGCAACAGCGTGTGGCGCTGGCGCGTGCGCTGGTGATCAAGCCGAGCGTGCTGCTGCTCGATGAGCCGCTGTCCAATCTCGATGCAAAACTGCGCGAGGAGATGCAGATCGAGCTGCGCCAGATCCAGCGCACCATCGGCACCACCACCATCCTGGTCACCCACGACCAGAACGAGGCGATGTCGCTGTCCGATCGCATCGTGGTGATGAGCCAGGGCAAGATCGAGCAGATCGGCACGCCGCAGGAGACCTATGAGCGGCCGGCCTCGGCCTTCGTCTCGCAATTCCTCGGCAAGACGAATGACTTTGCAGCGACCATCGATCGGACCGCGACGCCCGCGAAGCTCGTGGCCGGCTCCTGGAGCGCGCCGGCGCCGGCGGGCCTCAGCGGCCCCGTCACCGTCAGTATTCGCCCTGAAAGAATCGGCTTTGGCGATGCGGGCCTCAGCGCAAAGATCGTCACGCGCATCTTCCAGGGCAATCACTGGCTGTTCCAGTGCGACAGCGAATGCGGCCCTGCAATCGTGATCCGTCAGAATGACGGCAAGGCACAGCCGACCGAAGGCGAGGCCGTTCGTCTCGCCTGGCGGCCGGAGGACATGAGCGTGCGCGGAGCTGCCGCATGAGCGCGGTCGCGGACACGGCTCCGCCGGGGGCCGCCGATGCGCGCATCGCACGCGCGCCATGGGTACTCTCCGCGCCCGCCCTGATGCTGTTCGTCGGCGTGCTGCTGATCCCGCTCGCGATGACGGTGATGCTGTCGTTCCACGATTGGGGCCAGTACAAGGGCATCGAGCCCGTCTTCATCCTGAAGAACTGGCACGAGATCGCGACCGATCCCTATTACGCCGAAATGTTCTGGCGGACGTTTCGCATCGCGATCCTGACGACGCTGCTCACCGCATTGTTGGGCGCGCCCGAGGCCTACATCCTCAACCGCATGAGCGGGCGCTGGAAGAGCTTCTTCCTGCTCGTCATCCTCGGACCGCTGCTGATCTCGGTGGTGGCGCGGACGCTCGGCTGGGCGCTGCTGTTCGGCGGCAACAACGGGCTCGTCAACAAGCTCCTGATGTCCGCCGGGCTGATCCGTGCACCGATTCCCTTCATGTTCACCGAGACCGGCATGGTCATCGCGCTCGCGCATGTGATGATGCCGTTCATGGTGCTGTCGGTGTGGGCCGCGCTTCAGCGGCTCGATCCGCAGATCGAGAACGCCGCGATGTCGCTTGGCGCGGGCCCGATCACAACTATTCGCCGCATCATCATGCCGCAGATCATGCCGGGCGTGCTGTCGGGCGCGATCATCGTGTTCTCGCTCTCGGCCAGCGCCTTTGCGACGCCCGCGATCATCGGCGGCCGCCGGCTCAAGGTCGCGGCGACGCTGGCCTATGACGAGTTCCTGAACACGCTGAACTGGCCGCTCGGTGCGGCGGTCGCCACGCTGCTGCTGGTCGCGCTGGTCTTGATCGTGGTCGGTAGCAATGCGCTGATCGAGCGGCGCTATGCGGAGGTGTTCCGATGAGACGGAACGGCCCGCTGGCGCTGATCTTCCACACTGTCTTCGTCATCGTCATGGTGGCGCCGATCCTGGTGGTCTGCCTCGTCGCCTTCACACCCGAAGGCTTCCTGTCGCTGCCGACCAACGGCTTCTCGCTGCGCTGGTTCAGGACCATCGCGAACTATCCTGAATTCATCCACGCCTTCTGGGTCAGCCTCGGGCTTGGCGCGCTGTCGTCCTTGGTGGCGCTGTTGTTCGCGGTGCCCGCGGCGCTCGCGATCGCGCGCTATCGTTTCCGCGGCCGTGATGCGCTCGCAGCCCTCTTCCTGTCGCCGCTGATGATCCCGCATGTCGTGCTCGGCATCGCCTTCCTGCGCTTCTTTACCTCCGCTGGCCTCGGCGGCAGCTTTGCGGCGCTGATCATCGCGCATGTCATCATCGTGTTTCCGTTCGCGCTGCGGCTGACGCTGGCGGCGGCGACCGGCATGGACCTCTCGGTCGAGATGGCGGCGGTCTCGCTCGGCGCCGGTGGCTGGACGCTGTTCCGGCGCGTGACCTTGCCGCTGATCCTGCCCGGCGTCATCAGCGGCTGGGCGCTCGCCTTCATCCAGTCCTTCGACGATCTGACCATGACCGTCTTCCTCGCGGCACCCGGCACCGAAACGTTGCCGGTGCGCATGTTCCTTTATATCCAGGACAACATCGATCCGCTGGTGACGTCGGTCTCGGCCTGCGTGATCGCGATCACCATGACCGCCCTCATTGTGCTCGACCGCTTCTACGGGCTCGACCGTGTGCTCGCCGGCAAGGGCGATACGGGACGATAGGAGAACTCATGTCAGGAGAATACGACGTCGCCGTCGTCGGCGGCGGGTTGCTCGGCTCCGCCATTGCCTGGGGCCTCGGCCGGCTCGGCAAGACGGTTGCCGTGCTCGACGAAGGCGACATCACCAAGCGCGCCTCACGCGCGAACTTTGCGCTGGTCTGGGTGCAGAGCAAGGGCCTGGGCATGCCGGCCTATACGGTGTGGACCGTGCAGGCGTCACAGGCATGGGGCCGGCTCGCTTCGGAGCTGAAGCAGCAGACTGGCCTCGATGTCTCGCTTCAACAAAATGGCGGCTTTCATCTCACCCTCGGCGAGGACGAATTCGGCCAGCGCACCGAGCTCGTCAAGCGCATGCACAACCAGGTCGGCGCTGCCGACTACAAGATGGAGATGCTGCCGGCGTCCGAGGTGAAGAAGGCGCTGCCGCTGATCGGGCCGGAGGTTTCCGGCGGCAGCTATTGTCCGCTCGACGGCCACGTCAATTCGCTGCGCACGTTCCGCGCCTTCCACACCGGCTTCAGGGCGTTCGGCATCGATTATCTTCCGGAGCAACCGGTTTCGGCGATCAGCAAGAGCGGCGGCGAATTCCGCCTGACGACGCCGAAGGGCGAGTTGCGTGCCGCCAAAATCGTGCTTGCCGCGGGCAATGCCAACCAGACGCTGGCGCCGATGGTCGGCCTCTATGCGCCGATGGGCCCGACCCGCGGCCAGATCGTGGTGACCGAGCGCACCATGCCGTTCCTGCCGCATCCGCTGACCACGATCCGCCAGACCGACGAGGGGACGGTGATGATCGGCGACAGCAAGGAGGACGAGCTGGACGATCGCGCGTTGAAGCATTCGATCAGCGGCGTGATGGCCGATCGCGCGCAGCGCATGTTCCCGCATCTTTCGCGGCTGAACGTGGTCCGAAGCTGGGCCGGCATCCGCGTCATGCCGCAGGACGGCTTTCCGATCTACGACCAGTCGAAGACCCATCCCGGCGCCTTCGTCGCCTGCTGCCATTCCGGCGTGACGCTCGCCTCCAACCACGCCTTCGAGATCGCGCGCATGGTCGCAGCTGGCGCGCTCGAGCCGGAGCTGGTCGGCGCGTTCTCGGCGAGTCGATTTGGCGCCGCCGGTGCTGCGAACAACAGCGGCTATTAGAGATTCTCAGGAAGGAGCCAAGAGGCATCCCCATGTTCAGGCGATCCGAACAGGACAAACGACCGCAGGTCCAGATCTTCGTCGACGGCGTTGCCGTCGCGGCGCGTCAGGGCGACACCGTCTCCGCAGCGCTGCTGGCCTCCGGCCAGGATGCACGGCGTTCCACCGCGGTGAGCGGCGCGTCACGTCTGCCCTATTGCATGATGGGCGTGTGCTTCGACTGCCTCGTCACCATCGACGGCGTCGGCAATCGCCAGGGCTGCCTCGTACCCGTCGCCGAGGGCATGGAGATCGAGATCCAGAAGGGCAAGCGGGAGATCGGAAGATGACTGTGGCTCCCAAGCGCGAAGAATACGATGTGGTGGTGATTGGCGCGGGGCCCGCCGGCCTCGCCGCCGCTGCGACATCCGCCGAAGCCGGCCTGTCCACGCTGCTGCTCGACGAGAATATCGGCCCGGGCGGCCAGGTGTTTCGCGCCATCGCTTCGACGCCGGTGACTGAACGCAACCAGCTCGGTGCCGACTACTGGGTCGGCGCCGATCTCGTGCAGTCGCTGCGTGCGAGCAATGCCGAAGTCATCCAGCGTGCCACGGTCTGGAGCCTCGATCGCAACCTCGACATCGCCGTCTCCATCGGCGGCGCCTCGGCCTTCGTCAAGGCAAAGCGTGTGATCCTTGCGACCGGCGCGCTGGAGCGGCCGTTTCCGATTCCGGGTTGGACGCTGCCGGGCGTGATGACCGCCGGCGCTGCGCAGACCATGCTGAAATCGTCGGCGCTGGTGCCCGATGGCCGCACGGTGATCGCGGGGCAGGGGCCCTTGCTCTGGCTGCTTGCCGCGCAGATTTTGCGGCTTGGCGGCCGCATCGACCGCATCCTCGACACCACCGCGCGCGGCAATTATTTCGCCGCGCTCCCGCATGCCTTCGCCTTTCTGACCTCGCCCTATTTCGCCAAGGGCCTGTCGATGATGCGCGAGGTGAAGGCGAAGGTGCAGGTCGTCTCCGGCGTCACCGAGCTCTCTGCGTCGGGTGACGGCCAGCTTGCGAATGTGAGCTATGTCGCCGGCGGCAAGCGCGAGACGCTTCCCGCCGATCTCCTGCTGTTGCATCAAGGCGTCGTGCCCAACGTCAATCTGGCGATGGCGGCCGGTGTCGAGCATCGCTGGGACGAGCTGCAATTGTGCTGGTCGCCGGTGCTCGATGCGAACGGTTCATCGTCGGTCGCTGGCATTGCGATTGCCGGCGACGGCGCCGGCATCGGCGGTGCCAATGCCGCCGTGGTCCGTGGTCGCATTGCGGCGCGCGCGGCGGTGGAGGCGTTGGCGCCCGCGGTTGCCGCGAAGCTCCCGGCAATGGCGACGCTCCGCGCCGATCTTGCCAAGGCCGAACGCGGCCGCGTCTTCCTCGACACGCTGTTTCGCCCGGGGCCGCAGTTCCGGATTCCTTCGGGCGACACCATCGTCTGTCGCTGCGAAGAGGTGACGGCAAAGGACGTTCTCGACTCCGTCGCGATCGGCGCGACCGGGCCGAACCAGCTCAAGGCCTATCGCCGCACCGGCATGGGCCCGTGCCAGGGCCGGCTCTGCGGCCTCACGGTCACCGAGCTGATGGCGCAGGCGCGGGCTAAGACCCCGCAGGAGATCGGCTATTACCGGCTGCGCGCGCCGGTGAAGCCGATCACGCTCGCTGAGCTCGCCGCCGTGCCGAAGAGCGAAGACGACGTCAAGGCGGTGGTGCGCGGATGACTGAAAACGTGGATGCGATCGTCGTCGGCGGCGGCATCCACGGATGCTCGACCACGCTGCATCTGTGCCTTGCCGGCCTGAAGCCGGTGCTGATCGAGAAGGACTATGCCGGCCGGCATGCTTCCGGCGTCAATGCCGGCGGCGTGCGCCAGCTTGCGCGGCACGTCCCCGAAATCCCGCTCTCGATCCGCTCTATGGGAATCTGGGAGAAGATCACCGATCTTCTCGACGATGATTGCAGTTTCGAGAGCCACGGCCAGGTGCTGGTCGCGGAAAACGAGGACGAGCTCGCCGTCTGCCGCGCGCGCGTCGCCGAACTCAATGCGCTCGGCTTCACCCATGAGGAGCTGATCGACGCCACTGAGCTGCGGCGGCTGGTGCCCGCGGTGGCCGACACCTGTCCCGGCGGCGTGGTCTCGCGCCGCGACGGGGCGGCCAATCCGGCGCAAACCACGACCGCGTTCCGGCGCAAGGCCGAACAGCTCGGCGCGACCGTGCGCGAGGGCGTGGCGGCCAGCAACATCCGCTACAGCGACGGCCTCTGGTATGTCGATGTGGGATCCGACACCTATGCCGCACCGGTGCTCGTCAACGCTGCCGGCGCCTGGGCCGGGAAGATTGCTGCTGCGCTCGGCGAGCCGGTGCCGGTCGAAACCGTGGCGCCGATGCTGATGATCACCTCGCGCGTGCCGCACTTCATCGATCCCGTCGTGATCCTGCGCGGCCGCAAGCTCTCCTTCAAGCAATTCAAGAACGGCACCGTGCTGATCGGCGGCGGGCATCTGGCGACGCCCTATCAGGACCGCAACGAGACGGTGCTGGACTGGAAGAGCCTCGCGATCAGCGCGCGTACCGTGTTCGAGCTGTTCCCGGTGATGCGCAGCGCGACGATCGTTCGTGCCTGGGCCGGCATCGAGGCCAAGATGAAGGACGACATCCCCGTGTTCGGGCCGAGTTCGCGGCACAAGGGCCTCTACCACCAGTTCGGCTTCTCGCTGCACGGCTTTCAGCTCGGCCCCGGCGCCGGCGCCGTGATGGCGGAGCTGATCGTCAACGGCGGCACCCAGACCCGCATCGGTGATCTCGGCATCGACCGCTTCCACCCTTCCACGCTCTAGCAACAAGAGGACATCATGAGCATCACCCGCAGCATCCGCACGCCGATCATGCACCGCGCCGTCGAGGCCAACGGCTTCGTCTTTCTCGGCGGCACCATTGCCGACGACACCTCGGTCTCCATGGGCGATCAGACCCGCAACATCCTCGGCAAGATCGCCGGCTATCTGAAAGAGGCTGGCACCGACAAGAGCCGCGTCGTCAGCGCCTCGATCTTCGTCACCGATCTCTCCAAGAAGAAGGAGATGGACGCGGCCTGGACCGAGTTCTTCGGCGACAACCTGCCGACCCGTGCCACCGTCGGCGTTGCCGATCTCGGCGGCAGCGCGCTGATCGAGGTCGTGGTCACCGCGCTCAAGGGCTGACGGCATCTGCCGATGGGGGACGTCAGCGCGCGACGCGCTGTGGTCCCCTTGGCTTGATCTTGCGCGTCTGCCGGACTAATTAGAGGCATCTCAATCAGGACATTCGCAGCCATGGATTTTACCCCGACCGCAACGCCGATCCGCCTTGCTCACGGGGAATTCCATGCCTGCTTCCATCATCCTGTCGAACCTGTCGCTGTCCACGCCTGACGGCCGTTCTCTTTTTTCTAATCTCGATCTGACATTCGCGGCTGAGCGAACCGGTCTCGTCGGGCGCAACGGCGTCGGGAAAACCACGCTGCTGGCCTCGATCTGCCGGGAACATGTTCCCCAGTCCGGGCGCATTCTCACCAACGGGACCATCGGCCTGCTGCGCCAGGACGTTCAGCTGCTCGCGGGTGCCACCGTGGCCGATCTGTTCGGCGTGCGGGAAGCGCTGGCGCTGCTTCGCCGTGCGGAGCGGGGCGATGCCTCCGCCGACGACATCGCTGCGATCGACTGGACCCTCGAAGCGCGGCTCGCGTCC